>JAMCYH010000346.1:8145-8492 GCA_023474025.1 Deltaproteobacteria bacterium
GCCTTAAGGCTTGCTTCCTTAAGACTCCACATTTGTGTCAGACACCTGGAAAGATCGCCTGATGAATTCGCCAGTTCAATCTCGGAATCCGAAAAGTAGTCATTAGCCCAGGATAAACTTCGCTCCTCGACCTTTTCTATATCTACTCCAATTCCGCGAAACGCTTTGGACGCAGCAGCGGAAGCCATAGCTAAGCCGTTGGAATGACTCAATGTTAGTGTGGCAAAGTCAGAGTCGGAACCGTCGGAAAAACGCGCCTTTGGTTTTCCCAAATCATCTGTAACGATCCTTATGACCCGATTTCCTTTCTGTACGTATCCATTACCGGAGACCAGCCGCGCCAGCGC
>JAMCYH010000036.1 GCA_023474025.1 Deltaproteobacteria bacterium
CCTGATTGGATATCCTGGAGGGCTTGCTGAAAATCAAATTCGTTATCTTCTTGCATCTTGTCAGTTCTCCTTGTTCTACTGATCATATCAGCTTTCAGTTAACTGACACAGAATTATGAACACCCTCTTTTCAGGATATCCATCAGAAGAAATTTGAAGACCATCGTTTCTTGCCCGAAGACAATTCATTTCCGTAAAGGTTCTTTTCTGCACAAAAAGTCCAGTTGATGAGCAATGTAAACGAGCTTGCCGTTTTCAATCTGGGAGTGTCTTTCTTCGATCCAGTTTTTGAATTTGTGTATGTCGAGCCCTGGGCTGTTTTTGAGAGCCATATACATAGTGTGAATTATAAAGTGTAAGAAATATGCCTCATCCTCACGGTATCCAGCCTTTCCGGCAAACACTGTCCAGTCTGAAGATCCACTTTCAAGTATTTCTACGCCGTTTTCTCTGGCTATTTTGAAAAAATGCCTACCTGTTCTGCTGTCTCCGGATATGGCGCCATCTATCACTCTATCATCCATTGTCCTGTGGTACAAGTCTTCAATAAATGCGTCGAATTCCGGGTCGATTTCAGGTTCAAGCACAGTAGATCCATCGAAGTTTATGGTGAAATAAAGCAATCCTTTTGGCTTCAATAGATCCAAGGTGATCGGTAAGGTCCTTCCTGCGTCAACTAGATCCAGGAACGCATTTGCAATAATCACGTCCCATCTTGAAGTAACGTCATTTCTCCTTGCGAATTCAAAAAAATCGGCCTCGTCGAGCTTCAATTTAACTTCTCTACCAAGACCTGACAATTTCAATTCATTGTCTGCAATTTGTTCTACACTATAACCCACATTATAAGCCCAGCCAGGAACCCTGGCTTTGGCCTCTTCAATATTTTCCTTCATGGCGTCAATAGCGGTGTAATTAGCTTTGACCAAAAGCTCCCATTCGAGGGCGCGTTCAAACATGGTACCAATGCCTGCTCCAATCTCAAGTACTGTCATAGGATTGGACGAATGCTCAAGAGCAATGAGAGACCGTAATTTTTCCCATACAACTCTATTGAGTGAGCGATCGTCGACACTCTTCTTGGAAGACAAGTATCGGGTAAATTGGTAATTTGATTCATCAAACATGATTGTTCCCGACCATTTCTTTCATGAAATTAAATATCTTCCGGCAACTTTGGTCCCATGTGGGATGTGCGACAAAACTGTCCAGGGCCGCTTTCCCCATCTCGAACAAAAGATTTCTATCACCGGCCAGTCGCCCCAGCTTTTCTGCAATATTCACAACGTCACCAGGGCTAACAAGAAAACCGTTTATTCCGTCGCTTACCATTTCATGAGCAGCGCCTGCGTTAGTGGCCAGAGGCGGCGCGCCAAAGCCCATTGACTCAAGATATACAATCCCAAATCCCTCGTAGGAAGAAGGGACCGCAAGAACATGGCAGTTCAAATACTCGGAATCAAGCTCTTCTTGGGACATTGAACCCAGCAACTTGACATTTTTTTCAAGATTTAATCGCTTTAGAAGCTCAAGTATTTGACTCGTATAATTTCTGTCTGTTTCAAGGGCGCCGACCACCCTCAATGTCCACTCACTTCCGGGTATATTCGATAGCGCCTCAATAAGGGTGTTCAACTCTTTTCTTGGGATGAGCGCCCCGACAAACAATATTCTCAAGGGACCCGATTCATGAGATCTCTTACGAATGAACTCAATATCGACTAGCCGGTTTGCAGGCTTTCGTCCAGGGTGCGCTGTCACATATGGCTTCGAAGGCAGACCTAACTTCCTGACACTCTGGCGCGTGGTGTCGCTATTAAAAATGTAGCCGTGGACCGATCTCAGATAACTTTGTTCAACTTTGCGATAAAAGCGATTTGTCGCTTTTGACCGAAGCTCACTACTTCTCAAATGATGGACTATCGAAACAACAGGAAATTTTACCGGATGATTTAGAAAAAAATTTGTCGTCAAAAGCGAAGGATGGTTCAACTCATCTTCCAGGAGGATGTCACAAGTCGCATTTTTTAGTTGTCGCAGGAACTTGTAGGACAAGTTGTCCGTCAGATGGGAGACGTAGTGACGCCACGGCAGAGAAAATACCTTTACACTCGAACCATTGGCCTGAATATGTTCCACGAGTTTGCGATCAAAAATAAATCCGCCTGTCAGGATGTCCAGGCTACCGTAAATTACTAGCCCAACATTCAATAGCGTTCTCTTCGATACGCGGCCCAGGCTATATCATTTTCCCACATTTTTATTGTGACGGCACGGATATTTGGAGCTGTTACTCCATCGAGCATTTTTTCACAAAAAATCCGGGAAAAGTGTTCTATACTAGGATTCAAACCTGAAAATTCAGTCAATTCATTTAATACCTTGTCGCGGTATCCATTAACCAGGCCATCAAGCAGGCTCTCGATTTCAACTATGTCTACCAGATACCCGTGCTGATCCAGTTCTTGCCCTTCCAATCGAGCTTCCACTTTATAGTGGTGTGAGTGAATTTGGTTCTCTTGTCCCCAATCCCCACCGAATAGAAAGTGACGTGCGACAAAATTTCGCTGAACCGCTACTACGTACCCATATTTACCGCTCTCAAAAGTCATGCGTTTTCCTCATAGCTAAGAATGACTTGTATTGTTTCCTGGGGCTTGTCGTTTAGAAGTTGATAAGCCTCCGAGACATCTTCGAAACTTTTAATATGCGTTACGAGCCCTTCCGGTTTAATCTGGGCCAGCATTCTTAAAGCAAATTCCAATCGCCTTTTTTTCGACCAACGAGCTGTTAGATGAGGAGCCACGGAAGAAACCTGGCTACTGATAAGTTTAATGCGGCTTCTGTGGAACCAGCCTCCCAGTTCTATCGGGGACTTTTTTGAACCATAAAACGACCCTACGACTATCCTGCCACCATAGCCTGTTATGGCAATCGCCATATTCAGGACTTCGGGTCGTCCCGAAAGCTCATAAGTCAGATCAGCTCGGCCATCATCACCCAATGAGCCCACGAAAAAATCATCGAATCTAGAAATTCCAAAATCGGTGGACGGGTCGATGGATAAATCGGCTCCCATGGATAATGAAGCCTGTCTGCGCGCAGGATACTTTTCAAACGTCACAACCTTAGCAAGAGACATCCGGGACAACAATGCGGTGGTTAGAATTCCTACTATTCCTTGTCCAAATATTGCGACTGATTCCCCAATGATAGGATTGCCGTCCATAACGAGGTTTACCGCTGTTTCCATATTTGGTAGCAAGCACGCAACTTCCGGAGCAACGCCTTCGGGTATTATGATCAAGTTTTCCGCAGAAGAAAGGAAATACGTCTCATGAGGATTAAAAGCAAAGACCAATTTCCCCGTCCATTCAGGAGAAAGGTCTTCGCCCACCTCAATGACTCGCCCTACGGCAGCATAACCATATTTTACTGGATACGAAAATTTACCGGAAAGAGCAGATATGCTTTGATCCAGGGTAAGCTCTGAAGGCCATTCCTCCTTGAAGACAAGCAGTTCAGTCCCAGCGCTAATCCCGGAAAACAGTGTCTTTACAAGAACTTCATTTCGGCACGGTCGTCTAATAGTGTTTTCGTGAATCGAAACTCGACCCGGCCCGTCAAAATAGAGAGACCTAAGTTTCATTTTTGGCCCTGAACAGGTCGCTTTTCTAGCAAGTTTTCGTTCTTAAGGCTGTCACGCAGCATCTAAAAGCGGGTCCCCCCGATAGCGGTTGAAAATTCAGAATGATTTTCACAGTCACAAATAAGGTTTCCCCACAATATCAAATCGTTACCTAACCACCGATGCCCCGGGTCCTGAAGTCGAAGGAATTGATTAGGATCAGACTCCCCAAGGTCACTGACAGCCCTCAAACCACCCACCATGACTGGCGCTATCGTGAGCACAACAAAATCCGGCAATTTGTCAATTAGAAAACTGGTTATGATTCTGGCGCCACCCTCGACCATGAGGCTATTGATGGAAAGATCAGCCAAAACCGACAGCAATTCCGACAATTTCAGTAAGCCTTTGTCGTTAGAATTTACCCTGATGACTGAAGCGCCCATTGATTCCAGGGTCCTAAGCCGATTTTCGTCAGCGCTCTTGCTGGTTATGATAATCGGGTCACGGCAACTTTCGGTCATGATATTACAGTCAAGAGGGATTCTAAGAAAACTGTCTACAACCACGGGTCTGGGATTTGAACCATTGACCAAGCGAACCGTAAGCCTGGGATTGTCCGAGAACACTGTTCCAATGCCAACCAGGATTGCGTCATGAGCGGCCCTTAACTGATGTGTCAGACGAAGTGACCGTTGACCACTCAGGGCCAGAGGCTCTCCCGGACGAGCCGAAATGCACCCATCCAAACTTTGGGCGTAACTCAACGTTACAAAAGGCCTGCCATTTCGTTTTTTGTAATCCGGAGCAAGTGCCAGCAAAGGCCGTAGGAAATCCATTTTAAATTAACTTAGGCGATCTGCCTTCCTCTCTTCGTCAACAAATTAGATATTCAGGACTTCCGACAAAATCGGAAGATTAAAATCAAATTGTAAAAGAACCGACGCGCTTAACCACAGAAATAACATCTTTAAAAATGGGATCTCTGGAAACATCATAGTGGAGCGGCGTACTCTCTATACTGTTTAACAAAAAGTTCATAATGTCGTAAAAATTCCAAAATCAGGCTTCTCGCCCATTACTCAATAGCACTGCTTGTAACATGAAGATTATTGCAACACAACATTTATCAAAAATACTGCGACGGCTTCAAGAAGCGCATATCTGTTAAACCAGTCACACATCAGATAGTTGTTGCCAAGCGCTAAAGATTTAATATATTGTTTTACATTGTACTTCGCAGGATCATACTTCTAACTTTCTCTCGGTCACATGGCGTCTTTATGACAAAATCCATCTTAATAAATTCACATTCGGAAGACGACACAATCGCAATCGGCCAAGCCCTCGGTACATTGTTTAACCCTGGGGACATTATATCTATGCTCGGTGATCTGGGAACAGGAAAAACCAGATTGGCTAAAGGCGTCATTTCAAAGGCTTTGAAAATACCGGTTGATGAAATAAACAGTCCAAGTTTCACGATTGTGAATCGTTATGAGGGTCCTTTTACAATAGATCATGCAGACTTGTACAGAGTGGGTCCAGAAGCTATCGAAGAACTTGGGCTAATGGAGGTTCTTGACTCAAACGGCGCACTGTTAATTGAATGGGCATCCGAAAAATCCCCAATCTTAACTTCGGAACTAAGAATAACTTTTTACAAGGAAGAAAATGAAAATTCCCGAATCTTGAAATTCGAATATCTTGGTTGCGGAGACTGGAGTTCAAGATTTCAGGAGTTTATAGATTATTCTTCAGCTCAAACTGGCTTTTGCTTGGCGTGAAATGAAGGACTTACAGAAAGGACCGGAATTTCCTTGATTTACTTTGGAGAAAATAAATGGCCGTTATAGTTCAAAAATATGGAGGAACGTCGGTAGGTTCCCTGGACCGAATCGCAAATGTAGCGCGCAGAGTGGCCTCACGCAAGGAACAGGGAAACGAAATGGTAGTGGTTGTGTCTGCAATGGCCGGTGAAACGGATAGATTAATTAACCTGGCCAAGGAAATCACCCCGATCCCAAATGAAAGAGAGATGGATATTCTCGTTTCGACCGGTGAGCAGGTTTCCATAGCCTTATTGGCCATTACTCTGGAATCTCTTGGATACAAGGCCAAACCATATTGCGGATGGCAATTACCCCTCAAAACCGACTCTGCGTTTGGGGCAGCAAGGGTTACCGATATAACAACGAAAAAGATCAGCCAGGACCTGGCTGAAGGGGCCATCGTTATTATAGCTGGCTTTCAGGGTGTAGATGAGAACGGAGACATAACCACATTGGGTAGAGGAGGCTCCGACACGTCTGCTGTAGCCGTCGCCGCAGGATTGAAAGCTGATTTATGCGAGATCTATACTGACGTTGACGGTGTTTACACTACTGATCCGAACATCGTGCCAGAGGCGAAAAAGATAGCACGAATAGCTTATGAGGAAATGCTCGAGATGGCGTCTCTGGGAGCAAAGGTTTTATACATACGGGCCGTCGAATTCGCTATGAGACATAAAGTCCCATTAATTGTCAGATCCAGTTTCAATGACAACGAGGGGACCCTGGTTACAGAGGAGAGTTCAGATATGGAAAAGGAATCAGTGCGAGCGGTGACTTGCAGCACAAAAGAAGCCAAGATTACGTTTTCGGGAATACCAGACGTGCCGGGTACGGCTTCACAGCTTTTTGGAGCCCTGGCTGAAGCCAATGTCGTAGTCGATGTAATCATTCAAAATTCAAGCGAAGATGGTAAGACAGATATTTCATTTACCCTTCCTTTGGCTGATCTTGAAAAGGGCCTTGAGGTTTGTCAGGGAGTCAGAGAAATACTGGGCGCCGAGAAGCTGGCTGGCTCCAGGGATATTGCCAAAGTATCCATTATAGGTCTCGGCATGCGCTCTCATTCCGGAGTGGCCTCGAGAATGTTTGCAGCCTTAGCCAGAGAGGGAATCAACATCGAAATGATCTCCACATCTGAAATTAAGATTTCATGCGTCATCAAGAAAAAATATGCCGAATTGGCAGTACGTGTTTTACATGACTTGTTTGAACTGGAAAAACCTTTATAATTTTTTTGCCAACGGAGGACCTGATTGAACTTCATCGAGCTTTATGACACGACTTTACGTGATGGCGCCCAGACGTGGGGCGTTACCTTCTCATTGGAGGACAAGGTTAGAATCGCTCAAAAACTCGATGAATTCGGCATAGATTTCATAGAGGGCGGTTATCCAGGCTCGAATCCCAAAGACCGGCGTTTTTTCGAGATAGCCAAGACACTCAATTTCAAGAATTCCGTAATTTCAGCATTCGGGAGTACCTGTAGAGTTGACCTTAGCCCGGAAAAAGATCCTCAATTGCGGACTCTCATTGAGACCCAAACACCAGCCGTGACTATAGTCGGAAAATGCTGGGACCTTCATGTCACTGATATTCTCGTCGCTTCACTTGAGCGTAACCTTGAGATGATACGGGAAAGCATCGATTACATCAGGCCTCATTTTCAGAGGGTTGTATTCGATGCTGAACATTTTTTTGATGGTTTCAAAGCAAATAGTGATTATGCCCTAAAGACTCTAGAAGCTGCAAATAGCGCTGATCTTTGTTGTCTATGCGATACGAACGGGGGGACCTTGCCCTCTGAAACCGCGGAGATAATCCGCGCTGTTAAAAAAAGGATCAGTACGCCCTTGGGCATTCATAACCATAACGATGCCGACACTGCTGTCGCCTGCTCTCTTGTTGCCGCCGAATTGGGAGTCAAACAGATTCAAGGCACTATCAACGGCATCGGGGAAAGATGTGGAAACACCAACCTGCTCTCCATCATCCCGGCTCTTGCCCTGAAAATGGGAATGCTGAACTATAATCCTGCAAGGCTGAAATTACTAAGGCATGTGTCTGAATTCGTGGACGAAATGGCCAATCGAACACCAAATAAAGCTCAACCTTACGTTGGAACTGCAGCGTTCGCCCACAAGGGTGGTCTTCATTCAAGCGCTGTTATGAAAATCCCCAGAGCCTATGAACACATTGATCCTGAACTTGTTGGGGCTTCCAGACATATGCCGATTTCGGAGCAGGCTGGTCGAGCCGCGTTAGTTCAAAAGGCTTCTGAATTTGGAATTGATTTGTCTGCCGATGATCCAAAAGTCGCAGAAATTCTCAAGATAATAAAGGACCTGGAAGCTCAGGGAGCAAGATACGATATAGCGGATGGTTCTTTTAAACTGTTACTCAAGAGGATGCTTGGGCTTCACAAGAGATTCTTTACATTGCACGGGTTCAGCGTCACCAGCTCGAAAAGAAAGGGAGATACCAAGACTTATTCAGACGCCGTAATAAGAATAGTCGTAAAGGACAAAACGGAATTTTCCGCAGCAGAGGGTAATGGGCCGGTACACGCATTAGACAATGCCATTAGACAAGCCCTCACAACATTTTACCCTAATGTAGGCGAGGTACGTCTTACGGATTTCAAAGTTAGAGTCCTTGAAGGAACTTCGGGAACAGGAGCGACTGTTAGCGTGTTGATAGAGTCGACTGACGGGGAAGATGTCTGGTGGACAGTAGGTTTCAATGAAAACGTAATACAGGCGTCCTGGAACGCTCTTGTGGATAGCATTGACTATAAACTTCAAAAAGACCTCGCAGGATGAAAATGAATTTCATCCGCCATTACTTTCTCCAATGCTGGTGCAGCTAATTGCTTCATATCCACCCACCACTGCAAACTCAATCTTGGTTCCACAATGGCGTCTGTTCTTTCACTAAAACCAACTTGGTTCACGTAGTC
>JAMCYH010000088.1:0-732 GCA_023474025.1 Deltaproteobacteria bacterium
AAGGGGTCATAAACGACTTTGTCCCAAAAGTGACCGGCGAATTCAGGATCATCCTCGATGAACCGCCCCCACGAGTTGTGCCGCCATTGAAGATTCGAGTCGAGCACGCAGTGGGAATTGAAGGAGCCGAACTAGAAAGGCTGGAGAAGGAAATCGTGGGAACAATGAGTCGACGAATTAAAATAAGTCCCCAGATCATCTGGACCGAACCGGGAAGCCTTAGCCGCAGCCACTATAAAGGGCAGACGTTCGAGAAGACATACGACAAAAAATGAGAAAGAAAATGAGAGATGTATTCATCGCAGGATCAAGTATGACCCGTTTTGCCAAACACTTGGACAGATCCATCAAGGATCTGGTCAAAGAGGCCGTTAACGGAGTGCTTTCAGATGCCGACATAACACCTGAAAACATTCAGGCTGCGTGGTTCTCGAATTCCATGTGGGGCTATTTCACGGATCAACATTGTATAAAAGGCCAGGTTGCTCTCAGAAAGCTTGGAATCGAAGGAATTCCGATAACAAACGTTGAAAACGCCTGCGCAAGCGCATCCACGGCATTGCATATGGCCTGGATGGGTGTTGCGTCCGGTATGTACGACTGTGTTCTGGCAGTGGGAGCCGAAAAACTGTACGACCGGGATAAGCTGAAAACGTTCAAGGCTTACTGGGCCGGAATAGATGTTGAAAACATGGAAGAGCATGGGGGATATTCATCAGGTTTTTACGGATC
>JAMCYH010000088.1:742-8423 GCA_023474025.1 Deltaproteobacteria bacterium
ATGGAAGAGCAGATGGCAGCCTGGAGAAATCTTGTCAGGGGGATAACCCTAGATATTCCTGTAGAAGATGATTCTGCTGGAGCAGGAGCCAGTCGCAGCGCATTCATGGATATATATTCCGGTATGGCTCGTCGGCACATGGCAACACACGGAACAACTCAGCGCCAGTTGGCGTCAATAGCTTCCAAGAATCACTTCCATAGTACTATGAACCCCTTCGCTCAGTATCAGAGAGATATTAGTATAGACGAGGTTCTCGCGGGCCGAATTGTGACATGGCCCCTGACTGTTCCAATGTGCGCCCCGGTTGGTGATGGAAGCGCCGCTGCGATCCTTTGTTCGGCGGATTTCATGAAGCGATTGGTTTCACCCCGACCGGTCAAGATCCTGGCTTCAGTATTGGGGTCTGGCACCAGCCGGATGGTCTCCGAAGAGCATATGGACATAGCAGTAAGACTTTCCGGGCAAGCTTACGAGATATCCGGAGTTGGCCCTCTGGACATTGATGTAGCTGAAGTTCACGATGCCACGGCGTTTGGAGAGTTACATCAGACCGAATCCCAGATTCTGGGATTCTGTCAGCCGGGTGAGGGAGGCCCATTCGGCGAGTCTGGAGCGACCCGCATAGGTGGTAGGATACCTATTAACACGTCTGGCGGACTAGAGTCTCGGGGACACCCTGTGGGCGCTTCTGGGTTAGGTCAGATATATGAACTGGTAACCCAACTCAGGCATGAGGCCGGCCGACGCCAGGTTGGTGACTGTCGTCTGGCGCTTGCCGAGAACGGAGGAGGGAATCTGGGATTCGAAGAAGCTGCAATGGGTATCCACATACTGGAGAGAGTCCGATAGTCAGTCTCAAAATAAAATAGGAGTGTCACTATGGGGATTTTTGAAAACAAAATCGCATTGGTAACCGGCGCGGCTTCTGGCATAGGCAGGGCTCTGGTCGAGGAGTTAATTCGAGAAAAAGCCAAGATCGTGGCTACGGACATAAACGAGGAGACCCTTGCCGCAAACGTGGAAGCAATGGGTGAAGGCGTGAAACAGATCCAGGCCTTCCGCCTGGACGTGACGGACTATGATGCTTTCAAGAAGATCATCGACGACACGATTTCCAGGGAAGGCAGGTTGGACTACATCTTCAATAACGCAGGAATTGCAATTGCAGGTGATTTGCGTGATGTGACCATAGATGATTGCCGCAAGGTGCTGGATGTGAATCTTAACGGAGTGCTCTATGGTTCATTGCTAGCCTACCAGCAAATGGTGAAACAGGGTTTTGGTCACATTGTAAACCTGGCGTCCATAGAAGGGCTGATACCCTTTCCCACGACTGTATCCTACGTGGTGAGCAAGTTTGCGGTGATGGGATTATCCCAGGGCATGTGGGTCGAAGGAACTGACCTTGGTGTGAAGGTGAGCGCTGTTTGTCCGGCCTTTGTCCGTACTTCTATTTTCGACGTTTCACCTGTAATCAACATGAAAAGAGAAGACTGGATGAAGGAAGGGGTTTCAATCTGGGAACGCTTTTCAGTGAGTTCTGGGGAGTGCGCTCGGAAAATTCTTAAAGGCGTGGAGCGTAACAAGCCCATTATAACAGTCAGTCCAATTGCTCGTGTCATGTGGTGGCTTGCCCGGGTAAGCCCCACTTTTCTGATGAATTTTGCCAGAAAGGATTTCGCCAAATGGCGCAAGAAAGTTCGCTTGGAAGGACCGTAGAATTACAATTTCATTCAGCAATTAATTTAAAAAGGAGTGTTCTACGTGACGGGCATCACCATTAACGATTCATTGTGTACCAGAGATGGTTTCTGCTCCATCATTTGCCCCTTTCAGATCATATCTCCGCCAAAGGGAGGAATTCCTCCGAAACCCAAACCTGAATTTTCAAAATGGTGTATCCATTGCGGCCATTGCGTCGCCATCTGCCCGACCGGAGCCATCAGTCATTCATGTATGAGTCCGGACCAATGCCCTCCCGCAGATTACAAAAGCATTCTCGGACCTGATCAATTTGAAAACATATTGCGACTCCGCCGCTCTGTTCGAAGATTTAAGCAGGAAGCTCCGGATAAAGAAGTTTTTAAACGCATCGTAACGATGGCTGGTTATGCGCCTTCCGGTCATAATCTTCAGGCGGTCAACTGGCAGATATTTGATAATCTGGATGATTTAAACCATCTGGCCAGTATGGCATGCGACTGGATGAAACATATGCTGAAGGAAATGCCGGATGCGCCCCATCTGCTAGCATTCAAAAAAATCGTGGCCGCATTTGATTCAGGCCTCGATCTTGTCCTGCATAATGCCCCAAGTCTTGTGATCGTACACAGCAAAATCCAAACCGGCGTCGAACCGACGGATGCCGCCATCTCACTTGCCTATTTTGATCTGGCTGCGATGAGTTTCGGTTTGGGGTGCTGCTGGGCAGGACTGTTCACCATGGCGGCCAAATCATGGGGACCCCTTGGAGAATTTTTAAATCTCCCGAAAGATCATCATCTTCACGGCGCCATGATGGCCGGATATCCAAAATTGAAATTTCAACGTCTGCCTCTTCGGAAACAGCCGACAATTCAATGGAGATAGGTATTAGATATCTTGTGACAAATAATGATGTGTAAATTCAACGCATGATATATGGGGAGGTGCGCCACATGTTCTCTCGCAAAAAATCATATTCAGTATCTCAATACCAGAGCATTGCCAAATCCTTGATAAAAAGACTGGACCTTGAAACCGACATCGTTGCGTTAAGATTCATCAAAGATGTTTCCGAGATTCCGGATCAATTCATACGGCCGCTGAAGGATTTGAATAGAAAAATGACCATTTGCATGGCCATGACGGATGCGCGAAGAGAAGGGAAACATATCGCCATAACAGCCGATGATACGCCATGTGTGCCAGGGGCGGTTATTCATGGCTGGACCAAGGGCGTTTCCATGCTTGCTCTTTTAAAAAGCCAAGAAGAAAACGAATGGGTAAAAAACAAATGGTCCATGAATCGGGGGATGCTTAAACGTTATAAGCTTGGTGGTTTGGCAGCGCATTACCCTTTTAACAAGCTTTTGGGGCATAAAGGGGCGCTGGTGTCGCCATTATCCAAAACACCTCTTATTCCAGATACATGTCTCATATATGGATATCCTGAACAGATCATGCATGTGTCGCATTCATTGAGTTTTGAGGGGAAATATGTTCCTCGGGCCATTCTCGCCGGACATGGGGAATCGTGTTATGTTGGAGGTTTAATCCCATTAAAATCGGGAATGCCCAATTTTGTCTTACTGGGTATGGGGGACCGTGCCATTCAATGTGTTGAAAAATACGAAGTGGCCATGGGAATGCCAGCGGCGTTGACTTTTTATACGGATGAAAATCTTTTTAAATCCAGCGGCGCAGTGTCCGCGATTGTACAAAAAAGAACAGGTCCCGGAATTCATGATCAAGAGGATTTTAGAAGCAGGTCGATTTGCGCCGTCGGCTGCAAACAGGCAGCCCTGGAAGTTTGTTGTGTTAAGGGATCCTGAAATTATTAGCGGCATGACCGACACCTCGGTCAAAATCTGCAAGTTATTCAAATCATCCATCGACTACCCAATCCCAGGCAAAAGATGGCGGCTTCCCATTGCAAAATTTAGTATCAAGTTTAAACCAGCAAACCTTCATCCTGCTTCGTTTTGCGCTGTTACATTGATAGCTGAACACAAGCTCGGGATATTTCATAGTGCGCCAACGGTCATTGTGATTTTTCAGGATGTTCGGGGAATATCTAATTCGGACCTGGATTGCGGAATCGCCGGTCAGAACATGGTACTGGCAGCCCACTGCATGGGACTGGGCACCTGCTGGGTAAGTTTTGCCAAACTCGCCTTTCAATACACCGGCAAATGGAAAGAAAGACTCGGCATCAAATAGCGTTACAAGTTTGCAACCAGCCTGGCTATAGGGCGTCCTTCTTGTGCGATTTTTTGTTGGCAATACTTGAATAGCACATTGGACGTCCCTTCGCGAGCCTATTCTACCGATTTAGTTACCTTTTTGCCTTCTGACGCAACTGCGAAACTTGAGATAATAATGGGTAATCCCTCGGCTCTGCCGGGGGATTCAAAGAGTTTGACATTTCCGGGAGCATATCGGCGCTTCCCTCTTCTGAACCGCTCAAAGTTCAAGAAAAGGTAGACATCCGAAGGACTAGTTTCAAAACTTAGGTCATACAGTTTGGGCATGCAAGTTTCACGTTGTTTGGATTCCCAAGGACCGTAAAAGGGCACTGTATGGGTAATACGAACGTGTAGGAAAACGGTCTTTGTACAAGAAAGGAACTAGCGGCTTTGGCTTAAACTCGCTCTCAGTTGTCCTAAAGTATTAGACCATCGCGCTCCCATCGGCCCCCGGATATTTATTACTGGTCTATGAGGATAAGCCATAGCTGCCCCTATTGAGCATCGTATACCCTATCCGATGGGCGCACCTGTTATTGACAAAGAATTTCGTCCTTATCGTTTCAGCCACTCGTCTGCTGCCAAGATATATCAAGTGACTCGGGGATATTAGAGGTATTTTGGAAATACGTGGCATTATAAGTTTCAAAACTTCAAATAGATACACTCATGTCGTAACAGATCATTTTAGATAAATCGCAGACAACATGGGCCAGCCTCGTAACACTTTGATTTAACATAGGTTTCTATTCTGCCCTCTAAATGCCCTCCCTTCCCTATTTCACTTATTATTTCAACATATTCTCATGACTTCTAATCCGTAGGTCGCAGGTTCGAATCCTGTCGGCCGTGCCACATGATTTCAATAAGTTAGCCTACGAATTTCCCGACAAACTGACTTCCAAATCAAGGTTTTTCCAAAAATGGTAACGCGGGGCAGTTTTCAGACCAAAACTTCTGCCGTCGGGCAAGACCATTGATCTTTTGAATCCTTTTGTTCTTTGTGGTGTCTACACCATCAATATACATCCCTGTTAACTGTTGACGCAAATATCCAGACGCCTGTCAGGGAAATTGGCGAGTTTCCTGTAATGTATGAGATTGGTCCGGTGCAAGTTGCATATAGTGTAAATGGCGATCTTGAATTTGGAAGCTGGATTATTGACACCGTATTCGCAAGCAACGCCTTCAGACAAGGACGGCTGTTGTTTGAAGTAAGGAGAAAATGGCCATGAGAACTATGAATTTGTTATTCACGGTTGGGCTTGCCGTTTTTGTAGCGTCAGGAATGATTGTGTCCAACATTGCTGATGCTGCGCCAGACAGTCTTGTATCGACTTCCGGTTTTTCAGGGGTTTCAGTTTTGCCTGTTTTTCATGGTAGCCATGGCGGTGGCGGACATTACGGAGGACATGGTGGCGGGCATTACGGAGGAGGCGGTTACCGTGGAGGAGGATTTCACCACCCTGGTAGAGGTATGT
Organism: Deltaproteobacteria bacterium; assembly: GCA_023474025.1. Taxonomy (GTDB): domain Bacteria; phylum Desulfobacterota; class Desulfomonilia; order Desulfomonilales; family Desulfomonilaceae; genus CAJBEZ01. Next base: position 6,174 of record JAMCYH010000088.1, read on the forward strand.
ACGGACGTAGAGGCCCATATATGGTTCATCCAGGGGGCTTTTTTTGGAGCGATACAGAAGTTGATGGCTATCCGTGCGTCTGGGATGGGTACCGCTATAAATGTTACGACGTTGGTGATGATGACTACGATTATGATTAAAAAAACTTGTTTATAAAAAATGGTCCAATTATTACCTAGGGAAATTGTTTCAACAGATACAGATGAAAAACCGACGCAAACAGATGGCTGAATCTACCTGACTGAAATTAGAACCCGGATGTCTTCCACGCAACGGACTTGTCTCTCTGACTGCAAAACAAAAGGTCATCATGGTGTCCAATGGGGGGGAATAGAGAACAGCATGATAGACCTTTCTATTTTTAAGTATAACTTATTGCGAACTATATTGTCAATAAAAAAGCGGTAACCTGAGCAAGTTATACTGGATCCTTTTTGTGTCAAACTAAAGGAGCGTGTACACCGAATGTTGGATTTCTGAACTTCTGGTAGGTCAGTCATTGTGGGCGTCGCAAAAAGCCGGGCTAGATCGGTTTGAATCACGTGGGGGAGACACAATTTGAAACGCACACCACCTTTGGCCGTTACCTCAGGGCCGCGGGGGTATCGTTTGAGGACAGACAGGACTTGTTAGCGCATGGCTCTGGAAGGATTACTACCCACTACTCTCAGACAGATATAGAAAAATTAATTGCTTCTGCCAATAAGGTTCGTGGGGGGATGATTCACGCAAAAGTTCCGCACTGAAGATCGTGAGAACCTTCAAGACTCCCTATGCCTCTTACGCCGAGCGGAATCTGATATAATAGCAGATAATTAGAGGCTATTCTATTGAGTCAAAAACCTGATACACAGCGAGTTTGATCCGGTCTTCCACCAGGAAACCGGCAAGGGCGTATGCCCAGACGAGCAACGCCCAGCTCCAGCCGATCGGCGTCATGAACAGCCCGTAAACAGAAATCAGGGTTGCAATCATTTGCGTGCCCACCACCGCGCCCAATAGCAATCTTGCCGGCCGAATCGACCAGAAAGGCCCTCGAGTTCGCGTGACAAAAATGGTCAGGTGCCCCGCCACAGATAGCTTCAAATACATCAAGGTCTGGATCATCTCCCGACTCATATGAAAGACCCGTTCCCCCAGGTAAAAGAGTCCGAAGGATTCGACAACACCGGCGATGCCGAGGACCGTGGCAATACCCAGCACCATCCTCATGTTCCATTGTTCAGGTCGCTCGGAGTAGATGACACGATCGTAGGCGATCGACAGGATCGCTCCATCATTAAGTAACGCCAGGAGCACGATCATGACGGCGGTCACAGGGTAGAAATTGAAAACAAGAATGGACAACGTCATGAAAAGCAACACACGGATGGTTTCTGCGATACGGTACGTCGCATAACTGTTCATGCGCTGAAAGATTTTGCGACTCTCCTTGATCGCATCTATTATCACTGATAGGCCAGGTGTCAGCAAAACAATAGCTGCCGCGGCACGGGCAGCGTCCGTGGCCGCCGAAACGGCAATGCCACAATCGGCCTTCTTAAGCGCAGGGGCATCGTTCACGCCATCACCAGTCATACCGACAATGTGTCCGTGTCGCTGGAGAACATCGACAATTTGAAACTTGTGTTCAGGAAATACCTGTGCAAAACCGTCCGCTTTCTGAATAGAATCCTCGAGTTGCGCCGTTTCATGGTGACGAGTGTCGTCGAAACCACCAGCATCCAGGATGTTTGTGCCAAGCCCTAGCTGTTTGGCAGTTTCACGGCCGATAGCAAGCTGATCGCCAGTGATCATTTTTACGCTCACACCCATCTCTTTCGCTGTTTCAATTGTCGCTTTTGAATCACTGCGCGGCGGATCGTAAAGCGGCAGGACCCCCAAAAACTGCCATTCTCCCTGCGATTCCTTTCTGGCTACTCCCAGAGAACGGAACCCGCGCTTGGCGAATTCGTTGATCGCCTTTTCAACAACAGCTTTCACTTGATCGGTATTGGAAGAAATTTCTAGGATGACTTGAGGCGCCCCTTTGGTTACTTTGAAAGTCCGGCCATCCGATGTATCGATCGTAGCCTCAGTGCGCTTGTGCACGGGATCGAATGGCTGGAAGTGAACCGTCTGATAGCCTTTCATTACTTGATCGCTCTTTAGGCCACCAATAACGGCTAGGTCGATGCTGTCCTGACTTTCAAAGTAACCAAAGGGGCGCCTCAAGTCATCCTAGAAATTTCTTCCAATACCGATGAAGTG
>JAMCYH010000256.1 GCA_023474025.1 Deltaproteobacteria bacterium
TAAACCCATAGAAAAAACCAAGATATGCCATAAGGCCATGGTCAATGAAAAAAGTCTTTTGTGAAAAATTTCCCAAGATTTTCAAACCGAGCTAAAAATAGCGCTCTAATCTCCGAATCTGATAAAGGACCAACGTCAACAATTTTCACGAACACTTTTTCCCCTGGATTAACTTGGGATTTTGGAGATACCGCTAAATTGATATCCGAAAAATTGCCTTCATCTATCGCCCCCCGAGATTGCTATTTTCTCGGTTTCGAGAGTAATTACAACAGACAAAAAACGATTGCAAGCTTTTTCTGCTTAATTTATTATTTTTTTATAATAACAACTTAATTATTGAAGATATCCTGGAATGATCAATCATACTGGTTTGTTAGAGAGTTCATAGAATCTATTTAAAGAAAAACCGGAAACGGCGTTTAGGTTTTTGCAATTTTTCAGGTTTTCTCGGTATCATCCCACAATGTGCCTTTTCATTGTTTACAACAGCCTGGGGCCACTCACTCGTCATCTTGGAAGCTACATCTTTGCCAACAATAGAAGCGACTAATTCAAGCGCGTCTGAAATCAAAGGAGGTCTGTCAACAGGGGAATGCGCGTCAGTAGCCAATATGTGCGCCAAATTATGTTCCAATAGGCATTTTGCTGTAGATAAGGCCGTTAATCCCGCGTCACCAGTGATACTATCCGCAGTGATTTGAACCAAAAAGTCGCCGTCACTGAATAACGTGACTAACTCGTAAATAATTTCTGGCCTACGCTGAATTTCAATGTTTTTCTCCGGATGCGCCAACACAACTCTTTTCCCTGTATTTAACAGCATTCTCACAAAGTTTTCAAAACCGGCGGGTACCTGCTGTCCCGGCAGTTCGAGAAGAATGTAACAACCTTCATTAATTGATAAAACAGTTCCTTTAGAAAGGGATTCGAGAACATCGGCTGTAAGACGAGCTTCCATTCCGGGGAAGATCGTAAGATTTATGTTTTGCTCTCCCAATTCCCGATTAAGCATTTGGACGGTTTCTCTAACCTGATCAATCTCACTGGAAAACAAGCCACTACCAAAATGAGGGGTTGCGACAATTCCCGAAAACCCCTGTTCCACAGCGATACGAGCCATTTCAAGCGATTCCTCAAGATCGCGCGCTCCGTCGTCAATCCCTGGAAGTATGTGGTTATGTAAATCAATCATTCGGCTATGGTCGCCTTCATGAATTTTTTCCTGATTCAATCTAAACGTCGCTGACGATAAATTCAAGGATCTTACTAAACAAGGGTAATGGCTTCAGGACTGACCTGAAACCAAACGTCTTTCCCTATCCCGAAACCGCTAATATCTAAAGATATTGGCGCATGGATTTCGAATTTCTCACCTGCGAGCGCCTCTATCCTGACAACGTTCTTCAACAGACTCAGCGAAACAATCCTTCCCTGAAAAACATTCGGTAGGTTTACAAATTCTTCTTTCGTGGAAAAATAAATCTTGGAGGGATCAACCAGGAGACAGGTCCCTTGCCCTGTTGTTTTGGAAATATTGAATTGAATAGCGCCGGTATCAAAGATCTTGCCACCATACTGTATTTGGCCTCTGAAAAGGTTATAAGGCGCAGTGGGGACAATCTGCCCCTGGAATATGTGAATTACAAAGTCGGTCAAATTTTGCGCAAACGTGAGATTGTGGGTAGTAAAAACGATGGTCTTTTTTTCATTACGGTTAAGGTCCAAGATTAGTTGTTCAGTCCTTTTTACGCTCTCCAGGTCCAAATGATTTGCAGGCTCATCAAAAAGGAATACTTCCGAATTTAAAACCAACGTCCTGGCTAGGGCCACTCTTTGCGCTTCACCTCCTGAAAGAGAATTGGGCCAACGAGATTCATATCCTTCCATCCTAACTTTTTTGAGACCTTCTATAGCCATCTTCCTGGACTCGCGCCGTGAGAATCCTCTAAGTTTTAATCCTATGGCCACATTTTCCAAAACAGAGCATTTAAAAAGATAAGGATTCTGTGGAAGGAGACCAACTTTTCGCCTCAAGTTTACCAGATCCGAAGTGGAGACCTTCGTTCCAAGAAACGAAAGTGATCCTTTCTGTGGGGTTATTAAAAACGCTAATAAATGTAACAGCGTTGTTTTTCCTGCGCCGTTCGGACCGACTAAAGCAATCACGCTAGATGCTGGTATATCCAGTGAATTGATGGAAAGAGCCGGCTGGTTCAAATAAGAAAAAGTAATGTCCCTTATTGAATAGCTCGCTATCATAAAGAGCGTTCTTTCTGGACCAGGAAAAGGAGACCGTTGATCAAGAGCGCGACCGCCATCAGAACAAAACCTAAAGCCAATCCCAATTCGAATTCCCCCTTAGAAGTCTCCAATGCTATGGCGGTGGTCATTGTCCGGGTAAATCCCCGGATATTTCCTCCAAGCATCATTGCAATCCCAAGCTCTGAGACTATTCTTCCAAACGCTATAACAACTGCTGCCATTACGGCAAAACGGGCTTCTTTAATGACTAGCCAAAACTGCTGAGCCGGGGACGCTCCCAAGAGTTCGCATGTTAACATGAGACGTTTATCCAAACTCCCTATTGCGGCAACGGTAAGATTGGCCACAATGGGTGTAGCCAGTATGAAAAGTCCAAACACCATTCCTGAAGGGGTAAACAGAAGGCCCAGTGATCCTAGTGGTCCGATTCTACTGAGCAGAACATAACAGAAAAGACCTATGACAACCGTTGGCGCAGCCATTGTGGTGTTCAGCAATAACAGAACAACAGATTTTCCCCTGAAATTTCTGAGCGCCAACAGAGTGCCCACGGGGAGCCCAACAGAAGCTGAAAAGATAGTGGACCAGAAGGATACTGTTATAGAAAGCCACACAATTTGAAAAACTTGGGGGTCAAGATGTAAAAGTAGAAGAAAAGCTTTATGAAATGAATCTAAAAGAAACTGCACCGTACGGGACCTTTGAGATACCTTACAAATGAAGAACAAGGGAACAACTTCCCCTGTTCTTATCATGGAAAACCATTTTCCACCTTTTTAGCAAGATCTTGAACTCAAGAACCGGGAGAGTCCTTTAAGTGTTCCGATGAATTATTTTTTTGCGTCAGGGAAGAATAACTGTTTACCGTTAAGTTTGTAATCAGCAATTATTTTCTGACCTTCCGGGCCAGTAATGAAATCTATAAATTTCTTTGCCAACGCATACTGGACATTTGGGCGCTTTTTTGGATTAACCGCAATTACTCCATACGGATTGAACAAACTCTTGTCCCCATGGACAAGTATCACCAAACCTACTTTGTTCTCATATGAAATGAATGTGCCTCTGTCAGTAAGCGTGTATGCGTCTTTCTCATTCGCCATCTGCAAAACTGCGCCCATGCCTTTGCCAGCTTCTATGTACCAAGGGCCCTTAGGCATTATACCAGCGGATTTCCAAATAGCTTTTTCTTTCATGTTAGTTCCGGAGTCATCGCCTCTTGATACAAAAGGCGCTTTGGCCTCCGCAATTTTCTTAAAAGCTTCAGTAGCGGATTTAAGGTCCTTAATCTTAGCCGGATCATTTTTGGGGCCTATTATTATAAAATCATTATACATTACATCACGTCTATCCACACCAAAGCCTTCAGAAACAAATTTATCTTCCGCTGGTCTGGAATGAACAAGGACGACATCTACATCACCGTTTTCTCCGAGTTTAAGGGCCTTCCCGGTTCCAACAGAGATGACATCTACTTTGAGATTGTTCTCCTTTTCAAAAGGCGGCAAGAGCGCTTTTAGCAGCCCTGAGTTCTCTGTGCTGGTAGTGGTGCTCATCCTGAGGCGTGTTTCGCACAAACCTTTTGACGAAAACGCAAATAGCATAACTACAACACAAACAAACCTGGAAAAATTTTTCATGTTGAATTCCTTCCTGATAGCGTTCGGAAAATTGTTCCATGTTGATTTTCGTTTTGGAAAACACCTGAAGTAAAATTTAAGCTAGTCTACATGCAAAATTACGGCAAAACTGTTGAACATTACCCAGACATCGTCCTTTCCTCGGATGTCAAGTTTCTGTCTGCTCTTTTCAGTCACAAGGGAACATACTTCCGTTCCGTCCTTGAAACGCACAATAAATTCAGTGGTGAGTTTGCCGCGCTGAATTTGAGCTACTGTCCCTTTAAAGAGATTCTCGGCTGAACACATCGGCTGGACATCCGTTTTTTGCAATATGACCCACGGCGCCTTTATCTCTGCTGTTATTAATGAACCTATTTTTAGCCCCAACCTCTCCAGACTATTGTTGGTAATTACAGTGGTCACGGTAGCTCCACTCACGGTGACAAGCTCTACCTGGGATTGAATATCTCCCTTTAAGATGGCTGCTATTTTGCCGAAGAACGTATTGCGAGCGCTTGTTTTCCGTCGACTCTCTCGTTCAATAAAATGTCTCTCCACCTGATGGATATCTTCATCTGAAAAAGTCACCAGGGATGCTGTCGGATTAGGCGTCGAATGACCTAGAATGTGTTGGACCACTGGCAATGGCACATTATCTCGCATCAATTCGACTGCCCTGGCTCTACGGATGGCGTTTGGAGAACCCAGGTCCTGTGAGAAACCACAAGCCAACGATCGTTCATAAAATTTGCGGCGAACATGTCCCTCGTCGACCTTTAAGGGTAAGCCTTTGTACTCACCAAAAGCCGGTTCATTTAGGATGGTTTGAATCTCGGACATTAATTCAAAAGAAATCTGAACCTCACGTTGAGATGAACTATCCGCATCTTTGATTCTGTCATAACGAATAGAGCGTCTTGAAACATCAAGACATTTCCTGAGATCGAGAGACAACACTTCATTAAGTCTGGCGCCGGTGTAACGAATCAAAAGAAAAATCAGCAGGATTCGTTTTCTGGAAGAACGTATGTGAGAGAGCGTTGAAACATCAGACCATGAGCGGAAAGATTGTTCCAATTTGGATAGTTGAGTTGGATCGAGGAATCTGGTCTCGTCCTGGACTGTGTAAATCCTTGCGGAGTTCAGCTTTCTTGAATTGAAACGATCGGACCTGGGGCCAGACGATTTGGAATTTTGGGGAGTATCCATATGTGACGTTGTCTTCCTCGGCATCTTGCTGAAAGATCAGATAACACTTTATGTTACCACATCCAACGAGAGTGACCAATAATTGCCAACATAATTGCAATTTAGGCGCTCGTTCATATCCCTCTCCAAACTCAATGGTCCATATTAAAACCCCTGTCATTGAAAAGGGTTTTTAGTTAATCTTGACCGATTGGAGAGTCATTATTGGCCTGTTTCTGGGAAAGTAACTTACCGTCTTCCATTTCAAGGATACGGTCAAAAATATCCAGGCTGCGATGGTCGTGCGTAGCCACCATAACCGTGGCGCCATATTCTCGAGCCACAGTCCGGAAGAGCTCCATCACCTGTCGACCTCTGACGCTATCCAGCGCTGCTGTTGGTTCATCCGCGAGCACAAGCATAGGTTTGTTAGCCAGAGCGCGAGCTATAGCCACTCTTTGCTGTTCCCCTCCGGAGAGCATATAAGGCAAATTACCGCTTCGATGAACTACATCCAGACTCTCCAATAACTCCATGGCTCTGTTATGGGCCGCTCGGCCTGAAACATCGTTAATTTCCAGCGCTAACTGCACATTCTCTATCGCTGTTAGGAAGGGTATTAAATTTGTCTTTTGCAAAACATAACCAATAAATTTCCGACGATATGCTCGCAGATTGACTTTGGCGATAGGTCCGTCTGTAACCAGGGCTTCTCCTATGAGAAGTTTACCCGATGTTGGCGCATTTATGAGGCCCATAACAGAGCCATGGAGTTATTTGCCGGATCCGCTGGGTCCTAATAGAGCGACAACCTCTCCGCTTAATAGAGCAAATGACACATCCTCCATAGCTGTTACTTGCGCGTTTCCACTGCCATAAATCTTTGTAAGGGATTGACCTTGAATCGCTAAAGCCGAACCCGTCATGAAACAACCTCGTTAGGATCAACGCTAAGGGCCTTCCAAATTCCCAAACCGGCAGACAAAACCGAAATTGCCAAAACGATAAGGGACAAATAAATCAAATCATCAGTATTTATTACCACTCGGCGTGGAAACATTGGGAAAACCCACTTTCCAACGTAGAAGGCAAAAACATAACCGAGAAATCCTAACAACAGGGCCTGTTGAAGGATGAGCCCCAGGATCACAGAATTTCTGGCCCCGATAAGCTTCAGCATCGCAATGTCGTGGACCTTTTCAAGTGTCAGCGTATAGATTATCAATGCCATTATTATGGCGGAGATGACTATGAGAATGGAGCGGAAAAGCCCAAGCTGTCGACGCGAGCGATCAACGACTCCCCTGAGCAACAATCCGTTCTGTTGCGCATGTGTAAAAACTGTTACGTCCGTCCAGCCTGATATTTTGTCTATAATTGTGTCCACATTGGTCCCCGGAATTAACTTGACAAGCACAGCGCTCACATAAGGCGCCGGAAGGGCCGCAAGGTTGGATGATGGCAGTAGCGCTCTTTCAATCAATGACGGTAATGTGGCTCCTATGTCCTGGCGAGTTACTCTGCCACGTCTTGCCTCCCGTTCTATTCGAATAGCCTCTCCGGAGTAGTCATATTGAATGTCCAGCGAGTCCAGCAAAGTGAAAAAAGCCAGACCGTCACCAGCTATACTCGACATGTTTTTGGTAATACCCACCACTGTATAAACGTTTTTACCCAATCTGACCTTGTCGTCCAATCTGAGTCCCAGGATTTGGTCGGCAATCATCTCATAATGGGCTGACTCGATGCGTCGGCCAGAGATCAGTGGAAGCCATCCCCCTTTATCATCCGGCCATGATAATCCCTGTATCTGCATCCGGAGAGGTTTTTCACGGAATTCTCTTTGCACGGGATACGTTACGAATGCCCTGGCGGAAGCGACTCCTGGCATGGACTTCAATCTGTCTTCCAGGTTTCTGGGGATTCGGGAAATTTCGGCAAAGGGCCCTCTGGTTTCACGCTGGACAACCCACAGATCTGCCCCGATTTTATCGACCAGCAGGGTGGCTTCCTCTATTAACCCCCGGTAAATGCCCCCCATTCCCATAACGATCATCAGTAACATCCCAATGCCGAGGGCTGTCAGAGAGAATCGTGAAAGATTATGTTGGATATCCTTTATAGCAAGATTCATTCGTTGTAGACCCTTAGGCCATCTGTTAATCGTGAAAGGTCGGGACCGGTAATAATGATGGCGCCTTTAGCAATGCCACTTGTGACTTCCACGTTTTCGATTCCTCTCAATCCGAGCGAAACTTCCTGAAATTTTGCCCGTCCGTTTCGTTCCAGGAAAACACTCGATTTACCTTTTTTCCAGACAATGGCCCGAAGAGGGATCTGGACTACATCATTCTTTTTTCCTGTCTCGATGTAAACTTCCGCCCGCTGTCCCACCGCCCAATTCTCCGGCAATGTTTCAACTCCCACGTCCACAAGGAATTCCCTGGTTTCACGATCCACTTCAGTCCCAAGCCGTGAAACTTTACCCTCATAGTTTTTTTTGGGTTCGGACCTGAAAACGACCCGAGCCGGCTGGCCCTTGGCGAGTCCAGCCATAGAGGTTTCATCTACCCATGCCGAAACCCACATTTCTTTTACGGACACCAACTTAAAAATTGACGCTCCTGGGATCACAATGTCTCCGACATCTCTGTCCCGGCGGGTGATCAATCCATCAAAAGGAGCGTATATACGTGTATCAGCGAGCCTTGCCTGCTGAAAATGGAGCCTTTCCCGAGCAGCGACGAATTGACGATCAGCCTCACTTACGGCGGCCGAGGCCCTTCCGAGGTCCGCCTGAGCGACAGCCAGATTTTGAGCGTATTTGTCCATGATCTCCTGCGAGACACTCTTTGACGAGACCAACCCAGCATATCTTTGGTAATCGACCTTAGCCTGGTCCAGAATGGCCTGGGACTTGGCTTCATCAGCTTTTGCCCGCTCAACGCTCGCCTCGCCGGCTTTTAGCACCGCCTCCTGGGTAGTAACTTCCCTGATTAGGTCGGAATCATCGAGCCTTGCCAACAACTGCCCGGTCTTAATCCAATCATTTTGATCCGCCAGAAGTTCGACAATGAGTCCCTGAATTTTTGCGCTCACCGTAGCCAGGTAATGGGCTTCAAGCGTTCCAGTTCCCATAACCTCGGCCACTATTTTTCCGACAGTTACCGATTGAGTTGATACGGGTACTGGAGCGAATGTTGTTTTGTAAGTTACAACGCCAATCAATGCAGCTAGAAAAATCCATTTCCAGCCTTTTCGAAGGACACGATTGAAAATGGGGTTCACCTACTCACCTCGCCAGAATTTTCTCCATGTGGGGAAATCTCCAGCAAA
>JAMCYH010000338.1 GCA_023474025.1 Deltaproteobacteria bacterium
GTTCTAGAATAAGGACTCATTTCTGATTCTTTTTTCGTTCCGAATTCGGTAAACGACATCATACCTCCAAATCAGGTCGCAGCGTTTTGTTTGAAGTGTGTAAACTCACCAATTACCTCAACGCTTCGAGAATTTCGCCCAGTTGGGACTCATCTTTCATGTGAACATGTATGGCTCGCCTATCACGTTTCTTTAAGGCTTCAAAATCTCCGATAGCTTGAGCGGATTTTAAAGTCCCAAAAGAGTAATTGGCCCCGGGCACAGGAAAATCCTCAAAATCATCTGAGGTTATCAGGATGAATAGCCCGGTATTGGCGCCTCCCTTATGGATTTGGCCGGTGGAATGCAAATATCGGGGACCAAAACCGACAGTGGTCGCTACCTTAAGCTTATCCCTTACGAAAGTTCTCAGTATCTCGAGTTCGGCTCTATTTGCCTGACTAGGTTGAATAAACGCGTTGAAAGCCACGTAGTCCCCGTGCCTCGCTTTCGAGAGAAAGTCCCTCATCCGGGCAGGAAATTCATCGGTTTCGACTATCAGACTTTCGACTTCGGGCAGCTTGCCTTCAGATGCATAGCTTTTCAATGTAGAGCCTGTAATGTCTTTTGATTCCTGAACGTTGGGCTGATCAAAAGGGTTCACGCCGAGAATCTTGCCTGCAACGGCTGTAGCAAACTCCCAACGGAACATTTCTCTACCGATATCATACGCGTTATGCATCCTGAGCGTTACGACAGGCTGTCCCGCCCTTTCCAGTTCTGACACCTCGATATCATGGGTAGGATCTGAATCCAGACGTAAGTAGACAAACACTCTGTCCTGGCCATAACTGTCCGGACGGCCTAATGGTTCACTTTCTATGGGGATTACACCCTTGCCGTTCTTTCCGAGACTTTCAGCTATCAATTGTTCGAGCCAATAAGCGAAACTCCTTAGGCATGGAGAAACGACAAGCGTCAGTTTGTCCCTACCTGCAAGAGCGGCTTCCCCGATGATTACCCCCAACCACGCTCCCGGACTTTCCAGGGATGCGGCGTCAGGACCGGAAGCTTCAACAGCCTGATCGGCGCGGGCGAGCAAGAAACCTATATCTGCGCCAATAAGGGCGGCTGGGACTAAACCAAAATAGGAAAGGGCGCTAAACCGGCCACCAATATCAGAAGGGTTCAGGAATGTTTTTCTGAATTTTCTGTCAGCGGCGAGTTTTCCAAGGCTGGTTCCAGGGTCTGTTATGGCTATGAAATGGCTGCCCACCGATTCACCGACCACAGCCTTAACGCGATCATAAAAATATTTGAACAGGGACATGACCTCGATTGTTCCACCCGATTTGCTGCTCACAATGAACAATGTCCTGCTCAAATCCATTGAATGTTCAATAGCGAGAATTGTATCCGGAACCGTCGTATCAAGAACCTTGAGTTCCGGGTATCCTTCAGCCTTGCCAAAACATTCCATGAAAACTTCCGGCGCAAGGGAACTTCCTCCCATCCCTATTAAAGCAACATGTTTAAAACCTGATGAGGCGATATCGTGTGCAAATGCTTTCAGTTTTTCAATTTCAGCCGTCATTGTTTCAACTACGCGGAGCCAGCCCAGGCGCTGGGCGATTTCGGCCTGACCGGCCGCGTCCTGAGTCCACAATTCAGACCGCATATCCCATATTCTTTGAGTAATTTTTTCCTCGTCAAACCTGGCAAGCGTTTGTGATATCGGTTTATGCAAGTCCCCGAGAGACGCCGATCTGTGACCATAACCTCTAAGTAATCTTGTTCTCTTAGAGGCAATCTCCGAGATCAGTTTGTCGAATGAATCGGCAAACGCGTTAACTCCGGCTTCAAGCAGACGGCGCATAATGAGATCCAGGTTGAGGCCTTCGCCTTCGAGCGCCTTAAATACCTCTTTTGCTCTTTCTGGATCTGGTTGGGAACGTTTGTCAGGGGAGCCGTGGTCTCTGTAAGCATCCAGGGTCGCGGTGGGCAACGTGTTCACCGTGTCGGGCCAGAGAAGGTTGTCCACATAGTAGGTGTCCGGATACGAGGGGTCTTTCGTGCTGGTACTCGCCCATAAAACTCTCTGTGGAGCCGCTCCATGTTTTTGCAGGTTTTTCCACCTTTCTGATTCAAGGATTTGTCGGTAATACTGGTAAGCAAGATTGGCGTTCGCAATAGCCGCAGTTCCTAAAAGATCCCGACAGGCGCTCCGGTTTGCAGGACCGGAAAACTCGTGAAGCCTTTCATCTACCGCCGTGTCAACGCGGCTGACAAAGAAGGAAGCCACTGAAGCGACTACTTGCGGGTCTCCTCCAGACTCGATCCATTTTTCAATCCCACTTATATATGCTTCGGCCACTGCTTCATACTGCTCAATAGAGAAGATCAGGGTTGCGTTTATGTTCACCCCGGAGGAAATGAGTTCCCGTGTGGCGTCTATTCCCTGCGATGTGGCAGGGACCTTGATCATAACGTTAGGACGATCAACCAGAGTGAAAAGCCTCTTAGCTTCAGCGACAGTCTTGCTCCGCTCGTAAGCGAGACTCGGAGCGACTTCTAGACTGACATATCCATCCAGGCCTGTTGTGGCTCTAAATACGGGCTCCAGAAGGTCAGCGGCTTCCCGTATGTCAGACACCGTAAGACTCTCGTAAACACTCTCCGCTTTTGCCCCTTTATCAACTTCAGCATGAATATCATCATCGTAAATTTTTTCGCTGCTAATCGCTTTTAGAAGGATGGTCGGGTTTGAAGTAACTCCCACGACTCCGTCTTCGTCAATAAGTTTTTTAAGCATTCCGGTGTGGAGCAATTCGCGACTTAAGTTGTCATACCATATAGATTGTCCGAAAGACCTTATAAGCTTCAAGGGGTTTGCCATGCTAAAGCGCCTCCTAACAGTTAACAAACGGAAAATTCATGGAAATTTAACAATCAACTTGACACCGTTGTGGATAGATCTTATCATTCACATCTAGAATTTTACACTAAAGATGACACCTAAACAACAGAGGCCGTTAGAGATGGATATCGATTTAAATGAATATCTTAAAATTCAAGCCCAGGAAATTGACCGGCACAAATGGATCGAATCCGAGAAAGCCGGCAGAGATCTTGGCATGGAAGCGGCCATTGACTGGATCATGAAATACGCAGACAGATTCAGTGACCAATATTACGAGCAATCCAGGAATTCCTAACCTTCACAGCTTTCCCCCCTTGCGATCCTGAAGAAAATAACGCCGTATACAAATGCATAACCAGAACTTGACTCAAGGGGGCTTGTGTGTTTGTTTCCCAATTGTCAAAATTAAGTCTGAAAGGATTACAAGTTATTTGCCCTCAGCCGGTATAAAAAATTAAGGAGCCGACTCTTGAAAAGGTCCCTTGAATTATGCGTATCAGGTTCACAACAATTGCTTCAAAGGTATCGGAGATTGAAAAAATTGAAAAACAAATTGATAATAATCTGTTGCCTGACCATATTGGGGATGTTGCTATCTAACTTTAGCGTGTCAAAAAACGGCAATTCCGAACTGACAACCGCAGTTTCTTCCGGAAAGATGTCTCAGGTGGAGTCCATCCTGAACAGAGGCGCCAATACGAATGTTCAGGACTCGCAGGGCAAAACGGCTTTAGGCGAAGCAGCGTTCAGCGGGAAAATTGAGATAGTTAAGTTGCTGCTTGACAAGGGCGCTAACGCTGATGTCCGTGGACAATATGGAAAAACGCCATTGATTGTGGCGTCTTCTAAGGGACATCATCAAATAGTTCAGTTACTTTTGGAAAAGGGCGCGGATGTTAACGCGAAAGATTGGTATGGCCAGACACCCTTAATCTGTGCGGCCCTAAAGGGGCATCATGAAACCGTAAAAATACTGCTAGACAATGGCGCTGATGTCAACGCCAGAACCAGGAAGGGGTTTACCGCTCTGAGTCTCTCGACCGAGCAGGGTCACCACAATGTTGCGGATTTGATTCTTGAAAAGGAACCCGACCTGAACACATGGTCTGTTCCTTCAGATTTGACAACCTTTTAATAGCTCAGGCTGCGCTATCAGTTGTAAATTCCCAATATGGGGTTATTGAATATTCAGATTCATGAACAGGGGAGCGAATATGAAACTCGACGCCTATTTGACGTTCGTTTTGTTTACCATGATACTGCCCGCGCTATCGTTTGCTCAGGACAAAAAAATCGTAGGCTGGATAGAAAAAGCCCATATAACGCCAGGCGCCATAACGCTCGACGCCAAGCTCGATACGGGGGCTGACAGCTCGTCCATCAACGCCCTGGATATAAACAAATTCGAACGGGATGGACAACCATGGGCGCGATTTACAATCGACGACAAAAAGGGGAAAAGGGTAACCCTTGAACGTGAGATAGTAGGTATAAAAAAGGTCAAACGCCACGGATGCCCAACTCAGGAACGTTACCTCGTAAAACTCGGGATTTGTGTTGGAGATTTTTACTCTGAAATTAAAGTTGGCCTCGTTGACAGACGAATTCTGAAATATCCGCTGCTTCTGGGGAGAGACTTTATGGCCGGTAATCTGATCCCGGACCCTTCCGTTGAATACGTCTCCAAACCGGCATGCAAGGAGAAGTGACCAGGTGAACAAACTTCGGCTCTACCTGCTTGCGCTTGGGTTAACCATTCTCGGACTAGGGATTTTTGCCTATAAAATCTGTTATCTGAGTTTTCCGTTGACTCCCAAGACTAAGGTGCAGGTGTGGCATGTTGAAGCTCGTGTGCGTTTTCAAGCCGAAGGGGGGCCGGTAAAGGTTACGATGTTCCTTCCTGTGAGTAGTGGGGGATTCGCCATCACTGATGAGCATTTTATTTCAACAGGTTACGGGTTGAATGCCTCAGTTGAGAGTGGCGCCCGCTCAGCGATATGGTCTACTAGAAAAGCTACTGGTATCCAGAATCTCTATTATCAGTTTACCGTGCGTATGGCCCGGAAAAAACAGACTAAATCAGTTGGCAAAGCGCCTGAAGCGCCAGATCCTGACTTCAAGGGCCCTAAACTGGCTGCGGCCGAATCCCTGATTGAAGAAATAAAACCCCGGTCGGCCGATGCGAGCAGTTTTGTAAAGGAACTACTCAAAAGACTTGGGTCCGTGGATCCGGACGATAACGTAAAGCTTCTTGTTGGCAAAAAAACAGGACAGCGGAATAAAGCGCAACTGGCGGCCCGTATCCTGATTCTGGCCGGTATAAACGCCCAGGTTGTTCATGGCTTGAGTCTGGATGAGGACAAGCTGGATTTTTCAAGAAAAGTCAATCTGATTCATTGGCTCGAGGTTTATGACAATAACAAAAAATTAACCTTTGAATTACCCTTGGGGGTTAGGCCAGTGCCCGATGACTGGTTGCCGTGGTGGAAAGGGGACACTTCCTTTGTTCAGTTACAAGGCGCCTCGAAACTTAACACCTCAATTTCGATTAGCCCAAAAGTTGATGAAGGCATTTCATCAGTAGCTTTCCGTGGGGAAATTTCAAAACCGCTCCTCCTTAGGTTTTCCCTGTTTTCACTCCCCGTGAACACACAGGCGGTATTCCGAATATTGCTGATGATCCCTGTCGGCGCCTTCCTGCTGGTCATTCTCCGCAACATTGTCGGTATAAAGACTTTTGGCACGTTCATGCCGGTCTTGATAGCCCTTGCTTTCCGTGAAACCGGCCTGCTATGGGGCATCCTGCTGTTTGCAGTTGTAGTGGCGTTAGGGTTGATAACCCGGTTTTACCTTGAGAAGCTGAAGCTGCTGGTTGTTCCTCGATTGGCAGCGGTGCTGATTGTTGTGGTGTTACTTATTATGACCCTCAGCATCCTCACCCATAGCCTGGGTATCCATCGAGGTCTTTCAATGGCCTTGTTCCCACTGGTGATCCTGACAATGACCATTGAAAGAATGTCCATAGTCTGGGAAGAAAGAGGCGCCGCCGAGTCCCTTCTATCCGGGTTGGGAAGTATATTTGCCGCTGCCCTGGCGTTCATTGCCATGAACAACAAGTTTCTGGAACACCTCACGTTTGTGTTCCCCGAATTGCTGCTGGTCCTGCTTGCCGCCACATTACTCCTGGGACGTTACTCGGGTTACCGTTTAACCGACCTTTACAGATTCAAGGCGCTGGCCAAAGGATAAAAACAATATGTTTGGAATACTGAAAGGACTCAGGGAAAAGGGCGTGCTGGGGATAAACGGGAGAAACGCAAGGTTCACCCTGAAATACAATCCAAGACGGCTTTACCCCTTGGTCGATGATAAGTTGCGGACTAAAAAACTGGCCCAGGCCAATGGGATCCCAATACCGGAACTTTATGCGCTTGTGGAAGTAGCGGGTCAGGTCCATGAATTGCCTGAAGCGCTTGGAAATTATTCCGACTTCGTGGTGAAGCCTGCTCACGGTAGCGGTGGTGAAGGAATCCTCGTAGTTTCCAGGGCGAGTAATGGGGGATTGTGTAAACAGGACGGAAAAACGATAAGCCTTGATGAATTCAAACATCACGTTTTCAATACATTGAGCGGCCTTTATAGTCTTGGAGGGCAACCCGACGAAGTTTTGGTCGAATACAGGGTGGAATTTGATCCACTATTTGAAAAAATAAGTTATGAGGGAATACCGGACATTCGCATTGTGGTCATGTTCGGGGTCCCAACCATGGCCATGGTCAGATTGCCTACCAAAGAGTCAGACGGTAAGGCCAATCTGCATCAAGGCGCCATAGGTGTCGGTATATGTATCGCTAAAGGCGCAACCCTTCGCGGAGTGTGGAAAAACGACATTGTCACTGAACACCCGGATACCGGTAATCCTGTCACGGGCCTGACCATTCCAGGATGGGATCGTCTACTGGAGCTGTCATCCATGTGGTATGAATTGACGGGATTGGGTTATCTCGGAGTTGATATAGTGCTCGACAAAACACTGGGACCTCTCACCCTGGAACTCAACGCCAGACCTGGCCTGAACATACAGGTCGCGAATAATTGTGGACTTCTTCCGAGGCTGGAGATGGTCGAACGCTATTACGGAGACCTTAAGAATGTTGCTCAAAGGGTGGCGTTCGCAAAAGAAAATTTCGCCAGTGTATAATCAATTGCGCGGGCCAAACAGGGCCGTGCCTATCCGGACAAGTGTGGAGCCTTCCTCTACAGCTACCTCGAAGTCACCGGTCATCCCCATGGAGAGTTCGCTGGCTGAGCCATTCATAATGCCGTCCGCTATAAAACTGTCCCGTAACTCTCGCAATCTTCTGAAAAAAGGCCGAGCGGCGTCTGGATCATCGAAAAACGGTGGCATGGTCATCAATCCCAATAATTCAAGATTACTCAGGGATTGAATCACTCCAATCAGAACTGGCGCTTCTTCTTCAGAAATCCCCGACTTTTGTGGCTCGCTGGCCAGGTTTATCTGCGCCATTACGCCGATACGCAGGTCGAGTTCTATCGCCGCACGGTTTAAGGCTTCCGCTGTGGCTGAATCATCAAGAGTCTCGATCACGTCGAATATCTCAACCGCCTTTCTGGCCTTGTTCCGTTGCAAATGCCCTATCATGTGGTACTCAAACGGGCTGTATTCGAGATCCGGTCGTTCCCTGACCGCTTCCTGGACGTAATTATGCCCGATTATCGTGACCCCGGCCCTCAAGGCTTCTTCGGCCAGCGCTTTAGGCTGGGTTTTGGCCGCGGCGACAATCCTTACCGACATCGGATCACGTCCTGCATGCGAGGCGGCTATGGCTATTCGCTCTAGCAGCGAATCAAAATTCTCTTTTATCAATGGCTAAACTCCGAGGAAATCAAATACCCCAAGTTTCTTAAGGTCCCGGGTTACTTCACACAACGGCAGGCCAACTACATTTGTGTAGGAACCGCAGACCCTTTCGACGATCGCGGACCCTACACCCTGTATAGCATAAGCCCCAGCCTTGTCCATCGGTTCGCGCGTCTGAATATAGGCGGCTATTTCCCCATAAGACAACTCACGGATAAAAACTTCGCTGCGAGCGCAGGAAACAGTTTTCATGTCAGGGTACATCGAGTTAAGTATGGCATAACCGGTGAACACAACATGTGTCCTTCCTGCGAGCGTGGACAGCATTTTTAATGCGTCAGCCTCGTCAGAGGGTTTTCCGAGGATCTGATCATCTATAACCACGATCGTGTCCGCTCCCAATATCCATAAACCTGGATATTGCCTGGAAACATCCACGGCCTTTTCCTCCGCAAGTCGCTGCGCATGGATTTCCGGGGTGAACACAACATGTGTCCTTCCTGCGAGCGTGGACAGCATTTTTAATGCGTCAGCCTCGTCAGAGGGTTTTCCGAGGATCTGATCATTC
>JAMCYH010000276.1 GCA_023474025.1 Deltaproteobacteria bacterium
CCGTCACTCCAATTCGCCGAAAAACGATCAATGCTTTTGATTGGACAAGATATGGAGTTTTAATGACTAAATTTAAATTACTTACCGCTGCAGTTGCTGCAATCGCATTGATACTAATCCTTATTTGGATGCAAGGTGGTTTTCATCACAAGGTCCCTGGAGGCGAAACAAAACTCCCGCAGGTACAAGTTAAAAACATAAAAACGGTCAAAGCGGAAAAGGTCCAGACATCTGGTGAAGTAACTGTTCCAGGCACCGTTTTGGCCAGGGATACCGCTAAAATCGCTGCAAGAGTCGGAGGTTATGTAGTTGAACTAAAAGTTGACGCGGGGAGTAAAGTGAAAAAGGGAGATCTTTTGCTGAAAATTGAAGCACGCGAATTGGAGGAACGTGAAGCTCAAGCCAAAGCAAGTCTGGAAAGCGCACAGGTAGATATGGAGAAAACCAGACAGGATTTTGATCGTTATAAAGTGTTGTTTGAGGAACAGGCCATAGCCAAGAAGGAGTACGATGATGTGTCAGCCCGTTACGAAATGGCCAAAGCTGCGGTAAACAAAGCCAAGTCCGCTCTCGAAGAAGCAAGAACATTCCTGTCTTACGAACTTGTAACAGCTCCTTTTGGTGGCATAGTTTCGGAGAAAAATGTCAATCTGGGAGATCTGGCGGCAGTTGGTAAAGAACTGTTGACAATTTACAATCCTAATACTCTTGAAATGGTGGCGGCCGCTGGCGAACAATACGCACCCTTCCTGTCTGTAGGTTCACCTGTCAACGTGGCTATTCCCTCTCTGAATATCCGGGAAAACTGTTCCATCAGGGAAATAGTACCCCAACGCGATGAAAAAACGCGAACCATTACTGTTAAGGCCCCTTTGTCTGAAACAAAAAATATGACACCAGGTTTGTACGGAACTCTGTCATTTAAAACCATGTCGACACCGGTAATCGTCATCCCCTCCAAAGCAGTTAAAATTGTAGGTCAGCTTGAAACGGTGAGAGTGCTCGATAGGGGAAAAATTAAGACCAGGCATGTTAGGACTGGTAGGACTCTGGATGACGGGAATGTAGAGGTTTTGTCAGGATTGGAGCCTGGAGAAGAAGTTGTGGTCGAATAGCTGTCAGTTCCTTCCCTTTTTTGGAAAATATTTTGCAGTAACCGACGGGTTCAGGCCATAGCGCGAATTTCGTCAAGCAAAGCTTTCAGGAGGTCTTTCTCTTGAAAAGTCCCAACGACCTTCCCTTTTTTAAACAGAATTCCCCTGCCTTTGCCGCCAGCTATCCCAATATCCGCTTCTTTCGCTTCACCAGGTCCATTTACCACACAACCCATCACAGCTACACTCAAAGGGGCCTTGATGCTACGAACAGCCTTCTCAACTTTGGTGGCCAGCCCCAGGAGATCTATTTCCGTACGCGAACACGTAGGACAGGATATTAGATTAACTCCCTGACGTCTAAGTCCCAAACTTCTTAAAATGGCAAAACCGACCTCAATTTCCTTTTCGGGCGGGGCTGACAATGAAACACGGATAGTGTCGCCAATGCCTTCGGCGAGCAAGATACCGATGCCTAAAGAAGATTTCACACAACCTTGGGTTAAAGTTCCGGCTTCCGTCACTCCAACGTGCAAAGGGTAATCGACCGTATTGGAAAGTAAACGGTAAGCGTCAACGGTTCGCATAACGTCAGAAGCTTTCAATGAAATCTTTATGTGATTAAAACCGCTCTTTTCAAGGATCGCCACATGTCCCAAAGCGCTCTCTACCATCGCCTCGGGTGTTGGTCCACCATACTTTTCGAGTAATTGTTTCTCAACAGAACCGGAATTCACACCTATGCGTATTGGTGTGCTTCTCTCCATAGCGGCTCGAGTGACGTCGCGAACCCTGGAAGCAGATCCAATGTTTCCAGGATTTAGGCGGAGACCGTCTACACCCTGGTTTATAGCTTCAAGCGCCAATTTGTAGTCAAAATGAATGTCCGCCACAAGTGGGATGCGTATGGCAGATTTTATCTTTCCAAGACCGTAAGCAGCCTGCATGTCCGGTACCCCAACTCTTACTATTTCACAACCAGCCTTCTCGAGTCGTCTGATTTGGCGTACGGTCTCTTTGATATTTCGCGTGTCAGTGTTGGTCATAGATTGGACAGAGATCGGCGCGTTTCCCCCGATCATCACCTCTCCAAGCTTTACAACTCTGGTTTTAAGTCTTGTAATATTCATGTATGTGTTAAGCTATTTTTGTAAGCTGCCATACCATTTTTCATAATACGTGAGGTACTCACCCGTTTTAATGCGCCGCCACCAGGGTTCATTTTCAACATACCATTTAATTGTCTGCTCAATCCCCTGTTCAAAGCTTATCAATGGAGTCCAACCAAGTTCATTTGATAATTTCTGAGCGTTCATGGCGTATCGCCGGTCATGACCCGGCCTGTCAGATACGTATTTGATTAATGAATCCGGTTTCCCGAGCTTGGTCAGAATTAGACGTACAATATCAATATTATGGTGTTCACATGATCCGCCTACATTATAAATCTGACCGGTTTTCCCCTTTCTCATCACTGTATCAATGGATCTGCAATGATCCATCACATGTATCCAATCACGGACGTTCATGCCATCTCCATAAACAGGAAGTTCAATATCCTGAACTGCATTGGTGATCATGAGCGGTATAAGCTTTTCTGGAAACTGTAATGGTCCGTAATTATTGGAACACCTCGTTATTACGGCATCCATGCCGTAAGTCTTGTAATATGCCCGGACCAACAAATCTGCTGAAGCTTTGGAGGCTGAGTAAGGACTATTGGGTTTTAAGTCGTTAGTTTCGGTAAACGGAGCATCAGAAGGTCCAAGCGACCCGTAGACCTCATCAGTAGAAATTTGAACATATCTGTCAATTTTATACTTTCGGCAACAATCAAGAAGCGCCTGAGTTCCTATTACATTGGTTCTTAAAAATTGGGAAGCGTCCAGTATCGATCGGTCTACATGAGATTCGGCCGCGAAATTTACAATGACATCTGGCTTCCTGGAGACTACATCGTCAACCAGATTGCGGTCAGCGATATCACCTTTTACAAATTGGTATCGATCACCATGTCTATCCGTGTCCTTAAGATTCTCCAAATTCCCTGCGTATGTGATAAGATCCAAATTGGTTATGCTCACGTCACTGTAAGTCTCAAGCATGTGGAGAATGAAATTTGAGCCTATAAATCCTAAGCCACCGGTTACCAACACACGCATACCAATTTTCCCTCTATCCAATTAAAAGATTACGGATCTCGATATGTAAACTGATTCGATCATTAGCGAAGAATCGTTTTCAAATTTCAACTAGCCATCTTTTCTGGCCCAATCATAAGGTATGGAGCCTTCATGCGGGTCCACTCTGAATTCATCAGGATCAGACCGGTTATATGGCTCGGACGGAACGTTTATTACGTAGGCCTCATATTCACTAATGCATTTCCAACCGTGGTACACGCCAGCGGGAATGACAATGAGCGCAGGGTTATATTCACCCACGTAAATCACATTCAAGGCTCCTCTAGTAGGCGCCCCTTCTCGGTCATCATAAAGAACTGCTTTTACCATGCCTCGAACACAAGTAAACCTATCATCCTGGACCCGATGATAATGCCAAGCCTTAACTACCCCTGGGTAAACTGTAGATAGATAAACCTGGCCAAAGCCGGTGAAAAAGGGATCATCCCTCCTCATTATTTCCATCAGCCTGCCACGTTCGTCAGGCACCACTTTCAACGATTGAATTATAACACCTTCAATAGGAGTTGAGGGCGGTTGTTTAAATTTCTTCTTTGTAACTGGCATTTTACAAGTTGTTAGCTCCTCCATGAGCCACGAGATTGGACGCCTTTAGCAAGGAATCAAATGTGCCGGCGTCAGTCCACCATCCTTCAATTAGTGACCATGTCATGGTTCCCTGGTCGATGTAGAGATTGTTGACATCCGTTATTTCGAGTTCCCCACGTTGCGAGGGGTCAAGGGTCTTTATAAAATCAAAAACCTGAGTGTCGTACATATAGATTCCTGTTACAGCAAAACTCGAAGGAGGCGATTGTGGTTTTTCAATTATTTTTACAACTTTGTCCCCTTGAATCATAGGGACACCGAAACGCTTCGGGTCCTCGACCTCCTTTAAAAGTATACGAGCCCCTTTTCCCTGTTTACGATACTCATCTACAGCTTTTTTAATATTTTTTTCCAGAAGATTGTCACCCAACACAACGCATACCGGTCCGCAAGCGGCATGATTTTCGGCTAATGCAAGTGCGTCAGCTATACCGCCTTCTCCTTCCTGATACGCGTAACTAATGTTTTTGACCCCGTATTCCTTGCCATTTCCGAGTAAGCGCAAAAAATCTCCAGGGTGATTACCACCGGTGACGACAAGGATCTCATCAATGCCAGCCCTGACGAGACATTCCACGGGGTAGGTTATCATCGGCCTGTTGTACACTGGAAGGAGATGTTTGTTAGTAATTTTGGTGAGTGGATATAAACGAGTGCCCAAACCACCGGCCAGGATAACACCCTTCATCTGCGATCTCCTGATGTTTAAAGCTTTAAAATCAAAACTTTCAATTCATTCATGCCAACGAAACACCAATGAAGCAATGAGTTCACGCCATTCAATTTTCAATTTCTTTTGGATGCGCGTGTAAAAATGACCCCGGAAATTACTGTAGCTAAATACAAGACAATAAGGACAACGAACACCCCTGCAAAAGGGAAAACCAGGTTCTTTAAAGCCCAAACCAAAGAATTTTTTGATATTACTACCTTTGTGCGGTCTTTATCAATAACAGAAATTTCAATTGAGTCCCATGGTTGTCTACCAAGGTCCGCTATATATGTCACATTCCGGTAGCTTCGAGAACTTACATCCTGATCTTTTTTAAAGGCTCCTTCGTAATAACTCAGAATATCCCTGTAGCTTGTGGAATATTCCTTTTCAAGGCTAGAATCGGTTTTCTTTATGATCTGACCGCCTTCCATAAGTGGAACTCCAAGGAATTCTTCAGCATGACTACAAGTGCAAAATAGCAGTATACAAAGCCCTAAATGAAAACTTTTCATGTTCAGGTTTCCCCTTTTTGTTTTTAACACTATTTGTAAAGGGCCATTAACACACCGGCGGCCGCCCCCGTCCCTATAACTCCGGCCAAATTAGGCCCCATGGCATGCATTAGAAGATAATTTCCCTTATCGTATTGCATTGCTACAGTCTGAGATACTCGTGCCGCCATGGGAACAGCGGAAACTCCCGCATTGCCGATTAATGGATTAATTTTATCCTTTAAAAACAGGTTCATGATTTTCACTATCACAACCCCACCGACAGTTGAAAAAGCGAATGCCACCAAGCCAAGCCCGAAGATAAAGAGAGGCTTCGGGTTTAAAAATTTTTCGGCTTCCATGGTAGCCCCAACGGACAGCCCTAAAAAAATGACCACAATATTCATCAAAGCGCCTTCAGCCGTTTCGGTGAGTCTTCCTACAACCCCACTTTCCTTCATTAGATTTCCGAACATGAACATTCCCATCAGCGGAACCACGGCTGGCACAAGCAATGCGATCACAACGCAGGTAATCAGGGGATAAAGCATTTTCTCTGTTTTTGAAACTGGACGGAGTTGCTTCATCCTAATTTTACGTTCTTTTTCCGTCGTCAATAATCGCATGATTGGCGGTTGAATAAGTGGAACCATGGCCATATAGGAATAGGCTGCGAGGGCATTGGCCCCTAACAGATGAGGAGCAAGCGCCTGAGTCAGATAGATTGTGGTGGGTCCATCCGCTCCCCCTATAATTCCGACAGAAGCCGCTTCTTTGACGGTAAAACCTGCTAAAACACAGCCTGCAATTGTAACAAATACGCCCAACTGAGCGGCGGCGCCTATCAGCAAGGTCTTAGGATTGGCAATTAGTGGACCAAAGTCCGTCATAGCGCCAAGTCCCAAAAAAATGACGCAAGGGATAATCTCCCATTCCAGCCCATACTGATAAAAAGCTCTCAGAAGTTCAGGTTTGCCGTCAGAAAATCCCATAAGCGGAACGAGTGGAAAATTTACAATGAAAATTCCGAAACCTATCGGAAGTAACAGAAGAGGTTCAAAATTTTTCACAATGGCGAGATAGAGGAAAATACCACTGATTACCCACATTGCTAAAAACTTCCAACTCATATACATTAAGCCTGTCGTGTAAAAGAGATTGGAGATCATGTTCTGAACTTCGTAGATTGACATGCCCTGCTTCTCCCATTTTAAGGTTTGAAAAATTTGTTAGTTGTAGATGATAATAATTTGTGAATTATGATGAACAAAATATCATTGGTCAAGCTTAAGTTTCTTAAGAAGGATATTATTTATAAAAGGGATTACCAAATCATCAAATATACATATTGTTCACTATGGTGAAAATAAGTTAAGTGTAGTCGTACAGCTGAAGCAATATAGTCGTCAGTAATCTCAAGCATTGACTAAACTGTTGAACTGCGATATTGGGGATGCAAGATGACTCACCTGGCGGAAATCTTTCCTACAAAGGGCTCCGACGAATCGTCCGACGTGGCGATTGCTCATCTATTGAAAAAATTCAAGATATTGCTCGCCATGGGGAGGAATTTGCTTGGGAAAGATCCCTTTGATGAAAAGATCCAAGCCTTACTTCCAACTCTTGACGGTTTGCTGGGAAATCGCTCCGCTGTTAACTCATGGATAGAAATTGATGGAAAAATATTTGGGACAATACCTGAAGAAGGGAACGGTGAGTTCGCGGTCAAGGAAATTCAGGTTGAGGGGGTAACTCGAGGAAAGATATGCGCAAAATATAGCCAGGATGAAAAAATCTATCCTGAAGACGAATATTTCTTGCAGGAAGTCGCGGAACTAATTGGTAGAAAG
Source organism: Deltaproteobacteria bacterium (assembly GCA_023474025.1). Lineage (GTDB taxonomy): Bacteria > Desulfobacterota > Desulfomonilia > Desulfomonilales > Desulfomonilaceae > CAJBEZ01. Next base: position 6,943 of record JAMCYH010000276.1, read on the forward strand.
ATTGAAGTTCACGAACTTGATTTGATGTTAAGACGTTCGGAAGAGCGCTACAAAAGACTTTCCGAAAATCTCTCACAGGAAATGTGGAGGCGAACAGAAGCTCTGGCCTGTCAGAGCGGTTACCTCGAAGGCATACTCAGATCATCTGCAGACATGATCATAACTACTGACCTTGAATCCCGAATAGTAGAATTCAATCCAGCGGGAGAGAAATTATTGGGGTTTAGCGCTGAGGAGATTCAGGGACACAGGATAAATGAAGTTTGGGCAGATGCCGTCGAACGCGATGCAATTCTCGAAGAAGTTCAGATTTCAGGTGGAATAAAAAACTACAAGACTAGATTGAAAAGGAAGGACGGTAGTATTGCAGAGGTATCTTTGACCCTATCGCTACTCAAGGACAATGAAGGGCGAACTATGGGAACCGTTGGCATTACCAGGGATATCTCTCAGGACAATGCAATCAGGAGAGAACTGGAAAGGTTAAATGAAAACTATCGTGAGGCCATCCATTTCATAAATCATGAAAACAAGAATTCACTTATAATAATAGGTGGGTTTGTGAAAAGACTGCTCAATTCCGAAACAGACCCTAAAAGAAAAGAGCAACTTGGTATAATTTATCATCACTCCGCATTCCTGGAAGCTATGAGTAAAGACTTTCTTACAATGGCGGACCTGGAACAAGGAGAATTTCAAATTCATAAAGAAGAAATTGAAAATTTTTTTCAACAGGTGATATTACCTGCAATGATTGGATTGAAGGAACGATATCCAAATTCATTCGAAAATTATGATGAAACGATGGGTGGTGTAGGGTCTGTACATGTTTGTGGGGACACAAGATTACTTACAATAGTCTATCGTAATCTGTTCGGTAATGCGCTGAAGTACGGCTATCCCGGAGGAAAGATAGCTTACGGTCTAAAGGATCTCGGTGAAAGGTTTATGTTCAACGTTTGGAATGAAGGGTTAGGAATAGAGCCCAACGAACGAAAAAAAGTATTTGAAAAATTCTATAGGATACCCAATGAAATTACCCGCGTCAAACGGGGAACTGGATTGGGATTGTATAATATTAAGAAAATTATTGAGGCCCATGACGGAACAATTTGGTGCGAGTCTGAACCTGGAATGTGGGTAAATTTCCTTTTCACCTTACCTAAAAATTGCCACGAGAATTCTACTTAAAAATACTTAAAAGCTTCAGGCTATGATGAGAATTGGCAACTGAACGGGGTTTCCAGATCATCGAACAATTATTTGGCGGCAATTCTGGAGTGTCTTTTGGCCGCGACGCTTTTCAAACTGCCACCGTTGGCCTGTCTCAGCGCCATTCGGTATAGAAGCCTGGTGTCTCTAAAATGGTTAGGGCTTCCCAAAACGACTATTACAAACAAATCTTTTCCAGGTGAAAACTCAGACGCAAGGCAATGACCAGCCCGCACGGTAAAGCCTGTTTTCCCGGCTACTACCGGAAGATTATCACGGAGGAGCTTGTTCGTGCTTCTTACAGAATATCCCTTCGGATTGGATTTGCTTGCAAGGACGAAGGATTTCTTTAGGCAGATTGATCTGATGATGTTGTTGGAAAATGCGACTTTTGCAATTGATCCTATTTCACGGGCAGTGGATACGTTCGCTTCGATTTCGGTATCTTTATCGGTCGAACAGGCAGAGCCGATTTTTTTATCCAAACCGCTCGGTGTGAAGAATTGTGTCTTTGTAGCCCCGAGGCTATGGGCCTTTTTGTTGAGAGCCTCGATAAATTTCTCTTTACCACCGGGAAACGCGCATGCCAATGTTTCCGCACAATCATTGCCGGAACTTATCAAGAGCCCATGTAAAAGGTCATTAACGGTGAGAGTATCCCCCGGATTCAGACCCACAACAGACTTAGGGACTTTCTTGATGTGATCGGGAACGGTAATTTCCTTGTCTAGAGGCATGTGATCAAGAGTTACCAACGCTGTTACCAATTTGGTTAAACTGGCTATTGGCAATTTTTCATCAGCGTTTTTTGATATCAGGGTCTCATTATTGGCAAGATTGATACAATAAGCGGCTTTTGCCTGAACTCCCTGGGAAACGGGTTTGGCACGTTTAGACTTGGGAGACTTAATTGAGGTTTTTTTCTTAATCTTTGTATGTGGTTTCTTTGCAACTTTTTTTGAAACACTTTTCGTCTTGGCGGTTGACTTTATCTGTTTGGAGGCGGCAAAAGATGTATCCGAGAAGCCCAAACACCAGAATAGACCTAAACACAAAGTGAAACCGACCAGATATATCTTAAACCGAAAAAAATAGCGTTCAGCCCCGCTACAATTCAACAATGTGTAAGTTGACATTTTTACCCTATTAATCTAATCAGTTAATAGGCTATTGTATAGCACACATTACCGTTTTTTGAAAGGATTTTGCTTTAGCCCTTTCGCCTGACCTATTAATATCGCGCGGTAATTTTCCTTTGGTCACATTATCGAGTTCTGTGGTCATCTTTATGGAGTAAATTCAAATGATTAGAGCCAAGGTATGGTTTCGTTGCGCGGCTATGCACGATCCGGTAACGCCGCGTCTAGTGAGTCCAGCAATCGTAGGATGGATCGGTAAAAATCGTAAGATTGACCTTACTATTGAACGTGAATTTACCGGAACCGAATTGTTAGGAAGAATGAAGGGATGGATCTCTGTTGACCCTAAACAGGCGATAGAACTGTTTGGGAAATATGGAAGATTAAAAATCTTTGACGATGGAGGGCTGGTAATCGAGATTGAAACCGAAGAGCAATTTATTTCGTTGGTGGATAGGATTAAGGAATGTTTTAGAGATCAATGTGACTTGGAGCGTTTGTGATTTTATTTAGTCTTTTGTGACTAGGTAGACAAAGCGTCATCATCTTTATCGCCAGTTCGAATTCGAATGACCGACTCAACGCGGCTAACCGTCAATACACTGGTGTCGAATTTTCCAGAACAACCGTGCAAACAGAGCGCCTCGATAGCTGATTCAACCAACCAATCAGGCACCACTACTTTAATATGAATGTGGGGAGCAAGATCACCCGGCCTTGTGTCAAAATCACTGAATCGCGGTTTGAGCCTTTGTGAAACAACCTGTGTCAGGACTTCAGTAACAGTCATTCCACCGACACCCAGATCCACAAGAGCTTCTCTGACATCATCAAGCTTAAACGGTTTAACAGTAGCCTCGATTGAAAACATTTGGCCGGCTGACCTGGCAATTTTTATGTCTATTTGTGTTAAAATTAAAATAAATAGTTTGACATATGAGCATACCGTAAAATACATTAAAAAGCTATATTTGAGTTGACCAGTTAATTTAGCCCCCGTAGCTCAGTGGATAGAGCGACGGATTCCTAATCCGCAGGTCGCAGGTTCGATTCCTGCCGGGGGTACCAATAAACCTTAAACATCCCAAAGCGTTAGCTGACTACAACAGGTATATTTCTCTTTCTCAATATCACTAATGCGGGACTTTTGCGGGACTCATCCCCACAAACCATGTTAGCGGCGTCAATCAATTTCTCCAATTCTGCCTGAGAGTAGTGAGTCGTAATCCTTCCAGAGACATGCCCTAATAAGTCCTGTCTGTCCTCAAATGATACCCCTGCGGCTCTGAGGCGACGCCCAGATGTGTGTTTCAGATCATGCACTCTTACTTGAGGCAGATTAGCTATCAGGCGCGCTTTTCTCCATGCCCTGTTGTACATCCTGCTCAGCGGTTTGCCTTTATAAGTAAAAACGTATTCCGGATGGACGCCTCGCATTTCGTTGATAACAGCAGAAGCTATTTTGTTCAGTACCACAAGCCTATCTTTTTTATTCTTCACTATATTTCTCGGGATGATAAAAACACTGGTGTCTAATTCAGGAACTGGAACTTCCCATTCCCATCGCAGCTTACAGACCTCTTGGTCCCTACAGCCAGTATTAACTTTGAAAAGAGCCATTTTGACTAAATACGGTGGTAGCTGGTTGAACAGTCTGAGTTGTTCCTCCCATGAAATAGGATAAGGCTCTTGTTTGTCATCTTCTTGGAGTAACTTAATCTTGGGGGCATGTTCAATCCAAGTTAACCCTTGGTCGTCCATCCACTCTCCAGCCGCCAGATTTAGGATACGTCGCACCACCTGGAGTCCATAGTTGATGGTCCTTTTTTTCCAACCAGCTTTTTTTCGGTCCTCTATATAGGCTTGAAGGGTTCCCATATGGACAGCCTCTAACGGAAGATGCCCGATAAAGGGGTCGAGAACCTTTAGCAGTTCAGCATCCCGTTTAATACTAGCCTTGGTCGCTTCGTTTAAATGCTTGGTCGCAGCTAAACGCCAGTTTCGCTTTGGGCGTACGCCATAAACAGTGGCTTGACGAATTTGTTCAATCCGCCGCGCTAGGTATCCTTCCGCTTTTTCGATGTCACTTTCTCCAGTGCTTTCGCAAATCCTTCTTCCTCTGACAACCTTGTCGATATGCCAGATACCTTTCCGGTTGATGAGACCGGCGACTTTCTTTCGCCCCATGCTTTGTTCACTCCTTTCTGCTTGCCGGGACGACCGTTACGGGCTTTATAATCATCCACCCAAGCATCTAGGTCAAGTCTATCGAAGGCTATGCCCTGTGAACCAATTGGAATCTCGGTTAGGGAGGGGCGGACCTCCGAATTGAATCGGTTAGGGTCCATCCCTAAGTATGTGTGAGCATCCCTAAGTCTTATTAATCGCGGTTGCATGAGGTCCCAATTTAAATGTTCACATCCAATGAACTTGTGTAATTATTTTGATTCTTCAAATAAGCGCCTGTAATTTCTTGCCCATATAGCCACATGAGCTAATTTAGGATCTCAGGTAGCTGTTGATATAACTTCTTCAAATTGTAGAGCCAGAATGAGTTTCCCCGTAACCTCGACCATTGATGATATGGGGACCCACTCAATCTTTTTCATAGAATCAGCCTTGCCTACTGATAAGAGTTGACTTCAATACCCGTTAATTTTTCTAAGGTTGCGAGTTTGAGCGAAAAGTGTCAACCTGACATTGGCCAATAATGTGGTTAGCTTTTCGTAATTATGGCAAGATGTTAAGGCCATAAGTTGCAGCTAGGATATGATTGAAATTTATTAATATTTTATTTTTTATTTAATTTGGTGAGGCTGGCGGCACCGTATTGCGGTAAATAGAAGGGTAATCAATCTGTGCAAACACAGGAAATGTAAGGCTGCGCACAATGTTGGTGAGATTAATTGCTTAATATCAGGATGTTGGGGTTAATAGTGACCATTTTGTCGTTCTACATTATCATTTTTATCAGACAGGTAAAGGATTTGAGCTGTGCAATATAGTGCGTACCATTTTCGGTAACCTTTACAATACCCCACGGCATCAGTTCTGGTGTTTTTTTCAAATTCTACTGACGTAAGCGTGTCCATTGTTTCCTAATTTACTGACCTGGCCGGTAAAAGTATCTGACGCGTTTAAAATAGGATCTTGATTAGAAAGAGTTACGGAAAGATCTTCTGACTCGGTATGTTCTCCAACCTGTACAACGGCGCTAGATATCTCCAAAGATTCTTGAGATTCTGAAGCTCGTTTTTTTTTCTAAAAGTTCACATTTAATATTATTATTTGGCATGCAACCAACCCTCTCCAATATTTTATTATAAACTCGCCATATCGATAGGTTAGTCGTCATTTCGAAGGTAAAATGCTGTAGCGGGTCATTTCTTCCCCCCCAAAAAAATTCTAGATTTGTTATTGCGGCCCCAAAAGAACAATGTCTGATGGGGCGCTATTTATGTTTACCCTTTGGCCGATCGAGAATACTTTTCCAGAAATTCCCGACTTTCCTGTACCATGTACCACCATTTCGAGGCTATAAAGCTTCGTCACTTTTGGTTTCAAGGTCAGACAACTCCATTTCGATCTTTCTGATCATGGGAAAAGCAAAGAACTTCCTCAGATCAAGGGCCTCCCGAAACCACTTTAGAGATTTTGTAAGGCTACGTTTGATGCCCAGACCTTCATGATAAATCAGCGCCAGCTCGTAACAGGCGAGACCGTGTTTTTGCGCAGCCGCTTTGCGTAACCATTGTCGAGCAAGGGTGTAATCTCTCTCTGCCCACTCTCCACGGAGATATATCATGGCGAGTTTATAATAAAATATTGGAGAGGGTTGGTTCGCCTGCAGTTGATACAATTTTACTACTTCAGCCTTGTCCTCTTTGACTTGGCCATCAGGGTCATACACAAAGTCCACCATATATTGGGCCAAGGTGTGCCCTTGGGCCGCGGCCATGCGAAGCCATCTTAGGGCCTCTGTGGTATCTGCCTCGACCCCATAACCGTAAAAAAATATAATGCCAGCCATATATTGAGCTTCGGCAAAACCACGATTGCCCGACTTTTGATACCAAAACAGTGCGACATCAAAATTTTGCTTAAATCCGAGTTCGCTGGTATAATATAACTTGGGCTTGAAATAAAAATCGCCGCGTACACGGATTGGCACCACTCGAGGTTCTATTCCGAACGAAATCGCATCCTCTCCAAATGGTTTCCCATAAAAAAAGGCATTGCCATGATTAAAGTATGTTTCTGGATCGTTACGCAGCCTTTCAAAAGCATCAACTAAGTGATCCCTTAAAAAAGCGTCCATACAATTGGACTCTGGTACATCATCGAGCCTTACTGTAAACTTTACTTCGTCTTTTAAGTTAGGCACGCCTACATCCTTTTCGTTTTTAACCATTGTCTTCTCCTCCCTGGATTCAAATCCAGAGTCATTAGAAATTTTTCCAACTATTCGACATTTATTTATTTTCATGTCATACCGCCACCGGCGCTCCACGTTCGCCGCAGACAGCGTTAGTTCAGACAATTCATGCAGGTCTGCGTCCTATTGCAGCCAGTGAGACCTAAGTCTCGTGGGGTCCCCCTGTTTAGTTGTAGAATTTGGGAGGTGCGCCGTCTTTGATAAAATCTCTTAAACCAACTCAATATAATTCAGAAAGCATTGATTATATCGAGTAAAAAGCTTAAAGTTATTCTATCAACTGGTGCGCCACCTCGCCTGGTGGTGTTTCATTTCGAGCCCGCTAGCTAGGCCGTCACAACCGTTTGCTGGCGGGTTCTGCCATTTTAAGGACCAATAGATTAATTACAATCAAGCTTTTTCTTTTGTAGCCTCCGTTTTCCTATGATTTCTTGAATATCCTCTCAACGGCTTTTTCTTCAATTGATTCATTTTTTCAAACTACCCTATCGCGCTAAAAACAATATCGTTGATTCAGAAATTATTTTCGGCATTCGCCAGCGCAAATGTAGGGTTCAAGTTTACCCCAGGACACTGCGGAATCTTTGCCGCTTCACCTAATGTCAAACGACCTCTGATGTGCATCAATTACTGCTCCCTGTGGCCATTTGCGCCTTTTTTTTTCATTATTTCTAGTGTATTAATGTCAAGAGCGCCGTCAGCATCTGTTTTTAGCTCAAACAAATCTTAGTTGGCTTTGACATTTGAATATTTAATGACGCTTCTAGGGTGTTCACCTAAATGTTCATCTAAATGACTCATATAGAAATCCAAATCTGGGACATACGAAAAATATCCACCCCAATTTACCGGGTGTACCACCATGAAACCAAGTTCGCTCATAATTTCCAGCAATTGGTTTTTATCTTCGCGTCTATATGAAAACCACGGCTGCGACCTTTCATAAATGTCTATACCGTATGGTTCTTTACGAATTGGAATCTCTAACGTGATAACGACGATTACATCTGTGGCATCTTCGGAATCTGTTCCGAGAAGTCGTTGCATGTCTTGTCTTGAATGCGTTAATAAGTCATCATTTTCTGTAAATATCCTGAAATCAAATGTCCTGAAACCAATTTGCTTTATTTTGTCAATAAGTTGCACGTATTTTTCGTGACTAGATGAAGCCCAGTGTTGATTGTCAAGCCTTTTGTAACCAAAATCTTCATTACTGGTACAGTCTATCACATGAACAAAGGATTCTTTTGTGGGACACTTGGATGCTGGTTTGTAACAATTGCCTAACTCTTCATTACTTCTGGATATGTCTGGCGTGTCTACCGAGTTAGTCAAATTCCCATTTGCCTCGATTTCTAACTCTTTCATCTTCCTTACTCTCCTCTTTCTAATGTTTTGTCTCTGGGGTCGATCGTAAAAAAACCCCTATATACTCTATCGCATTTGGTGAAAAAAAATATTTCGTTTTTGAGCTGTTTTTGTGCTTTTTTATGTGCTTTTTGTGCTATTTTTGGCGTTGGAGGGAGCGAATAAAGTTTTGTTGTAGGATTAAGTGGCTGAAAATAAACGATAAATAGTGATGATGAATTTTTTTAATATTTTTTTGAAAAAAATTTAAAATTTTAAAAATATTTTGAAGAATGAACCGTAGATTTTTCTAGGATCGTGAATTCGAGAAAATATTAATCCTGCCCTGGTTCACCTAAGAATGACGGATCGCATTCGACGTATCTCCAAAAAAGTAAATCAGTCAGGCCCCCTAATGTATTCCCTGTAATATTTGCATCTCCACATTCCCGCGCTTTTTTCATGGCTGCTTCTTCTAACGCCATTGGTAGTCTTACACTGGTTGAGCGCCGTTTGCCTTTGAATCGTGGTCTGTATGTTGGCTCGCGCAATTTTATTTCTTCTATTTCCGCCAATTTATTCGCGGCATTTATAAGTCTTTCGATCATCTCAAGGGAGACGACTTGGACAGTTTGAACCGGATTTTGAGAGGATGTAGTTTTATTCTTTGATTCCTCCAGCGGCCAAAGACCATATTTGATCCATAATTTTAATTTTGCTCTTCGATTGTCGTCTTTGGGTAGCACCTTAAGAAGAGCCCGGTTTTCTGGCAATCCCTCGTCGACCATAAGTCTATGCATTTCTTTTCGAAGGATTAGCGACTCTTCAGCTATTCTATCTATACCTTTACCCGGCATCTTAAGCTCCTCTCTGAAGTATGGATTTGACAGTGTGATGGTTCCAAGAGCCGCCAGACCTTGATTGATAGCCTTCACATTCAAGTTTCCGACATATTTCTCGGTATGATACCTTCGGTTTTGCCAATTGACGGATACGCAGTACTGCTTTTATCTCCTTTGGGTCAGGTATCAAGGTCTTGGAATCCTCTGCTATGGTATAGCCAAAAGGTATCTGTCCAAGTCGTCTCCCTTGAGATTTTCTTATTTTACGGCCTTCGTTACATCTCTCCCGTATCATATTACGTTCCAATTCAGCGGCGCCTGCCATCACGGTAATAAAAAACTTACCGGCTGGACTTGATGTGTCGATAGTTTGCCCGCCGAGATTTAATATGTGAAGACCGATATTCAAATGTTCCCATTTTTCAACATTGTTGAGGCAATCACTAGCGGATCTAAAACCCCGATCCAATTTGGTCATAACCACACAGATCGGGCCAGTTTGAGTACATATAGTTTCGACTAGCCTTTTTCCTTCCGGACGTTTTGACAGCGGAATAGAGCCACTTACTCCGCCATCTATATACACTGTAGTTAACTCAATACTCTTCATTGCACAATAAGATTCTATCATGCTAATCTGGTTTTGAATTGATGTGCCTACAGTTTGCTCTACAGTGGAGACTCTGCAATAGGATAGGGCTTTCACTTTATTAACCTCAAATGTGGTGATATGTGGTTATATAAAATATAACAGCACCCATAGCAAGATATTTTATGAGTACAAACTGAATCTGTATTAACATCATTTGATAGGTCTGCAAAACACATGTGGTGGGAATCACTTTCAAGTGTTTCCCGGTTGAACCACAAATGAGCCGGAACACGACCACAGATGCAAACGGTACATTTAATGATCTGAGCTGTACCTGAGCGCCGTCAATATAGCCGCTGGAATGATTGCCAATGCCGGTTCCCTGAGTCGGATGAGTATAAAATCATATACTTCTAAACAATTTATAGGGCTACAATATCAGTTTTGTTCTGAGCTGATAAACCACGTCCTATGGAAATGGTCAGAGTCCGACGGCCATGCCTTAAGATGCCGGGTAAACTACCCTAAATGCCGCGCTGTTCCCGGTATTTCGATAGCAGGAGAAGTAGATGTGCAAGCCTGGTTGTCAATGAGGTAATTTAAGGCGCTGCGAATGCAGCGTCGCGGGAATGCCGAAATGGAGCAATCCGGTATCAACTAATCATGTCATTTCCCAATGGGCTCTCTCTATAGTTCTATAAATCGTCATTTCAATAGTGTTTGTGTTTGGGGAGAGGCCAGCCTCTCCCCTTTATGGCATTCATGTCTATTGTCCCTTGCAATCTGTCATATCATGGATAAGAGTTTCAGCAATCTGATTTCATATGATTCATCACCACGGATTGTTCTTTAGTTTCCCAAAAACAGTCTCCGCACCAATACGACATAATATAGTGTTCCTGGTCATAAGGTATTTCGTAGAATGGCTCTTCATCCTCGAAATGTGTGACGTCGGCGCCGAGCACAACATCTGCCCTCAAGGTATGGCCGCCGCATTTTGGACAGGTAAATTCCGACAAATACTCATCTTGAATTAAAGATTCTTTTGACATTTTAATAACCTCCAGCCGCTCCATTAATGGAGCAGTTTGTTTAAATTGGGGGCGCAAAGGCCCCCATGGTTTAATTAATTCTGACATACCGTGGTCGAGGCAATTCAACTTCTGCTTTTGCTAACTCGCTGGCATATTCGGTTAGAAGATGCGCATTCCATTCATCCAAAGAATAGATCAGCGCTGTCTTCACCCCGACATTCGGAAAATTCAACACAATCGAGACTGTTAAATCGGCGGGCACAAACTCATATTCCCCGACGGCTCTTTCAGCCGCATCGTCAAGGATGTCTGCGAATGTCTTCACGACAGGATCGTGTTGTAGGATTGGAAAAGATTCTGCAATACACCCGTGCTCCTGCTCAAGTTCGCAATCTCTTGGCCCATAAAAATAATCGTCGCTAAAATCTGTACTCATAATATTCTCCTTTTTGCCCATTGGGCATAATTTTGACTCCATCGGTCACCCGCTGGTTCTCAGGCAGCAATTACATGACCTTCAGGAGCCTACTGGTGGATAAGTGGAGGGCATCAATGATGAATTTATAAGATCAGATTGCATTGTGCGCCTGGTCAATTTATAATTCCTTTGACGCCCCGTTGGGTTATTCATTTAAAATCCCGACGGTGACATGGAAAGCTAAGGTGGGATTTCCTATTTATTTTCAATCACATCCTCTGCGCGATGGCCTTCATTATCCTTATCAGCATCCTTCTTGAAGGATTGTAGGATCCGGAAGCGAACCTCCCCAGATAGTGACCTCTCATTTTCTGCCGCTATCTCTCGTAATTTCTTCAGGGTTGCCAGTTCAAAGCGCACTGGCGTGGAATAACTTAATTCTGGTCTAGGCATCTCAATTTCTCCTTTGCATATTTTTTGCTCTCTTATAGAAAGACAAAATATTTTAAATTTTTTCCTTCCAGGAAATTTCTCTCTGGAATGCAGACAAAGTCGGGTTGATTTTTTGTTTCAACAATCACCGTTCCCAATAGAAATACAAACTTCGGTTTGATTTTTCACAACTTCAATCGATTCCCTTTTATTAAAGACAAAGTCCCGATCTAAATTTCATTTCTATGCTTGACTGCTCTTTCACTACAAAAAAGAAAGAACCCTAACCTCTAGATATATTGGCTGGTTGATAAGATAGATGAAACAATTAGAAGAGATATGCCAGATGACCCAAAAACGCTCCCAAGTCAAACCTGGTAAGATTTTTGCTGAAGGACAACTCATTCCCCTCTGATGAGTTAATTTTGCCCAGGAGGCATTTGGGGTAAGAATTCTATTAGAGCGGATAAATCATTGATTATTTTCATCAAAAAAAAATCATTCAGAAGCAATGATGGAGTGGTCAAAAAATAGAAATGATCATTATGAGAACCTTAATCAGGCAACTTTTCAAAACAAAAATGTTCAATTGAACCATGATTTAAAGCAATTCTGATTAATTTTAGCCAATTGTACAAGGCCAATGGTACCGCCTAAATCATTGTGACAAATTCAAAGCCGCTGGCGCCTGGTACTGGAAACAAAAAGGTACTCGTTAGCCCCGCCAGAAAAGTTGTTTGTTCACCTATCAAAAGAACAAATCAGCCAATGGCTAAATCTGTTTTCCGGATTACAATAGAAGAGATTCAATCAGGTTTATCTGACAAAATTGATTCTGAAGAGATAAAGAAATGGCGGTACTGAATCTGATACAGGTACTGGATCTCACATCCTATGATTCGACAGGATATTTTTTTCAAAACAGATGGACTTCAGGGTAGATGTTTCAAAATAAAAAGAATACCGACATGATCCCTTTATCTTACAACTGACTCTTTATGATTGCCACAGTTCCCGCGCCAACCCTTTCATCTAGGGACATGCTCTCCATTGCTCAAAGTGAGTTGTGGCTGTAGGTCAACACCCTTAACAATCATCCAACAGGTGTTGCCCAGGAGGTGTCAAATGAATAACAAATTTTTTTTACTAATGACGGTTCTACTTGGAATTCTTAGCCTTAGCATATCAGAAGCCAGGATTATGGACCTGAGTTCCGGATCTACAATTGGAGCGCCTTCCTGGAGTGTACCGATTCCTGTAAAGAATCATCAGAGTATAGGCCAACGAATGGCTTTCAGAGGTACTGCAAGTGGGAGAAACGGTAATTCCCAGCCAGGAAAAATATCTGAGAACCAGTCTCCCTTGCCCCAAGATAGATTACTTCTTCCAAAACAAGATACAAATCAAAAAATAAAGAGAGGTAAGGGCCAACCTGATGGAGAAGAGATGATTTTTGATAGATGGGGAAATTTATAGGCATAGGGCTTGCTGAAATCTTATAATCACTGGGTACCTCGCTGGACAACTTGGTCCGGTCCAAACAAAATGACAAAAATAATTGCTATCCAAAATAATCAGAGAAAGAAAAGTCCATTGCTATGCGAGATTCAACTCCAGTGGCTTTAAGCTCAAAGAGGTGTCTCCAATCATTGTAATTCCACGCGATAAGAATCATGAATTCTGCTTTTACTGAGGGGGCTCTGGTCAAGTCCAAATGAACCCCAAAGGAATTTTAGGTATTTCCTGATGATGATGGATACGGTGGGTGACTGGTCTGTACAAAAGGGAAATTACTTTCTTAAAATGACTTCTCCCATGGGGATGGAGGGTATCAATAGACTGAGATGGATGATCGATAGGAGGAGTATGATGATTAACCCTTCAGGTCCAACCTGAAAGAAATAGTAATGCCCTGAACCATGTGGTTCATTAATACTCAACTGGACCCAAAAAGTTTAAAGAGTGAAGACGCTATTCGGTGATGAAGACCAGTGGTGTAAATTCAATTACCTCAATAGCTTTGTTCAACCTACGGAGACATCTGCCTATTTTAGAAAGAACTTTTTGATTATCTCTTGAACCTAAGACGCCAACTGGTGATTGTTATTTTAGGGGAAAATTTATCTGATTGGTTTACGATTACGATGGGAAAGTTGATTTTTAATTTCAACGGGAAATCAACAATGGTTCCAAGGTGATATGGATTATTTTGTTCCTATTGTTGTTAAGATATAGGGCTCTTCGCCAGTTTCAATATAAAATGGTGGGAAGTCAACATTTGTTCCGAACTGTTTTTTCACACGGCAGGCTTTCCAATCCAATCGCTCCATTAGCGTCAACAGAATCTCACCTGATGTTTTTCTAAAAAGATTTTTCAATGCAATGGGCCCCATCATAACTAGACCAGGATTCCTCCCAAGCCTTTCACATTTATTTCTGAAATCCAGTACCCTTTGAAAATCAAAAGAATATAAATACAACTTGTCAAAGAATTGGCTTGGTCCGGCACGTAGGATTTCGGCAAAGTAATTCAATTGCTGTCTCTTCAAAAAATTACGAGTAAAAGTTAACTCGATCCTATTTCTTAAACGATAAGATTTGAGATGTACACTGGCCTCACGGCCCTTTACGTACTTATTTTCATTATCCGGATGGAACCCATCTCTCCGTATTGCCTTGCCTGTCGGATGGCGCTCATCATCAATAAAATAAAAATCATCCTTACCTGGGGTTGAATTTTTAAGAAACAGATTGCCCGTAACTTCATTATATTCCTGCTCCGTCGGAGCATCCAAGCAAAGTTCTACTGAACCGACATGAAAAGAAACGCTGTATTTTTTTAGAATGTTCTCAACGCGGAGTATTTCCTGGACATGATAGGCGTATCCGTTAGCTTTATCGGGAACAGTAAATTCAATTGATGCGATAGGTCTAAAGGCTTTCCTTGGATGATAGTAGATTTGAATGAGTTCTGTAGGTGACTCCATCCTTTTCACTTTGTAATAGTCTTCGTGATAACTCCTGGGCGCAGCAATGCTGTAATGAGTTTCGTTACCGGGATTGGCTATATCCTTGCACAGAGGTTCTAGACAATTTTTGAACCAATAGGCTCCGATATCCTTCGCGTCTAGAATGGTCAGACATAGTCTATCGTACCTGAATATCCAGGGCGGTATGCAGGTAGGGCTCTGAAGTTGAACAACGGCCCCATCAACAAATTTAAGAATATTGTTTTTCAATTGCAGTCTCAGCTTCCTATGTCTGAAAAAGCCGCCAGTTCCTAAAACTGGCGGCTTTATTTTTGTTAGCTATTCTCTGGATTTTCTTTAGAAAGTCTTGAGTGAGAATCTACAATTCGGTAGCGGAGTTCCTGACTGAAACTTCTCTGGGCTTTGGCGGCTTCTATACGAAGATCTTCAATGATACTTTTCGGTATTCTTACGGGGAAGGGATTCGATAGTTCAATCTTCATATCTTTCATAAAATTACTCCTAGGTTCAAAAATGGGGGCCTCTAAAAAATGGCCACTATTTGAAAGACATGGACCGAACTTCTTTTTGATAAACCTGTAGCGTGTGGATTAAATGAGAAGGTTTCCGTGGAATTACAGGTTGTTAAAATTAGGAATGTTCAAGAGGGCATGGTGAGACTATAGATCCATATCTATCCAAAGCCGCTGTAATGACGCCTGAGCGCCTTTGTCTCAACAATAAGGCATTTTATTAGGGTGTGGCTTTAAGCCTGTGGGGAGGAAATGGGGCTGTAACCAGCCTGAGGTCAAGAAGCAAGAAATTAGGGATTGAATTCGTAAATTGAACAACTCGTTGTTGAGGAATCAATTTGAAGTCTTTAGTTTCTCGAGATAAATTGATTTACGCCTATTAAATATCGAGCCATTAGATTCCTCTGCGCCATCGCGTGCCTTTTCGCCCATAAACAAAAACAAAGCCTCCAGATTGTTTCACAACGGTTTAGCACCGGCTTCTGGAACTTAGGTATTCGTGTGAAGCACAATCATTTATCTAATCCTAGTTCCCTTTCTACAATTTGATTCCGTTTCCTGTCTTTCAGATATGGCGATTGAAAAAGCAATGTCCTATTTGATGCCAGCGCCGACCTTTGGGACGGGCTCAATTAGGTCAAACCTTTTGGAAACCGCTAAATTTATAAAAATTGTGAAAAGGACTTGTAAAATGAAAAAACGAATTACTGATTGGGACGAATTAGACGAGCAGTTTCCCGCGGTGGTGGGCAAGAAGAAGAAATCGAGAAGGCTTCAACCGGGCGTAAAGTATCTCGCAATTATCACAAAGGCGGTTGTTGAACACTCTTCTAAACATCACCGACTTCAAATTGCATACGACTTACACGTAAACACGGAATCGGGTGATTCAGTTCTAGTGAAAAAATTTACACAATTGATCCCGGAGCATGAAAATTTTGTTGCTGCGGAACTAGAATTTTTTGGTATTGAAATTGATCACATGAGTGAACTATCCGCTAAGTTGCAGAAAATTGTAGGAGTTGAACTAGTTATAACCGTGACATGGAGGCCAAATTTTCCATTTGCTGTACCGGCCTTCATCCACCTGATAGACAAATAAAGCTAAAAATAAAATTAGCAGTCTATGCGTTGATTGACGCCCGTTGGTTCTCTGTGCTAACGGGTCGTCAATCAATCGCCACTATTATTAGAACTGGTATGATGAAAATCTATGGGACGCGGCGGGCCGGTCAAGCTAATAGGAGAGATGACCCAAATCAAAATTTAAGTAGTTTTGAACAAAAAACGCCGTACGTGAAAAACAAAAAAAGATTTTTGTTTTTTCGAAAAATGTCAAAAAAAGACTTTTTTTCACGTTGAAATGTTGATTAGTCAACCCTAAGCAATCCCAAGTGACCCCAAAATCGATTTGGGGCCTGTTTGTTCTGTTGCCTACATTCTTTCATTACCCCACTATTTATCCATTGGCAGGCGTTTTGGGGCTATTTTGTAACAATATGATTTATGGCTGATTTTGGCGGCTTTTTTGTGACATTTCGCTTGCCATTTTTTAATTTAGGTCCATATCCACACCGTGGATTAGAGCCGATTTGTTTTACGGCTTGAGCCAAAACTAAGGTCCCTTTTTCTCAGCTAGAAGGAGGTCAAAGTGAATAATCATTTACGAAAGCTCATTGGCCGTCATCGCCAGGACAAGGGGCTTAACTTCGGAGAACTTCCAAAACTCTGTGGGCTCAAACCTAAAAAATGGGTAATCAAAATCAATTTCGAGAGGGAAGGGGTAGAAACTGATGAACTGGTCAGTAAAGTGATTCAGCGCGTTTCTGGCTGGCGATAATCACTCAACTTTCGCACTTGGCAATGGAGCCAAGTCTGATGAGGGCTATAGCCTCCTTCATGGTGACTTCGATTATTTCCAGCACTAATTGTTCCGATTCTGAGTAGTATTGGCGCACTTTATTCCATGCCATCGAGAGTATGCGGAACAATGCGTCCGTCAGAGACAGGTCGCGAATTTCTTCCGAGGTGGTTAGAAACAGGCTTCCTATTGTCCTATCATCCGAGGCGTATCGTTGTTCCACAGCCAGAAATATGTAACGGATCATGACAATGGAAGAGTGGGCGACAATAGAGTCGAAATCCTGGACTTGAACTTCGGAGTCAAGCTTGAGATAGTGTTTGGCCATCTTGAAAAAGACTTCTATATCCCAGCGCTTTCCATAGATGCGCACCACATCTTTATCAGGAAGCGAAAGGTCAGTGCATAGAAGGGCCAACCATTTGGAGCCATTATTACGGTTACAAACGAAGACCAACTTGGCCTTCTGTTTCTCTCCGATTCCTACTATCATCGAACCCTTGATCTTAGCTTTTCCCCGGCGTTTCCTGATCATAAGATCTTTGACAGCGTTAAAGATTGCCCTTCAAGCTCGTAGAACACCTTAGATGTGTTCTTTACCATGCAGATGACATGGATATGCTCCATAACAGAGCGAACCAAGGCGGGAAAACCAAACCAGGAGTCCATTAGCAAATACTTCGCTGGAATCGAGAGATTTAAGGCTCGTTTCACCATAGGGACTATTAGTTCAGTTGATTTGACAAGGGCTTCCTGTCGTCTCCTAGCGCCACAAGTCCGCCGGTCCATGATCTTGTTGATTCCCTGGATTCGGTTTTTCTCTTTGGGCGAAGTCAGTATAGCGTGGTCGCAAGGAACAAACGTCGCTCCATCCGACCATCCCAGAGTCAGCATTCTGAATCCGTTGAGATATCTCTTGGCGCAATGATCATACACTTTAGAAAGAATCTCCACCTTAGAAGAGCGGCTGCGATCATAGATGGTGGTGTCCATTATCAAGACCTTCTCACGCTCCGCCGCCGTGAGAGGCTCCAGAAAACCCTTTATTATCATCTGGGACAAAAAGCCGATCAAACGACGCCAATTATGTCTGTGAGCGCTGAGAAATCGATAAACAGCGTCTTTCCCCATATTGGAAGTAGAATTCTTATGTATCCCCGTGAAGATGTTTCTACCCATAAAGGCCAAATCAAAGATGGCTCTCAGAACCAAAAGTGGTCTAACACCACGAAGGTTCCTAATACCGGCCCGGTTTAGAAGTGTTCCGATCTTGAACCTAGCCATGAACGTGTCGATCCGACCTCTAAGGTCTTGATCCTCTAACTTAAATGAAGTAACTCTCATTGTGGGGCGTCCTCCTGTGCGATCTTTTGTTGCCAATACTTGGACGGCACATTGGACGTCCCTTCGCGAGACTATTCTACTGATTTAGTTACCCTTTTACCATCGCCATCAACTGCGAAAAGTGATTAAATGTTACAACCTGGGGGATCCTCTACCGTTCCCGGTGGAGGCTAACTTCTTGAAGAATTAATTTTTAGGGTTCTTCGGGTTCTTTTTATCACCTGAAATGTCTTTGTTTGACCCTGCAGAGGCGTCGCCATTATGTTTCTGAGCTACATTTGGGATTTCATGGAGTTGCACGATCCATTTGCCCTCGTATTTTCTGGCAAAATCTGCTGCGTCATCTTTGCTCGTGAACGCTATGAGGTCGTAGCCCATAGGGCCTTTTACTCGACTACCCAGGACAAGGTAAGCTTTTGACAAATCAACAAGTTTCTTACTCACGAAGTCAGTTACATATTGATGAGTTATGTTGTTAATGTCGATATTGAACTTTTGTGGCAGAGAATTGTAAATAAACAAGCATCGGGCTCCCTCGAATCCGACGTCGTGGCCGTCTTTGAAAACCGCTGCCGCTACCCCCTGAAATCCCGTAATGTGTCCATCCTGGTAAGTCACTGCCACACTTGGTCCGGATGGTCCCCCTATCATCATCCCACATACAGGGCATTTTTGAGGCAAGGCAAGAGTCGAGCCATCGGGAAGACTTACTGAATCCTCGGCCAACAAGTTGGCTGGTAAACATAACAAGATCAAAGCTGAGACGCATGCAAAAATAATATGAATCCCACTACTGCGTAAGTTACACATTGGTCTTTCCCTTTTAATTAGTCCTCTCGGCGGCTGTAACGCACCTGAATCCGACATCTACAAACTCGCTGGAAGGGCTCTGAGCTATTCCTATAACCAGTACACTATTCTGAACCATGCTACCTCTGAGACCTCCTAGCACAACGTATTGTTCCCCAGCGCCTTTTGCAAAATCCGGCCGCAGACCCCATTCGCTTACATTTGCGTTGAGACCTCTAATCCCTAATGAATTCGCCTGAGTCCGTAACACTGGATATGGAATTTGTGAGGGGCCTTGTATGAATGAGGAGTTTTCAGGACCGTGAGCCTGATCAGCGTAACCCCCTAACCAATCCTGCAGCTCTGTCTCAAGCTTGGACGATCCAAGAGAAGGGGCATGCTGATTGTTACCAGCAGGATTCTTGACGTCCGCCCCGGTGATAACAGCATGGAACCATTCCAGTTCAGAGGGAAGCCTTTCGCCATAAAATCCGGCATAGGCGTTAGCCCCTAGCGCAGTTACTTTGACGACCGGATAGGACCCGAAAGACGGATCGCTCAAATTAAATCTTCCATTCTCAAATATAATTGGTTCATAGGAGCCATAAACAGGACCCAACTTCGCCCACAACTCTCCATTGCCTCTTATGTCTCTTCCGTGGACCATGATTCTGGAAATTTCCAGATTTAAAAATTCAATGAATTTCAGATTGGTCACTTGAGTCTCATCCATATATAATGGAGCAATCTGAAAAGACTCTCCTGTTTTGGCCTCTCGGTATGCCGACGTCTTTACAGACCCTGCTGGTACCAATCGCATCATTATACCGTCTTTACCTACAATTGATCCGGCTGGGGTTCCATCATTTTCATTGGCTGAGACTAAACTCCGTTGGTCCGGATTAGCGCCTGTATCAAGCGCTCCATGAGGGGCTAGTTCTTCTTCCATAAATATGTGATGATATATGTGAGAAGCCACAAAAATAAGGGCGACAACCACCAGAGTCGTTATTAAAAAAACTATCTCCCTTCTATGTAGCCCCCCGAATAGGGGGCGTTCGGACTCCTCAGCGTCATATAACAACTTTTCAAGTTCATTGCGCAGGTCCTTCACGCAGGATATGCGTTTGTCTACGTCTTCCGCTGTAGCTCTCTGGACGATGGAATCCAGACTTTTCAAAAACGGTGTTGTGGGGTTGGACAAACAAACGCCTTTGAGTGGGCACGCCGTTTTGTTGTCCACCATCCTGCCTTCTATGGACTCGTACAGTATCTTTCCAAGCGCATAAATGTCTCCGCGCTCGTCAGTCTCAGCCAAATCCATAAACTGTTCCGGCGCCATATAGGTTATTGTTCCCTCTACATGATGACTTCTCGTCAATTGCGGCCATCTGACACCGCCGGCGATACCAAAATCCGTTATCTTTGGGACAGATCCATCCAAAAGGATGTTTTCAGGCTTGATGTCACGATGCACTATTCCAAGATTATGAATTGGCTCAATACCCTCCAAAACTGGCAGGAAATAGGATCTAATCCAGTCTCTGATCTTATTTTCGTTTTTATCGAAGCCACCATCAAGCATGGTAGTCCGGAGAGTGGGGCCATCGATATATTCCATTACAACGTAGTGTACAGTCAGTTCCACTCCGTCTTTAACTATTACAGCGGAATCCTGGTCATAAACCTGAACCACATGTGGATGACGCACCTGCGCCATGGCCATGGCTTCACGATGAAAACGACTTAGCTCAGTTTCAACCTCCTGCGGATCGTCTCCGAACTCCGCCAGATATTCTATGGACACTGTCTTTACTACTACTTCGCGTTCGAGGTTAGTTTGATGAGCCCTATATACTTCTCCCTTTCCACCGGTAGCTATGTGTTCGATGATTTCCCATCTGGAATTCAGTATCATTCCATTATCGAGTAAATGTTTTCGATTGGCGGCGCCCATCTGGATTCCTCATAAAGAGTATAGTAATAGAGGAGTAGGGATATCAATAGGACAGAACGGCGTCTTATGTTGAAGATTTATCTTCATTGACCCGCAGGCGCTCCGTTTAAGGTTAGGTCCGGCTCAAATCAACCAATTACATTCCTCCCCACTGAGAAATAGTATCTAAAAAACGGTTTTGTTATAGTCTTCGGCAATTTTCATCGATTTACGCTAATATTGATGATTTCATTCGTCGCTTGAACTGAATTTCCTTTTCCAGGCAATAAATAGTCGGCACAACGAACACTGTTATGAGGTCCAAGAACATGCCTCCGAATATGGGAAGGGCCATTGGGACCATGACGTCTGCCCCTCTACCCTGTGAGGAGAGAACAGGCATGAGGGCCAGAATAGCTGTGGCGGAAGTCATTAGGGCAGGTCTGATCCTTTTGAGGCCAGCTTCAACTGTAGCCTGTCGGATTTCCTGAATGGAACGAAATTTATGTTCACTGAATACCTGGTTCAGATATGTTGAATAAATAACCCCGTCATTTGTCGCAATCCCAAAAAGCGCCAGGAATCCGACCCATACTGCCACGCTTAGGTTATATGGCTTTACATGAAAGAGATGGCGCATGTGAACGCCAAAGACATTGAAATCAAGAAACCACGGCTGGGAATACAACCATAGCATCAAAAATCCGCCGGACCAAGCCACGAAAATTCCGGAAAACACATTCAGCGAGGTTGGAACAGACCTGAACTGAAAATAGAGGATTAAGAAAACCAGCAGTAGAGTCATTGGTATAACAATCATCAAGGTTTTTTCAGAGCGGACCTGGTTTTCGTAGGAACCAGTGAATATGTACGATGTGTTGGGCGGTAATTTCAGTTCACCTGACGCTATTTTCTCTTTTAGGTATCTGTCGGCGTCAACCACTGCCGTAACCTCTGCGACGCCTGGTTTCTTGTCGAAAATAACGTAGTTGACCAGAAATGTATTTTCACTCTTTATCACCATGGGGCCGCGAACATAGTTGATGGTCGCTAGTGAAACCAAAGGTATTTGAGCGCCTTTAGATCCTGATATCAATACATTGCCCAGTGTATCTACGGAATCACGCAACTCTCGATCGTAACGCACTCTTACAGGATAGCGTTCTCTTCCTTCCACTGTAGTGGTGATCTTACGACCGCCGATAGCAATTTCTATTACATCTTGAACGTCCTGGACATTAACGCCATAACGGGCTGTAGCGGCCCGGTCAATGTCTATTTCCAGGTAGGGCACACCGATGTTACGGTCCGCAATGACCGAAGAAGACTCAATAGAAGGAATTTCTCGGAGGAACCTCTCAATTTGTAAGCCTATCGATTCCAACTCTTCCATGCTGTTTCCTGTTATTTTCACACCCATTGCAGACCGCATTCCTGTTTGTAGCATAGCTATTCGGCCGGCTATCGGTTCGAGTTTGGGAGGCAAAGTTGTTCCGGGCAGATGGGCTACTTTGACGATTTCATTCCAGATATCGTCGGGAGATTGAATTTGCGGTCTCCACTGACGTAAGGGCATTCCCGTCTTGGCGTCAAGGACCATTTGGCCCGTGTGTGGATCGGTTTTGTACTCCGGAAGGAAGTTAATTATGGTCTCGGTCATCGATACGGGGGCCGGGTCCAAAGCGCTTTCTACTCGACCTATTTTGCCCGCTACCGACTGAATCTCCGGGATAGCGCTGATGGCAAGGTTTTGTTTATGGATCACATCAAGCGCTTCACCAATGGAAGCATGCGGCATAAGAGTTGGCATGTAAAGGAAAGTTCCTTCTTCAAGACTCGGCATAAATTCTTTGCCCAGACCGGGGAACAACCGTGAAAATGTCCTCCATATTCTGCTTGACCGTATTGGGCCTGTAAGGACGACTTCGGGGTGACTTGCTTCCGTGCCCATATTCATTCCAGGCATGCTACTCATTCCAGAATTTTTCTTGGCGGTCGTAAGATCACCACTCCCGTTGTCAGCCTGCACAGACTGGGACGGATTGTCCCATCCGCCGATACGTCCCGCAATTATCGGTATAAATGAGAAGACACGGTCGAAGCCGAACCAAACCACCACTCCAAAAATGATTATGGAAATTGGAGCGGTAAGGAACAATGCTTTATGGCCTAGGGCCCATGCCAGGGCCTGACGATAATATCCCGTGAAAACTTTTCTAATCCCAAGAAGACCGAATATAATCGCAGAGCAGAAAATGAGATTACGGACTAATCCTCTCTCAGGGCCTAAAGGAAGCCAATGTTCCGTCAGTAACAGGATGACCAAAACCAGCACGGCGATATTCATTATTGCGGGGACTCTGTCCCTGATTGATTGGGGCGCAAACAATGAGACAAACTTTAAGCCTGCGATGAACAACACTCCCAAGCCGATAGACCAGGAAAGCGTATAGCCTATCCACGCTCCGACAACCGCCAAGAGTCCGTAGACAATTACAAGAGTTCCTTTTCGGAAGTTCCTTTTGGTGAATACCAAATGGGCCAGGGGTGGGATAATAGAGAGCGCCAAAACAAGGGAGGAGACAATAGCGAATGTCTTGGTCAAAGCAACCGGGGTAAACAGCTTTCCTTCAGGTCCGGTCAAGGTAAAAACCGGAAGAAAGGCTATTACTGTAGTCGATGCGGAAGTAATGACAGCGCCGCCCACTTCCGTGGCGGCTTCGTGAATTATCTTAAAACGACTCTTTTCAGGAGGACTGTGTTCTATATGCCTGAGAATGTTTTCGCAAAGGATGATGCCCATATCGACCATTACACCGATTGCGATCGCTATACCGGACAGAGCCATAATATTGGCGTCTACCCCGGTAAATTTCATTACGATGAAGGTTAAGAGGACGGCTAGAGGTAGGATCAGTGAGATTAAGGCAGCGCTGACGAGGTGGTTTACCATGACCACCACAATAATGATGGTTACGAGGATTTCCTCTGAAAGCGCCCTTTTAAGAGTATCAAGCGTTTCGTAGATGAGTTGCGTGCGGTCGTAAAAAGGCACGATCTTGACTTGGGATATTGTGCCATCCGCTAGGGTTTTCTTTGGAAGGCTTGATGAAATCTGCTCGATTTTGGCCTTGACGTTCTTGATGACTTGCAGCGGATTTTCTGCAAAGCGCACAACTACGACGCCGCCTACGGCTTCTGCGCCGGCCTTATTGAGCGCTCCCTGTCGGAACGCAGGCCCCTCGGTTACCGTAGCTACGTCCTTGACGTAAAGTGGTATGTTCTCGTTTAACTTTACTACAGCTTTTTCCAGGTCTTGAACGGATTTGATAAATCCTAGCCCACGGATTACATAGTCCGTATTGTTGAGTTCAATCGTGCGTGCTCCAACATCGAGGTTGGATCGCTGGACAGCGGTAAAAACGTCCATCAGGGTTACCCCGTTCGCCCTGAGCGCGTTCGGGTTGACATCAACCTGGTATTCTCTTACATAACCACCCACGGACGCGACTTCACTTACACCCCTTGCCGATTGCAGGAGATATCGAACATACCAATCCTGTGCGGTCCTAAGTTCATCCAGCCCAAATTCTTTGCCCTCAACCGTGTACCAAAATACCTGTCCAACAGCAGTAGCGTCCGGACCGAGAACAGGCTGAACCCCAGGGGGAAGTAACCCAGGTTGCAACGAACTCAGTCGTTCCAATATCCGGGTGCGCGACCAATAGAACTCGATCTTGTCTTCGAAAACCACATATATTGTCGAAAAACCGAAATATGAGTAACTCCTTATCGCCTTGACCCCAGGAATACCTAACAGTGAGACCGTCAATGGATAGGTTATTTGATCTTCAATGTTTCTGGCGGAACGGCCTTCCCAAGTAGTAAATACAATTTGCTGGTTCTCGCCGATATCGGGGATGGCATCCACAGGCACAGGGTTTCTGGGGAGGACTGGAATGTCCCAATCGAAGGGAGCGACCGCCAGGCCTGCCACTACAACAGCGAGTATCCCTATGAATACCAGCAGTTTTTGCTGCATCCAAAAGCGCATCATCTTTGAAAAGAACGTTTGCGCTATAATTTCATTTTCCGGATCATCAATCATGATCAGCGCCCCCCTTTGCCGTGCCCTGCGTGTGGACCGGTAACCGTTCCAGGAGTGGATTCAGAGGAGTAAGCTGAGCCTTTAGTTTCAGGCTGGAAAGGATTCATCATGCTGGGTTCGCCGAGTATCTGAATGGAGCTGTCGATTTGAAAATTGCCTTTGGTGACAACTTCTTCCCCTTCTTTCAAGCCCTGGTAAATTACATATCCGTCCCCTGCCTTAGGGCCGAGAATAACTTCTCTCTGCTCGTAAGTCGGCTGATCCTGATTAGGAACATTCACATAAACCAGGGACCGTGTTCCAGTGTAGAGGACCGCGGTTTCAGGTATAACCAAAGGAAGTATAGTATGCCTTGCGTCAGCGTATCCATATGCGCTTGCCGGTTGTAGAGGTTGTTTGCTCTGGGGGCAGATTCCCGGTTCCGAACTGACTTCATCAGGATGAAACGGGCAGATGTATTTCCCGATCCAGTCAGAGTTGATTACCCTCCCTTTGCCGTCGATCTCCACCTGAATCACCGAATTGACGAACATGTGTGGCTTTAATTCGAACTCAGGGTTCGCCGCGTCAACCCTGACATTTACCGTACGAGTGTTCATGTCCAGAACCGGGTCAATGAAAATGATTTTGCCGCTGTAAGTCTTTCCAGGGATGGCGGCGGTAGTAAAAGTCACGTCCTGTCCATACCTGATCCATGGCATGTTTCGCTCGTAGGCGTCGAGTTTAACCCATACATGGGACAAGTCGTTTATTATAAACATCTCTTGTCCCTCTTTGACGAACTGGCCGAGGATGGCGTTCTTTTTCATCACAACGCCGCTTATAGGCGCCCGTAATGTTATATAAAGATCAGGTTTTCTGCTTTCTCGAATACGCTTGACCTGCTCTTTTGTAAGACCATATTGCATGAGTTTTTCTTCGGCGCCGCGTATGATTCCCTCAGTGTCTCCGCTCTTTATGCTTTCGAACAACTCAACCTGTGTTTTGATTAGTGTAGGGCTCCAGATTGTGACCATTGGGTCGCCTTTTTTTACCCTGACCCCGGTAAAATCTATGAAAACCTGGTCGAGTCGGCCATCGATACGAGCTGTGAGAGCCGCTAATCTGGTTTCAGCGTCGAAGACCATCCCCACCAACCGTAATCTTTTGAACGCTCTTTCTCTTTTGACAGCCTTGGTCTGCACTTCCGCAAGCATTTTTGCTTCCGGAGACATAACATAACGAACTGGGCGGGGTGTGGCTGAGGGGGCCATGTTCATGTCCGGGGACATATTGCCTGAACTCATGTCCATATCCATGGGCGGAGCGTCTTTTTGTCCCGAAGCCATGGTGTTCTTCTCCGGCCGCGATAAAGTGTGAGATTCCGCCGCCAGGACGGTTGCCGGATTTAGGCTGTATAGACAATTGATAAAAACAATAGTGACTATCACTGCTGTGATTAGTGATATTTTACGGATTGATCTCACGACTATTGAACCAGTCCCCTTCATGGATCGCTCCTCTTTTAATCCACTCACTTGGTTTGCAGAACAAAGCGGTTTTTGAGCCTAAGTTGTTATGGCCCGGCCCATGCCCGAGTTCTACTTTCGAAGTGTACATTGAGGTACCGATGTACACAAACAAATTTTTCAAATCAGTTTCTGTTCTTGTTCGGTTTGACCGTGTGCTTGTTCTCATGCTGGAAGAGTTTGTCCGCCTCATCCTCTATGGCCTTAAATGCAGCGTCCCTTTTCTTCTGTTCAGCCACCTCTTCCTGGTAACGCTTCTGCAACCTCCAAAAACTCCTGTCCGAAGCAGTTGCGGGAAGAGCGGCGCCGAGTAATGCTACCAATGTCACCATTAATATCAATCTTCTCATCATGGTTCTCCTCCCCAAGTAAAATTTCCCTAGCTCAGTGCGACACGAAATCTACTAACTGCCGGCGGTTTAGGGATTAACACGTCATGAGAACAGTGTTCAGGAACCCGAGTTCCAATTTCAACTCGCTTAAATTCCTATCTCTCGACTTTATAGATACGTTAAGGCG
>JAMCYH010000301.1 GCA_023474025.1 Deltaproteobacteria bacterium
TATGGACAGCCAGATAAAGGACTGGAAAATGGCGCTGAACCAGTTCAGCATCATGTTTGAAGACAGGTTACCAAACTTTTGAAACCACGTACCCCATTTGCACAAAATTCTTTACAGGTCCGGGGACGAAAAAGTTTATATTGTACTCTTTAATGATATGCCTCTGCAGCTATCTTTGAATACGACAGCTCTCTTGTCGATGGGCCTGGCCAAGTGTTTCCCCGATCTCGTAGGAGTTCCGGTTCACGATTCTGTTGGTAAGAAATATCCAAGTATAACACGAGTGCCTGTAATCATTATGAAGGCAAAAAGTGTAGGCAAGCTGAAAGCAGCGTTCAAGAGCATCCAAGAACTAGGCATGACGGTTGTTGCGTTTTTCGAGCATTCCAGAAGCCTGAAGACGTATGAGGATTACGAGGCGAGCATGAGGCAGACTCGTTTGGATGATCTCCAGCCTTCAGGCTTCGGCGTAATTGGATCGAGTCAAGCTCTCAAACCTCAATTGAAGAAGTTCAGTCTCTGGAAGTGATGCTGCCATATATGCCGGTTCGTTTTCTAAACCACCTAAAGGAGAAGATCCTTCGGTCATCTAAGAACGGCTGAAGCGGGCACAGGGAAAGTATCGCCAAGTGGAACCCATGCCACTCCCCTTCCCCACATCAGGCGAGCTCACTGGCATTCATTCTGGAAAGGACCTCTAAATCAGCCCGCGAAAAGATACCTTGTAGTTTACTGGTTACCGGCTATTCCGGTTGGAGTAAAGGAACTCGACGAACTCTTGCTGGCAAAATAAAACCCTAACCGCTTGAACGACCAGGGCTGAGTGAGTAACTGTCTCCCAGAAAATTACCCACGAATAAAACCAACGGTGTTAACACCGTTTCCAAAGTATCAGTCCCGATATCAAAACTCAAGAAAACACTTAGAAAGTAAAAACCTTCGAATCTACCGCCAAAGTGATTAGTGTCTTGGATGTGTCAAGCTTAGCATTCTCCAGGAGGTCCGTCTCGTCAACCTGACGAGATTTGGCACAGGGCACTCAAACGTAGAAAGGGACTTTGGCTTGCCTCAAGTGTTCCAAATAGGTGCTAGCGTCGTCTCCAGTAGTGGCCACAACGTTCTCCGCCATACCCTTCTTTGCCAGGAACACGGCGTCATCAGTGAGAAAAACCTTGACTTCATGTCCTTCCTGCTTGGCCACGTGTGCTAATTGCAAACATCTGGTGGCCCTGGTAGGATCTTCTAAGCCTCGTGTGAGAACAAACAAAAAATCTGCCATTAGTCGTACCTCCTCGAAAGATTATAATTTGGAACACAAGTCCTACGGGAACAAAACTTTACTCATCATAACGGCCTAATTGTTGAAGCATTGTCATAAAATAACGGGCAAAACTTCCCGCCAGAAACCTCACAAAACTAAAATTACTTTATCGATTCTTTGAGGCTCTTTACGGCGCTAAACTTAGGCGCTTTGGTTTCCGGGATGTTGAGTTTTTCTTTGGTGTGTGGGTTTAAGCCGGACCGCGCTTTTCTAGTAATTATGGAGAATTTTCCAAAACCCGGGATGGAGATCTCCTCGCCGGCGGCCAACCCTTCTGCCATGGTATCGAAAATCAAGTCTATGGCTTCAGTAGCCAGCTTCTTTGTTATCTTGCCCTTCTCAGCAAGCTTGTCCACAAATTCAGCCTTTGTCATGTCCGTTCCTCCCTCGAAATTGTAATAGTGTCCAACCAAAAATATGAATTGGGGCTATATAAGGCACTGGCGTATTGGGTGTCAAAAGGAATGAACGTAGATCAAGACACGATGACGATTGTACGGTATCTTGGACAACCTAGAATACGCCAATCATATGGACGTGGTGAGGGTCGACACGCCGCCACGTCCTCTGGCAAAAGTTACGGACAGTCGATATTGAAATATGTCAGGCCCCTGATGGGAATCCCGGCCTTTTCATAGCGTCCGAAAGACCAGCAATCCCCGCGACGCATCATTAGATCCCACAGGATGAGACCATAAAACTGAGCGGCTGCGTTCACATCGCTTCTGCACGCGTAATAGATCGGCTCAAATGGTGTGCCGGTCCAATCACTGCCGGGAATCCAACTGGATGTTAGCACTTCGGTTCCTTCGATGAGACTATCGAGGTAATTCACGATGGCCTCGTAGTCGGAGTCGGAAATCCTGCTGCGCCATATCCTATAGTCCGGTTGGTGTGGGATTTCCTGGATGAGAGCAGGGAGTCCTGATTCCAGTGAGTAGATCATCTGCGACCTCCTGAATGTTTCATCCTAAACGATTGGGATTCGAAAAACCCTCCACCTTTTTGGGGCTGACGTAAAAAAATCACGGTCGTCGGAGCAATCGAAAACACAGTGTGTTGTGGATAGTCACGATTTTCCTGGGTGTTTCAATCCATTGCGACCAGTTCTGCGATCTCGATCTGCTTCTATTTCCAAAAGTATTTTCATGATTTGCCATTGATTCTTTTGGGCAGCAAGGCTTAGGGTCGTAAATGCCACCCCATTCCCTCGTGTTTAAATTGGCGCTCTTGTCCCGAGCAGTTTTGTAAATTCGGGGCCATCTCCTTCAGCGAGGGTCATGAGCAGTGAACCCGAATTTTCTAGATCATCTCTAACTGGGATTTCAGCAGATTGTGAAGCAAAATAATTGTAATTAGGCCCCGGAGTATAAAATATCATTGAATTGATTGTAGATGATGTAACCGGTCAACTGGGCCTATCCAAATTCAATCGCCTGACATTAGTTCAAAGCCTTTTGTATCAACTCCCGAAATTCAGGTATGAGTTTGACGAGATGTGTTTGTAGCAGCCTATTCGCTGACTCCTTATCTCCTTGGTTGGAATTGAGATAGCATTTCAGTTGATTCAAGAAAAATATTCTACACAAAAAGCACAAGACGTCAAAAACATCTGTGAGTTTTTTGTACCATAGGTCGAAACTTTTTTCTAAATAACGTGGAAAATTTTCGCGTCCCTCTTGAAACTTATAAACGTCTATTCCCTGTCCATGGACGTGTTCCGACAGAGAATCATAAACAGGTTTTAGTTTCTGGAATATTGTCTCTTCGTCAACCTTTATTGACATGTCTGACCTTTTTGCTAATGATCTGGCGATCTTCCTTATATCCGCAGGGGAATCTCGTTTTCCATTTCGCCACTGTTTGTAGCGGGCTGTGGGTTGTTTATAATATTCTTTGCGGCTGTAAAAGACTCCGAGGATCGCTGTTTCAAAATATGGACGCAAGATTGTAAGAGCTTGACGATAAAAAACCTCCATACGCTAGATAAATGGTAGCTTTGATATCTGTTTCAGTTTCCAACCACAACTCTTTCACTGGATGGCCATCCTCAAACACACTCCAGAAGGCGAAATGTATTAGAGAGTTAGCTTCAACCAGGTCGTAAATGTCCTTCGTTTCTTGCTGCTCGTGGATTTGGGTATCTTTCCGAGCATCGTCTGCGAAGAGCCAGTCAAATCTAAAGCTAACATCCATCGCCATTATCCTCCGTTCATTTAATCGAAGGTTCTTAATACTATAGTTTCGCGAAATCCAAATATTTGAATCCGTGCTGATAGCGCGGCAGGTTTATTTTCTCGAACTCATTAATATCACTAGCCTCCGAAGAAATTCTTATAGAGAAATAACTTCTTCGCGCCTATGGTGAGCATTACCGCGGAAAGTATCCAATGAGTCCTGAGCAGCGAAAGGCGACGCAAGACATTGAAACCTGTCGGACCCAGTCCCTGGGCGGCCATGTGGACATATGTGAGGACGGGTGTGGATACCAGCGTATCTCGTACAATTCCTGCCGGAACCGGCACTGCCCGAAATGCCAAGGCTTGCAGAGCATGCGCTGGGTCCAACAAAGACTTGAAAGAATCCTTCCCATACCCTACTTTCACATGGTCTTCACTGTTCCGCATGAACTGCACCCAATCATCCTCCAAAACCAGCAAACCCTCTACAAACTCCTGTTCCAGGCCGCTGCCAAATCTCTGCTCGAATTCGCACTAAAGTGGCGCCGCTCGCGAGCAGAAGTGGGATTCACAGCTAGACTCCATACCTGGAATCAGGATATCCTCTTCCATCCTCATCTCCACCTCATCGTGACATGCGGCGGCCTGGACCAGACTCACACCAGATGGATTCATTCACGAGACAATTTCCTTGTCCCTGTGCGCCCCCTCTCCAAAATCTTCCGAGGCAAGCTGCTCGACTTTCTCAAAAGGCTTTTGCCAAAAACGTGCTCCGTTTCCAGGCAGATCTCCAACACTTTCAGAAATCGCATGCCTTTCAGCGTCTTATCAGGAAGCTCTACCGCAAGAAATAGGTGGTCTACTGTAAACGCCCTTTTGGAGGCCCTGAGCGAGTCCTTAAATACCTAGGGCTCTATACGCACAAAGTTGCCATCTCCAACCATCGTCTAGTTGAAATCAATTCCGGTATGGTTACTTTCCTTGCCAGAGACAATCACAATCCGGGCAAAAGACGATCCGTTTGTCTGCCTGCTGATAAGTTTATCAAAAGATTCCTGATCCACATCCTCCCCTCAGGCTTCGTCAAGATCCGACACTACGGATTGATGGCTCATAAAAACACAAAGACTAGCCTAGAAAAAGCCAGAACGCTTATCGAAGAAACTCTAGAGAGACCGCCTGAAATGGTCTCATCATCATGCCCTAAGGGACCATCCAAAGCACGGGCCACAACGTGGTTAGAAATGCTATTCAAGATCACCGGAATAGACCTGGCGACATGTCCGAACTGCGGGGGAAAACTCGTTCGACAGCCACTAACCGTCCTAGAAAACCTCCAAACTCCACCACGCCCTTACCTTCTGGACTCATCATGATTCTTGCTTTAAGCCCATACTCAACCACTCGTCCGAGGCGTCTCTCCAAACGCTCGCCGCTACTGGTGCACCATGATCCCGTGCTTCTCGCAATTCCTCAACCCTGCCTTCTCTTTCACAAGGGCACAGCGGCATTCCTTCCCCGGAATTTCTTTCCAATCACCTCGGAATTATCTCCATTTAAGCATTGACCTAGCCCTAAAAAAATATTTCCTAATATTCTTTTCCCATAACCTCAAGAAAACAGCCCAAACAACGCAGCTCAGTCCAACTGTGGTTTGTGAGAATGCGCTCAGCGACTCTCACAAACCTAATAGTTACATGGCGGCGAAGAAAATGCTTGACATACATTATCGATGGCGCTAATGGATGTATGAACGTTCATTCATGTTAGTTGGTGATAATATATGAGGGAGTTTCTAAAAACAGTCGCGAAAATGAAGTTTATTCGGTTGTTAACCAAACGCAGGGATTGATCTGTGTCAAAACAAGACAGCACAAAAGAAGTTTCCAACTTTAGAAAGAAGACAATTTTAGCACTCGCTCGCCATCTTTTCTGGCAAAAAGGCTATAATTCGGTCAGTATGCGAGATCTGGCCTCTGCATGCGGGTGTCAGCCTGCAAATCTCTACAACTACTTTAAAACCAAAGAGTCCATCCTGTTCGAAGCGCTCAAAGAAGAGATGGAAAAAATAATCCAACCGATATCACATCTTGAAGAAGCGGAAGACGGTAACCCCGTTGACCAACTGCGTTTCATCATCTCAAGTCATCTCTCTGTCACCTTGAGCTATCGCCGATCAGCGAAGACATTGTTTGATGTGGCTCTGGGTAACCTGTTGCCGCCCAACCGAGAGGTCATAATCTCGATGCGAGACACTTACGACCGGATAATTCGCAACGTGATCCGAAGGGGACAGAAGAAAGGAATTTTTCTGCCATGCGATGCAAAGTTGGTCGGTTTTATGATCTCCTCCATGGTTACTCGGTCCAGGATTTGGTTTCAGCCCAAGGGGGGGGTGACCGTAGATGAGCTAGCTGATTTCATCTTTCGATTTAGTTTGAGAGGTATCCAGACCACCGAAGGAGTGGCAAAGGGGCACATGGCCCACCCACGCGCAATAGTTGAGACCTAGTTTGCTACTATCTGATGGAGTGCTGTGCGCTAATCATGCACTGGAGGTAAGTAGTGCGGAATATAGTGAAGTTTTTTGATTTCCTATGGTTTTAGGTCTTGCGTAAGTAGCTCTACAATGTGCCGATTCACGAGGCTAGACCTGAGCTGAAAACCGATCAAACTCTAGTTCATGCACACCATGACCGGTACCATGTCAATGGGTAGCATCAGGCCCGAAACTAGGGTTAGAGTCTCTAACATCTCGCCGAAAATTGACCAGGAGGCGACAAGGCCCAAGAAGAAAGGTTATCTGTAATGGACGTTGTTATAGTAGGAGCGTGCCGCACTGCTATCGGTAAGCACGGCGGAGCCTTGAAAACAGTTGATGCAGTGAGTTTGACTATTCCTGTCATTCAGGAGTTGATTAAGCGGTCAGGGCTAGACCCGGACTTGATCGAGGACGTGATTTGGGGCTGCAACTATCAGAAAACTTACAAAGAAAACAATCTGGCAAGGGTTGCGGCCGTCAAAGCTGGTCTTCCAGTGAGCGTCCCGGGAGTAACGGTCCATCGTAACTGCACTTCATCGATGTCAGCCATACAAATGGCCTACTATCAGATTAAGGCAGGTGAAGCAGAAGTGATTATGGCTGGTGGAACCGATAGCATGAGCAATGCTTCGTATGTGGTCAACCAGATGCGATGGGGATCACGGATGGGCCACGTCGATGTACGGGACTCCATGTGGGACTCGCTAACTGAGTTGGGCATAGGTCCGGGAATGGGTATTACCGCTGAAAATTTGGCAGCGAAGTACTCTATCACTCGGCAGGAACAGGACGAACTCGCCCTAATAAGTCACCGAAGGGCCATAAAGGCAATTGACGAGGGCAGATTCAAGGATGAAATAGTGCCCGTTCCTGTCACCCAGAAGAACAACAATACGGTAACATTTGATAGCGACGAACATCCCCGAAGGGATACTACATTGGAGCGCCTAGCCAGAATGAAGCCGGCCTTTAAACAAGGGGGTACCGTTACAGCAGGTAACTCTTCCGGGATCAACGACGGTGCTGCTGGGATTGTGATAATGACCAGAAGCAAGGCCGAAGAGCTGGGACTGGGGGTCATGGCCAGTATAGTCGCCACAGCCACCACAGGAGTGGAACCCGAAATAATGGGCATAGGTCCGGTTTCGGCCACGCAAAAGGCCCTGCTAAAGGGTGGTATGACCTTGAATCAAGTTGAACTTCTAGAAGTAAATGAGGCTTTTGCTGCTCAGTATCTAGCTTGCGAAAAGGCCTTGAAGTTGAATCGCAACATAACCAATGTGAACGGCAGTGGTATAGCGCTTGGGCACCCCGTTGGCTGCACCGGCGCGCGAATCACCACAACCTTAATTTATGAGATGCAAAAGCGTGATGCTAAAATTGGGCTAGCTACTTTATGCGCCGGCGGCGGAATGGGCTCCGCATTGGTTGTGGCGAGAGACTAAGCAAGCCATTTACCCAAATCCATCGGCAGGAGTTTTGGTTATAGCGATCGACTTTCTGTGCGATATGCCGAATGGATTGTTTTTTCAAGACCACCCGAGATGCCGGAGCGTAAATACTCTGGGCTAGGAAACAAGAGGCGCGAAATGACACTGAAGACTGGTGATCAGTATCTTAAATCACAGATCGGAAGAGCGTCTGAAGCTCATGTATTGGGGAAAAAGACCAACAAGCTAGAGCACCATGGACTTGTCGAGCCTTCACGAAAGGCCGTGGCGTTCACTTACGACGCGGCTCACAATCCTGAAAGCAAAGAGACCCTTCGGGCTGTTTCCCACCTATGCAAAGACGAGGTAAACAGATTTACCCATCTTCATCAGAGCGCTGAAGACCTTGTCAAAAAGATAAAGATGCAACGTTATTGCGGAGCTATGACGGGTTGTTGCTTTCAGCGCTGTGTGGGACTGGATGCGGCCAACGCGATCTACAGCACGACTTTCGACTGCGACCGTAAGCACGGTACCCAATTTCATGATCGGTTTCGAAACTATTGGACTTGGATACAGAAAGAAGACCTTGTTGTAGACGGAGCAATGACCGACCCGAAGGGTGATCGCGGTCGGCGGCCAAAGGACCAGTTGGATCCGGACCTTTTCTTAAGAGTGAAAGAGCGGAAATCTGGCGGCGTTGTAATTAGCGGCGCAAAACTCCATCAGACTGGGATGCTAAATTCCCATGAAATCCTTATCATGCCCACCATGAGCATGCGGCATGGAGAGGAGCCGTGGGCAATCTGTTGCGCTATTCCAATAGATACCCCAGGCGTGCGCTATATCTATGGCAGGCAGGCTAGCGATACCCGAAAGCTAGAATGTGACACGTTTGATGTCGGCAATCCCATATTCGGTGGACAGGAAGTAATGACCGTTTTCGAGGATGTTTTCGTTCCCGAAGAGCGCATATTCCTCGATGGTCAGGTGGATTTTACAGGAACTCTGGTAGAACGCTTCGCATCTTACCATCGCCAGAGTTACGGTGGTTGCAAAGTTGGAGTTGGAGACGTCCTAATCGGCGCTACCGAATTGATCGCTCGTATGAATGGAGTGGAAAAGGTCTCTCACGTCAGAGAAAAGATTGTGGAGATGATCCACCTCAATGAGACACTCTATTGTTGTGGTCTTGCATGTTCAAGCCAGGGATACCCTACCCCAGGCGGCAATTATCAGGTTGATCTACTCCTGGCAAATGTCTGCAAGCTTAACGTCACTCGATTCCCATATGAGTTAGCCCGTCTTGCTACGGACGTTGCCGGTGGCCTACTGGGTACAATGCCTTCATCCGCGGATTTGGACGACCCCGAGGTCGGGCCTTACATCAGAAAATATCTTGCGGCTAATCCCAACTACGATGTGCTGGACCGCATGAAAGTTTTAAGACTGATAGAAAACCTTACCATTGGAGCAGGCGCTGTAGGCTATCTGGTTGAGTCAATGCATGGAGCCGGGCCGCCTGCGGCCCAAAGGATCATGATCGGCAGGCAGGCCCAACTCGATGAAAAGGTTGATCGGGTGATGAGTCTTTTGTCCATATCTGAATTATAATTTGATTTGTTCTTGTTCATTTGAGCTGTAAGGGGAAATGCAGCCGGCCCAGCCTAAATTTGTTGCGTCCCATTGCTGGCCGGGGTCGTAAGCGTTGTTTCAATTTTTGATGAGATGGCAGTCTTTTCGTTTGAATCAATGTGTGGAGATCAATGAGGCATTTCGTAATCACATCGCCTATCGGCGCAACAAGGCACTGAGGGTGTTTTTGCCACACTGTCCTGGTCCTGGCGCTGACAAGAGACATGTTCATTGTCCGAAGGCTAACATTTTCTACCATAAGGAGACTCTATAATGGCTGAAGATTTAAAAGTGGGAATTCTGGGAGCAGGAATGATGGGAGCTGAGATAGCTCTTTGTTTTGCAGCACGGGGCTATCCTGTGATCATGAATGATATAAGCTTGGAGCTAGCCCAACGAGGAAAGGAGCGGCTCCAAGTGGTCTTTGACAAGGCGGTAAGGAAGGGGATATTTCAGCAGGAGGAGAAGGAATCGACGCTTGCACAAATTACACCTACCGACCATTACGCAATGCTTGGCGATGTGGACCTTGTGATAGAGGCGGTAGTGGAAGATTTTGACACAAAAAAGAAAACCTTCCATGAATTGGACAACGTTTGCAATCCAGGTTGTGTGTTTGCCACAAACACTTCCAGTATTCCCATCACTCGGTTGGCTACATGTGTTGCTTCAGAACGAAAGGCAAAGTTCATAGGCGCTCACTTCTTTTCCCCTGCTTCTGTCATGCAGCTTGTTGAAGTTATCCCTGGGTTGGAAACCGGTGAAGAGACCGTAACGTTCATGATGGACTGCTGTCAAAGAATCGGGAAAACCCCTATTCGCGTCAAAGATGTCACTGGCTTCGTGGTTAATCGCATACTCAACGCGATGTGGGTAGAAGCCGCAAGACTATTGGACGAAGGGGTGGCCAGCGCAAAAGACATCGACACCGGTTGCCGACTCGGTCTTGGCCACCCCATCGGGCCCTTTGCCTTAATGGATTTGACTAGTAACGATCTGAATCTGAAGGTTCAGGAGATACTATTCGAGTCATATGGAGAACGCTTTAGACCCATGCCCATTCTCAAACAAAAGGTATTTGCCAACCATCTTGGCCGTAAAACGGGTCGCGGATGGTTTGATTACAAGGGATAAGCGCCGTCCAGGTTTGATCCAGGCTATAACGTGATCTAACCCAAACAGGAGCAGTATGTTGTGTCTCAGAGAGATAGTGCTGGCAACAGCCCAGACCGAAGGACCCCAAAGCGGGTCTGTGGTCTCAAATGATGGCTACTGATGAGAGAGGAAGGCAACCCCATGAAGAACCAAGAAGTTCTAAAAATCGATGATATCTGGCTAAGCTTCGGTGGGGTACATGTATTACGTGGAGTAAGTCTTGCTGTTAGGCCGCATGAGATCTTGGCCATTATTGGGCCGAACGGCGCAGGCAAGACCTGCATCCTCAATTGCGTTAATGCGTTTTATCGGCCGCAGAAAGGGCGCATTTTTTTCGATAGTGTTGAAATTACCCACATGGCGCCTGACAAAATCTGTGCAATGGGTGCAGCGAGGGTTTTCCAGAACATCGAACTTTATGCCGGCTTGACCACCTTGGAAAACCTCATGGCTGCCAGGCATTCCAAGATGAAGCAGTCTATTTTGTCACAAGCTATTTGGTACGGGCCAGCCAGAAACGAAGAAGTCCGCCAGAGAGAGAGCGTGGAACTCATAATCGATTTTTAGAACTTCTAAGGCATAAGGAATCAGGTTGTTGGGATGCTTCCATACGGATTGAGGAAGCGGGTAGAACTCGGCAGAGCTTTAGCCCTGGAACCTAAGATATTGTTGCTTGACGAGCCGATGGCCGGGATGAACCTGGAAGAAAAGGAAGATATGACGAGGTTTGTTTTGGACGCTGCCGAGAGTGGAGGGTTTCCGGTGGTGCTCGTCGAGCATGACATGGGAGTGGTGATGGATATTGCCGACCGGCTTGTCGTAATAGATAACGGTATGGTGTTGACGGAAGGTACGCCCAGCGAGATTTCCTCTAACTCAAAGGTGGTCGAGGCCTACATGGGGAGTGACGAATTATGGTAGACCGGACCCATAAAGAAAAAGAAGGAATGTCTATAGACCAGTTAAAAACGGGGATTGGCGACGTCCCTGGTCATCATGGCGAAAATTGGCGTCTCAAGACGTCTCCCCAGTTACTGGTAGAAAACGCGGTGATGTGGCGGGATAAACCAGCCTTACGGAAAAAACGCTACGGTATCTGGAATACCTACTCATGGCAGGATTACTTAGATAACGTCAAATATTTTTCGCTTGGCTTGATCAGCTTGGGTTTCAAGAGAAACGAAAAAATAGTCATCGTCGGGGACAATGACCCTGAGTGGTGGTACTGCCAGATGGGCGCCCAGAGTGTGGGAGGAGTCGGGGTTGGGGTTTTCATCGACTGTACACCGCCTGAGGTGAAGTACTTTGTTCAGCATTCTGCAGCAACGTTCGCAGTGGCCAAAGATCAGGAACAGTGTGATAAATTATTGGACATCAAACATGAGATACTCGATGTGAAGAAGGTGATCTACTGGGAGCCGAAGGGGATGAGGAAGTACACAGATCCTTGGCTCATAGATTTCCGAGAGGTTCTCCAACTTGGCCGCCAATATGAAAAATCGCATCCCAATGCTTTCGAGGATATGGTCAAAACAGGGAACGTGGACGACATAAGCTGCTTGGCTTATACTTCAGGCACAACCGGATTGCCGAAAGCCGCCCAACTATCTTACCGAACTCTGATTGCCTGGAATTACGCTCTCTGGAAATACTACCCGATATACCTTGGCCAGGACTACTTCTCCTTTCTCTGCCCCGCATGGGCGGTCGACCAGATCTTAGGATTTGTTGGATGCTTAGAACAGGGACTCGTTGTCAATTTCCCCGAAAGCCCCTCTACGGTCGTCGAGGATGCTAGAGAGATTTCGTCTGTCATAGAGCTGGCAGGGGCGAGGATGTGGGAGGAAAGATACCGCAATCTATTCACCCGAATCAACGACGCTGACTGGTTAAAGAGAACTGCCTACCGAGTGGCCATGTCTATTGGTCGAATTTACGTGGAGCGAAGGCAGACCAACCAGCTGAATCTCTTGTGTGAAGCGCTCTATAAATTGGCTGATCAGTTGGCTTTCCGGTCACTGCGGGACAGAATGGGGTACGTGCGGTCCACTGTCTGCTTGGTTGCTGGGGCCATGATGAGCCCTGAGTTGTTCACTTTCTTCCAGATTGTCGGCATACCTCTTTACACATACTACGGGATCACCGAAGCTGGATTTATAACCATGCAGCAGCCTGGTGACATAAAGAGAGGTTCTTGCGGCAAGGTCCTCCCCGGCAGGGAGGTCAAGATTACAGGAAAGGAAAATGAGGTGTTGGTCAAAGCGGATAACGCCATGATGTTTTCCGGATATTTCAGAAACGAAGACGCTACTAAATCGGCTTTGCAGGACGGGTGGTACCACACAGGGGATGCCGGGTACATAGACCATGACGGTCACTTCTTTTTCATGGACAGGATATCCGAAATGATGGCCTTGGCCGACGGGAACAAGTTCTCACCTACCTACATCGAAAGTGAACTGCGATGCAGCCAATATATTGCCGACGCTATGGTTGTCGGTCAAGGGAAGGATTTTGTGGCTGCCCTAATCCAAATCGATTTAAAAAATGTGGGGCAGTGGGCTGAATCAAAACACATCGCCTACAACACTTATGTAGATTTATCTCAGAAGGCGCCGGTCTATGAACTAATTTCCCTGGAATTGAAAGTGATTAACGCGAGAATTCCTGAGCGCAGCAGGATAAAGGCCTTTGTTAATCTGCATAAGGAATTCGACGCCGACGAGGCTGAAATGACCCGGACAAGAAAATTGCGTCGGGCACCTCTATTTGAGAAGTACGGCGAGATTATCGATGGGATATATTCGGAGGCTGACATGATTACAGTTGATACAGAGGTGAAATATAGGGACGGTCGAAAAGGATCTGTACGAGCCCAAGTCAAGGCCATGAGAATCTGATACGGGGCTCAAAGGGGTGTGACTGATGCTATTGGTTATCCAAAACCTGGAAGTGGTTTACAACGACGTCATCTGGGTACTGAAAGGAGTATCCATGGAGATCCCGGAAAAGGGTATGGTCTGTCTTTTAGGAGCTAACGGCGCTGGGAAGAGTACGACGTTGAAGGCTATTTCCGGGGTTCTCAAGCTAGAATGGGGTGAGATCACTGGTGGATTCATTGAATTTGACGGCAAGAGAATCAATTCATTGAAACCCCAAGAAATTGCAGAGATGGGTATCATTCAGTGTTTTGAAGGTCGGCGGCTGTTCAAACACCTGACCACGGAGGAAAACCTCAGGATGGGGGGATACCTTTTAACTTCCAACGCAGAGGTGAGACTCCGACTTGAGATGGTTTACCACTATTTCCCTAGGCTTGTGGAACTCAGGGACCGCATCAGCGGATACCTCTCCGGGGGGGAACAGCAGATGATGATTATCGGGAGGGCTCTGATGGCCAGACCGAAAATCATGCTTCTGGATGAACCATCTCTTGGGCTGGCCCCTCTTATGGTCAAAGAGATACTCAAGGTCATCCAAAAAATAAATCAGGAAGAACAGGTAGC
The DNA here is from genome assembly GCA_023474025.1 of Deltaproteobacteria bacterium. Classification (GTDB taxonomy): domain Bacteria; phylum Desulfobacterota; class Desulfomonilia; order Desulfomonilales; family Desulfomonilaceae; genus CAJBEZ01. The sequence goes on from JAMCYH010000301.1 coordinate 13,770, forward strand.
GATACTCTTGGTTGAGCAAAACACCAAGGCAGCGCTCGCTATTACTAACTACGGATTCGTGATGGAGAACGGGCGCACGGTTCTGGACGGGGAATCTGAGAAGCTGAAGGTCAACGAAGATATCAAGGAATTCTATCTAGGGTTGACTCAGATCGGTTCAAGAAAGAGCTTCAAAGACACAAAGTTTTACAAACGGCGCAAGAGATGGCTGGCCTGACCAGAAGGGACCAGCGGGAAAGGTAAGTGTCTCTATGAATGTACTCATGCAGGCGCTTCTAGATGGAATCTGCATAGGGGCGATTTACGGTTTGGGAGCCATGGGACTTGTAGTCATACAGAAGTCTTCAGGTGTATTTAATCTTGCCCAAGGCATGTTAATGATGGTAGGCGGGTTCATTGCGGGTTCGTTGTCAGTCAATATGAGCCTGCCCATGTGGGCCGCCGCCGTGTTGTGCATGTTGGCGATGGCTTTGATAGGTCTGATCATTAACTTTTTAGTGATGCGCCCCTTGGCCGGGGAGTCTCCCTTTACCCAGATTATGGCCACGGTGGGTTTGATGAGCATTTTGTACGGTATCGTCATGGCCATCTGGGGAACACTACCGTACATCTACCCGACAGAAATTATCCCAATAGAGAACATCGAGATAGGGGTGGTTCTTCTGTCACCATCTTATTTAAACGGGCTCATCATTGCAGTGGTGGCTTGCATTGTCCTGAGTTTGTATTATCGAAAGTCTAGGGAAGGCACAGCGATGCGGGCTACATCGGAAGATGAGGAACTGGCTGCTTCGGTGGGTATCCGTGTGACCAAAGTTCTCCAGCTGACCTGGATAATCGGCTCAATTTGCGCGGGCCTGGCCGGGATTCTTTTCGGCATGTTGGGATCAGTCAATTACATGATGGGCGAAATTGGTTTAATGGCTATTATCCCAGTATTCGTTTTCGGCGGTCTTGAGTCCTTCGTCGGGGCTCTATTAGCCGGATTCATCGTTGGTGTCGTCAACATGCTCGCTGGCACGTATCTCGAGGTGACCTTTCCGGGTATCACTAACGTTGTTCCACTAGTCCTTATGTTGACAATCTTGATTTTCAAACCATACGGTCTGTTTGGTGAAGAGAGAATAGAAAGGGTTTAATGCTGTGGATCCTGCAGGAATTTACCGAACTACCTATTTGGACGATATGTCCATTGTACGGACCAAGACACAATGGACGATCTTGATATCTGCCTTGATCTTGACCGTTTTGGCCCCCTTTTATCTGTCGAAGAACTTGATCGACGTGATGTCCTTATCATGCTGTATTCTCATATCCACTTTGGGTATACAGATCCTGACGGGTTACGCGGGCCAGATCTCCGTTGGACAGGCAGCCTTCTATGGAGTCGGAGCATATGCTTCGGCTATTTTGGTCAACGATTTAGGTGTTCCATTTATCTTCAGCGTCTTTTTGAGCGGTTTAATTGCCGCGGCTGTCGGTTCGGCGTTCGGGATACCGAGCCTCAGGCTCAAGGGCTTCTATCTAGTCATGGCCACTCTGGCTGGACAAATCATAATCATCTACTTGGTCAGTCATATGCATTTTACAGGTGGTATGGTTGGTCATAAAGCCAATTATCCCTCTATCGGACCGTTAACATTTGACACAGGTCCCAGGCTGTTCTGGCTGAATTTCAGTTTTCTTCTTCTCATGACCTTGATGGCCAAAAATATAGTCCGGGGGAGATGGGGTCGGGCTTTCATAGCGGTGCGTGACAATGATCTGGCCGCCAACGTGATGGGTATCAATGTTTATCGGACTAAAATTTTCGCCTTTGCCGTGGGGTGCTTCTTTGCCGGCATCGGTGGATCTCTGGCAGCCCACTATACTGGTATGATTCATCCTACACAGTTCACGCTGATGGATAGTATATGGTATCTCGGCTACATCATCATTGGGGGTCTGAGCAGCATTACAGGTTGTTACTTTGGGGTGATTTTTTTCGTAACCATTAAAGAGATTTTAACTCATCTCCCAGTGAGCGCGGAAATGGCCCAGTATATTCTACCAATAACCGATGTAGCTTTTGGCGTTGTGATCATTCTGATACTGATTTTTGACCCCAAGGGCCTTAACCACAGATGGGAGTTGTTCAAGGGCTACTATCGCATCTGGCCGCTAGGATACAAGTAGGGATTTACAGTCACTGAAGTTAGGAAAAACGACGTAAGGGAGGTGAAGAGTTGAACGTGCTTTCATTTTTTTTGAGACAGTCTGGACAGTGTCTCACCATTGGAAAGGCGGGTTCTCACAAACACCAAATTCACTCACTTCGATTGAAGGTCGGGCACATTAAACATTGATGAAGGGAGTTAAATGTCATGGTTAAAAGAAGTTATAATTTTGTCGTTAACTTGGTGTTGTTTACTTTCATTCCTTTGATTGCCTGGGGCCTTGCATCGACCCCCGCGTCAGCCCAGGCTAATGCGACCGGGGAGGTCTACCCTGGGATCAATGCGCCGTGGACTGAACCGAAAAACGTCAACTTTAAAGGCACGATAACCATCGGCGATGCTAGTGATCTTACGGGACCAGCTGCGAAAAGCGTCTCCCAGATGTCCCAAGGACTGGCTGATTGGTTCAAATACCAAAATGAATTTCTCGGCGGTGTTAAGGGCTACAAGATCACGGCTGACGTCGTTGATACCAAATATGATTCGCAAAATGTTATTAACGCCTTTAATCGTTTCATCGACGAGGGCAAGGTGCTTATATACAGTGGCATGGCTTACACCATCCCGGCCAGCACCGAGATCGCCAATCGTCGAAAAGTGCCCACCATTGGTTCTTCGGGGTCCGTAACGCAGGCTCTCCTGCTCCCTGAAGATGAGGCCAAAAAAGACAATTACTTCTTCCAGATGAGTCCCGTTGTGGCGAGCAGAATGGCTATCTTGGTCAAATTCTGCATGGATGACTGGAAAAAGAAGGGTAAAAAGGGCATTCCAAAATTTGGAACTTTCAACTGTGACACACAAAATGGACATGAGGCGGCTACGGCCACCAGGATTTATGCAGAGAAACTCGGTGGTCATTTCACCATTCACACTTTTCATTCCCCTAGCATCACCGACGCGAAGGCCCAGGTTACCGCTTTAAAGGAGGCGCAAGTTGATTATATTCTCAATGGACCCGATTACGATCAGCCTCTGACGGTTTTCGCTCTTGAACTGAAGCGTCAGAAAAGCGCCAGATGGAAGCCAATCTTCGCAGGCCACACTGATTTTGGGACCGCCTATATTGACACGGGGAATAATGCTTTCGAAGGGAATTACTGCTATGAGTACTGCCTCGATTGGACAGACACAGATAAGCCAATCATAGCATTCCTCCACGAAATCAATAAAAAATGGCACCCGAAAATCAGTCAACGCCCGTTCCTTTACCAGACCGGCGTCCAGGCCGGCATCGTCATTTCGGAAGTGTTCAAGCGAGCTATCGAAAAGTACGGAGATCCGAAAAATATCGATGGGGTGAAAATCAGGGAGGTCATGGAGACCCTTAAGGATTTTGACCCGTTGGGCATTTCCGGAACTTTTACTTATATTCACGGTGACCATCAGGGTACTCACAGCCTGAGGATTGCAGAGTGCAAGGATAAACATCTCGTCCCGGTAACCAATTTTATACAGGCGGTACCTCTTGAGCTTACGGAAAGAGATGGGAAATACTGGCTCAAGGATTGATTCGTGGCCTATCGGTCTTGGCTGGAAATTCGAGTGGCTTTAAGGCTGATGATTAGTTTGATTGGACTTTAGATTGCCCTTGTCTGGGTTGCTGCGCAGTTCGGGTTTCGAGGTGAGTGGCATCCCAGATATGTTATGGTTTCGTCACAAGTAATGTTCACAGACGAAAATTTAAAATCTGTTAGGTATTTTTTAAATTCCCATTGTGTGAATTGCTGCAACACATTTTGCAAGGTTGGGAGTTGAGTTCGAAGTTTAGGTTTAACAACTCCGATAATCGAAATCTAAAAACTGAAATTAATTCACTGAAAGGAGGCTGTGAATGAATCAGGCAGAATATAATAAACAGGCCGTTGACTGGCGATATATTAAGGAAGGCTCGGTAGTGGCCACGCTGGTATATGGCGTCCCTCTCACGGACGTTTACCATTTCGCCGCCGCCGCTGTTGAGGACCCTGATCCATGGTATATTGAAGACTCCCCTTTTGGAGGGCCAGTCGTTCCGCCTGGCTATTTTTATGGGGAATACCTTAGGCTGCTTGTTGTACCAAATTACCCAATGGGGGTTCTGAATTCACAACTGACTTTTGAATCAAAAGGTCCGATATTTCCTGGCGAGCAGGTAACCATAACTGGAACGGTCGATCGTTTGTTCAAAAAAAGAGACCGCCCATATTTAGACTTAGGTATTACCATCACAAAAGCCAATGGACAGATCGCCGGCCATGGGATAGTCACGTTGCTTTTGGAATTGGGGGATTGATGACATGAGTGTAGATACGAGCGCTACCCAAGTGGGTTACCAACTACCGCCTGTGGTGAAGAAGATCACTGAGAATTTATTGTGTAATTATTCAAGAAGGTACCCAGGCATCTTTATTGCGACTATTCACACCGACAGAGAAGCCGCTAGCAATTGGGGCTTTCCTGACCTCGTGCTCCAGGGCTCTCAGACTATGAATTTCTGTGCTGAACCCCTTTTTAAAGCTTACAGGGAACACTGGATCAATGACTCGACCCTGTCAGTCAAATTCCTCAAGCCGGTTTTCGCTGACGAGATAATCACCATCAAAGGTACAGTTGTCGAAAGGCAAGAGACAGCCGAAGGGAGGATTGACCTCAAAATTGATGTTTGGGCCACAAACACATCAGGTAATAAGGTAATAACAGGGGAAGCTAGGGTAGTCATCTGAGAGGGCGCTATTATATAGGAAATCGCTTGTCAAAATAGAAAAGCCCGATGAATGAAAAACATCATGAGCCGATTTGGTTTTTGCCGGATAAAACCGGGACAGGAGCTTAAATTGTTTGTAGAGCTAGGTCAAAAGATCTGACGCGCCAATTAATTCGGCACGGAAAGGACATGTTTGAACCCTATTCTCAGGGAGCGTATCATAAGCTAAATTGGAGTAAACATCATTTCACACGATGAGAGGTATGTCTACACTTAAATTTTCACGAAGGGACATGATCAAGATATTGCAATTGTAATGATTTTGTTTACGCGAGGGATATTTAAAAATCCCTAATGATAAATAAAATCGCCACTAATAATTGCTCTCAACTGTTCTAAACCGCTAGACCAACTTAATTCAGCGAAGGGAAAATACATGACCAGTGAAAATGAGATTTTATTCCGTCATGAAGATCCTCTGGAAAAAATGCCGATTCCGGAGAGAGAAAGGATAATGGGAGAAAAATTGCATAGGTTGGCAAGGCATGCCTATAAAAATGCGCCAGCCGTAAAAGAACGTTTCGATAAGGCTGACATCAACCCGGAAAATGTCCACTGTATTAAAGACCTAGAAAAATTGCCGGTGCTTAGAAAAGATGAATTAATCCAGTTACAAAAAAGTTCTCCACCTTTTGGAGGATATCTTGCCGTACCTATAGAAAAATTGGAGAGGGTCTTTCAATCACCTGGACCAATCAATGACCCGGAAAGGAAAATTTGGGCTGGGACTGATTTGACCAGTTTTGGAAAAGGCCAAATTGTTATGAATACTTGGTCGTACCATATAAGCCCTGGAGGATTTATGGTAGATCAGATGCTACGCAATATGGGATGTACTGTTTTTCCAGCAGGGCCAGGAAATACAGATTTGCAATTGGAAATCATGCAGAACCTCAGGGTTTCGGGATTTGTGGGGACGCCTTCTTTTCTCTACGCCATAATACAGAAGGCTGAAAAACGGGGGTTGGATTTCAAAAAGGACTTCAATCTAAAATGGGCTATGGTCTTTGGTGAAATGGGTGGCGCCTCGCTTAGGGAAATGTTCAAAGAAAAATACGGTATCTACTGCCTAGGTGGCGATGCATATGCAACAGCTGATATAGGATTTATGGCTTTTTCTTGCGACAGGAATGTTGGGATGCATGTTAGTACTGATGTCATAGTGGAAATCGTGAATCCAAACACCGGGGAAGTCCTCGGCCCAAATGAAGTCGGTGAAGTGGTAGTAACTCCATTTGACGAAGTATATCCTTTGATACGTTTCGGTACTGGAGACTTGTCCACTTTAATCATAGAACCCTGTGAGTGCGGCAGGACAACCCCAAGATTACCGAAGATTATGGGAAGGTCTGGGGATGCAGTTAGAGTACGTGGCATGTTTGTTCATCCCAATCAAACTAACGAAGTTGTATCAAAGTTTCCAGAGATCGCGTCATATCAGTTAGTTGTAACTAGGGCCCAAAATAGAGATGAAATGACTATGTTGATAGAATTAAATTATCAACATCTAGCTGATAAAGATAAGTGGTTGGAAGATCTGGATAAAAGCTTCAGAGATGTCTGTAAGGTAAAATTCGACAACTTGAGTTTTGTCACCAAAGGAACTGTTCCCGTCGGAGCTGCACGAATAATAGATAAAAGGATTTATTAAACGACGGTAACGGTTTTGAAAACAAATGGTTCAGAAAATCGTTTCTCATTAATAGAGATGGTCTAACGACTTGAGAAGCTTTTTGTCAATTTTACCTGAAGAAGTTTTCGGAATTTCATCAAGAAAATCAACTAATTTTGGAGCCTTGTAACTAGCAATATGTTGTTTGCAATATTCAATTATTTCCTTTTCAGTAGCCTTTTGCCCCGTTTTAAGAACCACCATGGCCTTGACCGCTTCCCCCCATTTAAGGTGCTTTACACCAATAACAGCCGCCTCTTTTATCTTAGAGTGGGCAAAAAGCACTTCCTCTACCTCTCTTGGGTAAATGTTTTCCCCTCCGCTAATAATGATGTCCTTGAGCCGCCCGACGATAGAAAGGTATCCGTCCTGGTCTAGCATCCCGAGATCACCAGTATGCAACCATCCGTCACGTAACACTCGTCTGGTCTCTTCTGGATCTCTATGGTACCCTGCCATAATATTTGGACCTTTACAGATAATTTCGCCAACCTGGTTTATTGAAACATCATGGCCTGTTCCGTCCACAACTCGTATTCGAGTGAAGGGAAGTCCCTTCCCTACACTTTGTGGCTTACTCAACCAGTCGTCCGCGTCTAGGATCGAGATATTGCAGGTGGCCTCGGTAGCGCCATAGACATCCAGCACCCCCTTTATATTTGGGAAAAAGCGGACAATATCTTCCTTGGTTTCTGTTGGACAAATGGAGGCGCCAACTGAGCAAGATACCACAGAACTCACATCATACCTTTCTAGATCCGGGGACTCGAAAAGAATGTGGTACAACGATGGAGCAGCCGAAACTACTGTCACCTTATGTTGCTCAATCAGTTTCATCATATTTTGCGAATCGAACTCTTTCATCACTACCACCTTGGCACCGACTGTAATCTTTGGGGTCAGATGACTGTTAAGGCCAGCAGCATGGTACAGAGGTCCTACCAGTAATAGTACGTCTTTGTCAGAGTCTCTCCGAGTTAGCAGGCAGTTCATGACATTCCAGAGGACGTTGCCATGAGAAAGGATGACACCCTTTGGTTTACCAGTCGTTCCAGATGTGTATAGGAGTTGGCAAGCATCACTTTCAGAAACACTAGCGCCTGGAGCCGTGTCACTAGAACCCTCTAAAATCTGTTCGTAATTCAAAGAGCAAGGATGTAATACTCCACTGGCCTGAATTAGGAGATTAATTGAACAAACATCATTGAGATATTCCACTGCTCCACTAAATTCATGACCAAAGATTAGAGTCTTGGCTCCAGAATGAAGGATCAAATGTTCCAATTCTGTCTTTTGCAGCCTACAATTTAGAGGAGCGAATATGGCTCCAATTTTTGCACATGACCAATAGACCTCTATTTGAAAATTGGAATTCTTCATGAGCGTCGCGACGACGTCACCCTTTCGTACTCCTCTCTCACTCATGAAATTAGCTAGGCGATTGACCCGACTGTTTAAATCGCTATAGGTGTAGTCGCGGCGTTCGTAAGACAATGCAATTTTGTCGGCAAATCTGTTAGCAGCGTTTTCAAGGAGATAGCCTACCGTCATTCTCATTTTCGATCCTCCGGAAAGGAAATAAGATCCGATGCTCTGGATCTCACAAAATTCAAAACTATTTTGGAAAATTGGCTTTGGGGCCTTGAATTTTGGTTAATGCTTCGGAAATCTCTAGTATCCACTTTAAAATAGGTGCCTATCAACCCATCAGTGTGTCGAACATGGGTATGAAATTTATTATCTCTCATCCCGTAAGAATGGGTCTGTAAAAGTCATGGCCATACAAAAAACTCCGACCATTTGTCTGTAATGATCTACGACTCTTGAACCTCCGGCAAAGTTTTTTAATCTCCCAAATTCCAAGTTATAAGTCCGCAAGGCCGAAACTCTTGACAAGCCCGATGAATTTCGCATCTTCTACTAAATTCCCCAGGAACCGTATGTCTGGTGATCCAACAAATGGCGCTATCGATGAGGCAGACTCGACACGAACTTTGTGGTTGACCTCCTCCACGCTAGAAATTAGCCTTAGACGATATCAATTGGTTATATTGCTAATCGCACTCTGTTCTCGTTCTGCGACGGTTAGAGTTTAGAAAGGTTTGCCGGTCACAGCCTTGAGCTAATAATCATTCCAAAACTGTATCGAACTTACCCTAAAATTCTAGTAATACCCGCATGGACATAAGGGGACTCAAAACCTTTTTCAATTGCTTCCGAATGATACGTGTGCCTCCATCATCTCTCACCAGATTTGAACATGGCTACCAAATCCAGCGTCACGAGAAAGAAAATTATTTTACCACGGGCAGAACAATCTGCGCCCCCAGCGTGCGGGTTCCAAATAGCCCGATATCTTTAAGCTACAGCCAAAACAATTCGTAAATCCTTACTCTACTAAGATAGCCCCCGTACGACTAACGCACCGGAGTGTTTTCCCTGCATTTATCCTCAGGGTAAGAATTTCTCCTAGGCCGCTTTTAAATTGCGTTCGATTTGCTCAACTATTCTTGTTTCAGGAATTGGATAGCTGATTCCAATCGGATCCTAAACATGATAGCCTGTTCACTTTATCGCGTTGTGTAAAATGCTGCGAAGTCTCATCACCAATTGATCACAGTACCATAGAGATTTTTAGCCTTCTTGGAACCTTTCCTAGAGACCGAGATAAGCCTTCCTAACTCTGTCATCATGAAGGAGACTTTGCCCCTTACCTTGCATGGTGATTCTTCCCTCACTTAACACATAAGCCCTATCAGATATACTCAACGCTATGTTTGTATTTTGCTCAACTAGCAGGATAGTTTTGCCTTGGCGATGTATACTAAGGATAATCTCGAAAATCTCTCCAACTACAATTGGCGCTAGCCCCAAAGAAGGTTCGTCTAAAATCAATAATTCGGGATCGGACATCAAACCTCTAGCCAAAGCCAGCATTTGCTGTTCCCCGCCCGAAAGTTTTCCGGCTGCTCGCATCTTGATTGAAGCCAAAACCGGGAAATATGCAAATACCTTCTCAAGATTGGTTTTGCGCTGCTTTCGAGCTGAGGGGATATGAGAACCGAGTTCCAGGTTTTCCAAAACCGTCATGAGCGGAAAAACGCAACGCCCTTCTGGAACTAACGATACCCTCATTTCTGAAATTTTGTGTGCCGGCAAATGCTCTATGCTGATACCTTTGAACAAGATAGATCCCCTTCGGGGGTGAACCAATCCAACCACAGATTTTAAAATGGTAGTTTTCCCTGCTCCGTTGTTTCCAACTATAGCGACTATCTCCTTCTCCCCGACCTCAAACGAGATACCAGACAGTACCTGGGAATCTCCATAATAACTATCTATAGCGTCAACCTTTAACAAATTGATTCTCCTTACCGAGATAGGCCTCAATTACCTGCAAGTCTTCCACAACCTCAACCGGCGAGCCCTCAGCGATTTTTGCCCCATGGTTCAGGACCACCATACGTTCCGCCAACCCCATGACAGCACGCATTAGATGTTCGACAAATAGCAAAGTCACACCATTTGATTGGATCCTCTTTAGCAATTTTATCATTTCTTCAACCTCTGAAGGGTTAAGACCGCCCATTACTTCATCCAAGAGCAGCATGTGTGGTTCTGTTGCAATGGCTTTGCAAAGCTCCAATCGTTTTTTGTAAGGCAGTGTCAATTCAGTGACTGGCGTGTCCCACTTCTGTTCCATCCCCATCGAATGAATTACTGACATGGCCATCTCACGGGCCTTTTTCAATGGATAGCTATTCTTTTTACCATAAATGCTGCCAACCATTACGTTCTCCAATACCGTCATCTTGGGAAATGGCTTGGCGATCTGAAACGTCCTCCCTATCCCCTTTCTACATATTTGGTAGGGCTTAAGACCCGTGATTTGACAATCTCTAAACAGGATATGGCCAGAGTAAGGGCTGAATACCCCGCAAATCAGATTGAACATGGTCGTTTTCCCTGAACCGTTTGGTCCAATCAGCGCTAGAATCTCTCCTTCGTGGATGTCAAATGAAACTCCAGCGATAGCCATTACTCCACCGAATTTCATATAGACGTCTTTGACTTGCAGCAGTGGCATTGTTTGCTTACCTCCTTGCCAACCGTTGCGCCCATCCTACGATTCCTTCAGGCAGAAAAAGCACAAATGCAACGAGGATGCACCCGTAAGCGATAAGGTAACCACTGCCAAAATAAATTCTAAAAACTTCTCCAGCGGATGTAAGGACAAATGATCCGATGACAGGACCCAATATTGTGTACAGGCCCCCGACGAGAGGCATGATCTGGGCGTCAAGCGAAATATGCAAACCGAACACGGTGTAAGGGTCAATAAAAGAGATGTAATGGGCAAAAATCCCGCCAGCCACTCCGGTCATGAATGCGCTTACGCTGAAAGCAATTATTTTGAATTTCAACGGATTTACGCCCAGCATTCCCGCAGCTTCCTCGTCATCGTGAACGGCGGCAAAAGCGTAGTACAGCTTCGATTTCCTGATTGCGTAAGCGCAGGTCAAAGAAAGTAATGAAACAAAAAGGACCAAATAAAAACAGGCTATCTTCTCATACCCCACCCCGCCGAATATGGGGGGCACCCTTATGCCTTCTGCGCCATCGGCAATACTTGGAACCATGATTACAAGGACTTTCAGTACTTCTGCAAACGCAAGTGTTACGATAGCTATCGCCCAAACCGTCATCCTGCAACATATCACTCCGAGAATGACAGCGAATAAGGCGGCGATAATGCCTCCTACCAATATGTCCAAGGGAACTATCGGCATGAATTTTTCGCACAATGCGCCGCAGGTATATGCGCCAACCCCGAAAAATCCAGCGTGACCCAAAGAAATCTGGTGCGTCAAAAGCAAAATGTTCCAACTGGTCGCAACGATTAGAGAGATCAAAGTCAATATCACGATGTGCAACGAATGTGGCCCAAGAAATATAGGCAAACAACACATTAGCCCCACGGCTAAGGTTACCACTAGGACGTATATTGATTTCATTTGGGCACCCACTTGATTTCTGTTATTTGTTGCCACGGGCCCGGACCATTTTCATGAAGAGAAGATACCCTTGGGCCTAAAAATAAGAACCAATATCAGCACTGTAAATGAAACGGCTTCTGCCCAGCCACCGCCGCCAGGGACGTAGGTCCCTACCAGCGACTCTGTGACCCCTAATATGAAACTGGCTAGGCAAGCTCCTGCCACAGACCCCAAACCTCCGAAAACAACTATTGCGAAAGCTTTCATGATGAATTCAACCCCTACTGTAGGGAAAATAGACATGACAGTGCTTGTCGCCGCGCCTGCCAAACCCGCTAATCCCGTTCCAATGGCAAAAGCAATCATGTAAGCCCGATTAATATCGATCCCCATCAACTGAGCGGTTTGGGGATCTTGGGAAACCGCTCTTAAAACTTTACCCGTCTCAGTTTTCTTCAGTATAATCCCAAGTAGCATCATAAGAATGATCGCCATAAAAAAGATCCCAAGCTTCGCTACACTGATTCTTACAAAACCAACCCTCAACGAATGTGTAGAGTACCATGTCTGTACGGAAACGTAGTCGCTTGTCCAAAGGATCATGGCGACATTCTGTAGAATTATGGCCAATCCGAACGTTAATAGGATCTGGTTAAGCGACGAGGCCCCGAGGACAGGATTAATAAGACATCTTTGGACTATCAACCCCAATCCGGCTAAGACAACCATGGAAATCAGTAGTGAAAGGAGAGGGTCCAATCTTAGCAAAACAAAAAGCCAATACGTGGTATAGCCCCCCAGCATCATGAACTCGCCGTGGGCGAAGTTTATGACTCGCATCACCCCAAAGATTAAAGTCAGACCCACCGCAATCAAAGCATAAAGGCCACTGATTAAGGTTCCGTTGACCACTACCTGGATAAAGTTTTCCATCCGCAAACCCTCTAGTGTCTGCTGTCCCAAACTGGAGTCGGATATATGACGGAACCCGTTTTTAAATTATTAGGAAACACTATTTGTTTTTCGCCCTCTTGCCATTGAAAGACCAGCCCCTGTTTGTAGCCTTGGTGAATTGAGCCATACGACCCTGCTCCAAATTTCAACCTTCCCATGGGGGTCATTGTATCCAATTTTTCCAACGCAGCGATGACTTTAGATTTTTCAGTCGTCCCAGCATCCTTAATTGCCTGGCACGTAGCCGCCAATGCCACATAAGAGATAAGCGACCAATAATTGGGATCCCGTCCGTTATAACGGTCTCTGTAATCTTTAAGCCACTGCTCAGAAGACGGAAAGAGATCAGGGTATTTTGTAGAAGTAGGAAACTTAACTTTTGGTGACCAAATATCAATTCCTAATACATAGTTACAGTCCTTCCCCAACTGTTTCTTGAACTCAGGGAAGCCTACTCCACCAGTGTCAGCGAAAATCCTAGGGTTAAAATTCATTTCTTTGCTCTGACGTATCAAAAGCACTGCGTCACCAACATAGCCTACCCAATAAAAAACGTCAGGAGTGGGCTGAATGGCCTTAAGTTTGGTAATCAGCGGAGCATAATCAAAAGAGCCTGACTTAAATGGCTCAAATGCGACTATTTTGAACCCGGCCTCCGACCAAAATTTCTTGGCAAATTTAGAATAGTCAACCCCATAGGACGTGTCTTCATAGGCAATGGCAACACTTTGTGGCTTCGGGTCCAGAGTCAGCATAAAGTCTTTCAAATCCAAGAGGGAATAATACCCCCAGGGATGAAGATGAAAAAACCACGGCTCCTTCCCATAGAGCTTTTCGATTTTTTCTGCGCCTGCTCCTTGCCAAACCACCACTGGCGCATAATTTTTTAACGCAGCCAAGGTTGCTAAAGTCTCTGTGGATCCATACCCACCTGTAATTGCAACAACCTTATCCTCGGCGACCAACTTTTCAGCGGCGGACACAGCTACCGAGGGATTAAACCGATCGTCTTCCAAAATTAACTTTACTTTTTTCTGGAGAACTCCGCCCAATGAGTTGATCTTGTCGATGGCCATGTCGTATCCCCGTTTCTCCTCCTGCCCCAGCGCAGCCTTGGGACCGGTCAAGGATATTATACCGCCAATCTTGATCTCGTCTTGGGCAAATGACGGGATCACCGGACCAAATAACAAAAGAGCTACCAACCCCCACAAAGTTAAATTCTTCATGGCCCATTTCATGATGAAACCCTCCTCTTTAGTTATCCGCCAACGCTCGTTGACAGTCCAAGGTGTTCAAACACTTTTACGATTTCCGCCACTTCAGCCTTTGATGGAACACTGACGCATTTCATTAGATCCGGCTGGGGATAGCCAAGTTCTCGCCTCTTGGCGTCACCTAACCGGTGATAAGGAAGAATATGGATTTCCCTCGCGCCCAGCGTTTTTAGCCTTTTTCCTAAATTTTTGACATGAGTCGTGTCGTCGTTAACCCCCGGAATGAGGGGAAAGCGTGGAATCCATCGCACTCGGTTCGTCCGAGACAACTGTTCCAAATTCCGTTGGATTAGACGGTTCCCTACCCCTGCGAGATTTTTGTGGCGCTTAGAATCTAAATGTTTTACGTCAAACAAAACCAATTCAACGTGGGATATTAATTCAGCAAACCTTTCTTCTGGAAGGTGACCGTTGGTCTCTAAAGCTCTATGGAATTTTCGTCTACCGGCCTCTTCCAGAAGGGCTTGGAGAAACTTAGACTGGACTGTCGGCTCACCACCCGAAAACGTGATACCACCGCCAGAATTTTCAAAAAAAACCCGGTCTGATTCTGTCTTTTGCATCACTTCGTCCACCGTCATCCACGTTCCTATTGGGCGTAAAGCCCTTGATGGACAAACTTGCGTACAAGCCATGCACGTCTGGCACGCCTTCCAATCAAACGTAGGAATTGACGGTGTCCGAAGAATGGCGTTGAAAGAACATGCGTCAGCGCATAAACCACAGTGGATGCAGCGTGTTTCACTATATGAGAGTTCAGGATTCATAGAAATCGATTCTGGGTTCTGGCACCAGACGCACTTAAGGTTGCACCCTTTGAAAAAAACTACCGTACGTATTCCAGGACCGTCGTGGACACAAAAACTTTGGATGTCAAATATTAGGCCCTTTGGTGTCGGTTCCATGCGTAGATATAACACCTCTAAATTAGCTTACAATATTGTATGTTCGGTCCTGTCAATAATGTCATCCTGCAATTCTCTGGGAAGACCAGTGAAATAAGCGCTGTAACCCGCAACCCGAACAAGCAAATCCTGGTGTGCTTCAGGACGCTGTTGCGCTTGACGTAATTTTTCAGCGCTGACAATGTTAAACTGACAATGCCATACATTTAGTTTGACAAAACTTTGCAGGAAGCTCACAAAGTTGGCCAACCCTTTTTCTCCTGCGACTACCTGAGGGGGAAATTTGAGGTTTAGAATTGAACCGCCTGACAACTTTGCGTGATCCATCTTGCCAACTGATTTTAGAACCGCCGTCGGACCACGCTGGTCTAGGTTGTGGACTGGACCAATACCATCCGCAAGAGGCATCCCTGCTTTGCGTCCGTTTGGAAAAGCTCCCAACACCTGACCGAAAGGCCAGTGTGAAGAAACTGAACCAAACCCAGGCTGGAAATCACCTCCAAAATAGCTTTTGTGCTGTCGGAACTCATCAGTTAATATGAACAGAACATCTCGGGCTAAATCATCCGCATATTTGTCATCATTGCCGTAATGTGGCGCATAATTTACCAACTTTTGTCGCAATACTTCGTTATTCTCGAAATTATCATCTAATGCGCACAACAGTTCCTGCATAGGGACTGTCTTATCCTCAAAAACTAGTTTTTTGATAGCCGCAAGCGAATCAGCCACATCAGCAAGACCTACCGCTCTAAAGGACATCCCCAGATTGTAAATCGCTCCGCCATTCGTTTTATCAGTTCCATTCTCCAAGCAACCTTTTATGAGAGAACTCAAATAAGGGGTCGGACTATAATGCTTCTGCAAATACTCGACCTTAACCGCCATTCCAAGGTGTATTCGGATCATGTGTCGGAATTGCTTGTCAAAAGCGTCCCACAGCTCGTCAAATGATGTGAAATTTCGAGGATCCCCTGTCTGAATCGAAATCCGTTTATTCGCCCGTCGCCAAACCCCATTGGTTAACGTAAATTCAAGGGCTGCGCCTACATTGAAATAGCCGCCGTTATGAGAACCCTTCCCGCATCCTGAGACTTGAACTCCCACGCATCCTACTGAGCTGTAGTTTCGAGCGTCTTCTATTGATATACCATTGTCCACCAGCGCAGGAATTACTATCTCATCGTTGAAAAATGAAGGGTGACCCGTACCAATCCGCGCCAGTTCACACGCCTTACGAAGGAGGTCTTTAGGAGAATCTTTGTGTAGACGAACTGTTATACTGGGCTGATGAAGCCGAGTGTTCATAGATGCCTGGATACATTGGTAAGTGAGGGCATTGCTTGCGTCAAGACCATCAGGAGTAAGGCCGCCAACAGGGATTTGTTGCTGTACGGGGAATCCAGCGGCAAGTTTACTGTACGAACCCCAGTTGATGAAATTAGTTTCCCCTAACTTTAACCATAAACAATCAAGCAGTTCCTGCGCTTGATGAGTGGAAAGAACCCCTTGGCTTAAATCCCTTTCATAAAAGGGATATAGATAGTTGTCCATTCGACCAAGAGAGCAACATCTGTCATATTCCTCTTGTAAAATGCCTACATAGGTGAACCAGACGGCCTGAAGCGCCTCATGAAAACTAGTGGGAGGCGAGCCAGGCACCCTCGCGCAGATTTCACTAATTTTGTAAAGTTCCTGTCGACGTCTGGGATCCGCCTCTTTTGTGGCCATCATCTCGGCAAGCTTGGCAAAGCGTAACCCGAACCCAATCATTCCCTCACAACATTCTATAACCGCCTGGTAAAAGATATCCCGCTCCACATTGGTTTCGGGTAAACCCCTTGACCACTCTAGCTTAGCAATGGCTTCTTCCCTAATGCCTCGAAAGCCCTTTTCGAGCACTTTTGGAAAATCTAGTGTGATATGTCCCCCTGTGCCAAAAAGAGCCGGACTCAGACTCATGATCCCGGTCCCCTTGGAGAAATTTTCCAGTTCTGAAAAGATAAATTCCTTTTCTTCAGAACTTAATAAAGAAGCAAACCTTTCTACAGAGGATTTCCCCGTCCAATAAGGGAGAATTTTTTCTTGTAGCTCAGTCTTATCCGCATCGGTAATTTCAAATGGATCGGGCCGGCGCGCAGATATTGAATTCAATTCGTTTGATATTAAGTCACCAGAATCTTCCGGAAAGACCGGGTATCCACGAGGGCGTGAGGATAAAGAACCTACGATGAGTTCATCTTCGTAAATGTTGACAGGAATTAGATTTAGAATTCTACGGAACGCCCCAGCTTTTTGTAAAATTAATGGTAAGGAGCGGTTTTTGGCTTCATTATAATAGTCGAAGACTATTCGGGCCCGTTCGACACAAATTGATGGACTATTCTCGAAAAAGCGTTTCCTTAGCCTACGAATGCGTGGTGACGCCGAAATACCCACCAAAACATCTTGCGGTAAATCCCTAAGGGGACCCGCCAAATGACTAATTTCAGTTTTTTCTATTTTTAATGTCTGCATTTTTCTTCAGCTCCTTCACATCATTCGCTTAAAAATTTGTTCTCACGACTGTCGGAGTAACCTAACATCCTAGAAATCTCATTTCCGACCCTCACTAGTTTGGCTGCATAGGTAATGTGAAGCTGTTCCATAGTCAACGCTTGACTTGGAGCTACTATGTTGATGCTGTACTCTACTGAGCCATTATGAGAAAATATGGGCACGGCAATAGCCCGAATGCCCTCCGCGAATTCCTCGTCGGATGATGCAAAGCGTTCCTTTCTTGCTCTTTCTAGGGCAGCTATTAGCTTGTCCTTATTGTTTGCCATGTATTCAGAGGCATGAGAGTCGTTTCCAATTTTCTCTAATATTGCCGCTAGCTGTTCTCTATTTTTGTACGCCAACACAGCCCTTCCTAATGCGCTGTTATAGATAGGGATTCTACTTCCAATCCGTATGTTTAACTCACGGAGATCAGGAAATCGAATTCTGTCTATATAGACCATTTCGTTACCATCGATCACACCCAAATTGACGGTTTGATGACATTCTTGTGACAATTCTTCTAGATAAGGCCTTGCAATGTCTCGCACCTCCATGGCCTGAATTACTGAAAAGCCTAGGGAGAGGACTTTCGGGCCAAGAAAGTACCTTCTGTCTTGAGGTCTATACTTCAGATACTCTAACTCGGATAACGTCTTTAATATTCTTGAAACGCTAGCTTTTGAAAGGCCATTTAATCTCGAGATTTCGGAAAGTGTGAGATTTGATTTTTGAGGAGTGAAACATTCAAGAATCATTAAACCATTTCTTAGTGAAAGATTGTTTCCCATGGCCTGTCGTTCCATATCTGCAACTCAGTATATTATATGGAACTGTAGAAGACTTTTTATTCCTTGTCAACAGAAAAAATGAGGAACAGGTTTCAAAACCAATTAAACATTTAGAGTTACACCGGACACCGTTAATAACATGGGATTTATTGGTGCCACGAATTACAAGCGCCAAGGTTCGATCCTCAAATACAGCAGTAGGCATATTAATCGTTCGTGATTTTAACATTACGTGAATCGGAACATATCCAGTGTAGCGTTCAATATGTTAAGCTGATATTAGGCTGCCAGCGCTTTACCTGTATAAGTCCATTTGGAATAAGCCTGGATAATTCCTGCTCCAGTTGATAGCCATCCGATCCAGTCCTGACGTAGACACAATGTCGCCGCATATTTCGCGTCTGCAACGCGACCTGGGAGCGGATTGGATTTAAGTGAGGAAAGATAGCACAGACGTCAGAAACTCGCGTGGTTTTGACCAGGGACGGAGGATTTGAGGTGTCGGTGATTAGGGATGAATATGATGTTTGTCTTTGTCATCGTCGCCGCTCCTTCTATTTTGATTAGTTTAGAGCAGCTTATGCACTTAAACCAGTGTCCTTTTTTCTTGGACCATTAATGTCATCACAGGAAGAAATATCTCAACATAATGCAAGGAGACATTATAAATGAAATCACAAAGTGAAATGAGAGAAGAAACAACCAAAGCGAAACTTAAGTATGGAGCTTTGGGTCTTGTTTTTGGGGCAGTTATCGTAATAATCATCGGCTTTGGATGGGGTGGCTGGACAACCACCGGCATGACCAAAAGGATGACCAAAGAAGCGGTTTTGGCGACTCAAGCGGCGATCTGCGTCGCCCAATTTATGAAGGAACCGAACCATGTGGAGAAACTCAAAGAATTTGAGAAATTAAATGGCTGGGAGAAAGTTGACTTCATTGAAAAGGGCGGCTGGGCTAAAATGCCCGGGGGAGAAAAGGCGGATCTTTATGCATGCCGAGCATGCGCCGATGGGCTTGAACTTCTTATCAAAAAGTGAGTTTGGCTGTCAAAGGTGACTCATAGGTTTTTTATCGTAACTTTTCAATAACGGTCACGACATCCTATTGAATCAACGAATTACCACCGGACAACGGAATATTGAGTATGAGTTTATTAGCCGGTATGGCGCTAACTTGTCCACAAGATGGGTCTATGATATTGGCCTCTTCCTTTGACACAAAACAAGTAAAAGCTTCCCTTTGATCAAGAATAGCAGCTAAAACGGCATAATTTGTATGAGAGATAAGAGAGATCGAAAACAGATTCCCTACGGTTCAAAAAAATAATACACATGGACAACCTGAAGGGTATCAAGCGAGAATCCTCCGCCGGAATCCGAATCCGGCTCGCGATCTATTCGAATGATAGCTTGGGCCGTCCAAAATAGTTCCATAGCGCTGAATCGAGTATATGAGATAATTGCTGGCCGGCCGAGCCTGTCAGATAATTTCTTCTATGTGAATACCCCGTGTTCTAGCGCACTGTTGGTGGGTACGTTCTTTCAAAAATGACCCCGTGGCGAAGCCTTGAGGTGGTCCTTATTTCTGTTTTTAGGTCTGTACATCCGTCATTCCATGGGCAGGCAGTTATGTTTTTGGTCAGCGTTTGAAAAGATTTCTATGCGTGGTCGCTCGAGGAGCGCCTACAATTCGTTGTGCCCGCCGACCATGGCCATGTTTGTGTCCGCGCTTCTGGGCTTCAGTTAACTATCGGCCTTTTTGTACGTCCTGCTCATGATCTATCGATAAATCTGACTGTTGACATTATCAGGCTGGTGGACGGTTAATCGTCTGGTTCCAAAGGGTTTCGGGTATCATCAGAAGCATGCCGAGTTTCTTGGCCTGACGATCGAGATACAACGTCATTGACTGACTCCTTAGATTGATCAAATAGTTCTCTCCAAGGTCTTGGGTAAACCGGTGTG
>JAMCYH010000119.1 GCA_023474025.1 Deltaproteobacteria bacterium
TATGAAGATACAAGTATAAATTAAATACCTTTTGGAGGGTAACAGGTTTAAATGACCAACAGCAATAGTCTTGATCAAATTGACAAATCAATTTTGGCTATCCTTCAGGGTGATCTTGATGGAACGGCTGAACCATATCTGGCAATCGCTAACCGCATTGGTGTTTCAGAGAAGAATGTCCTCGAGCGAATCAACCGTATGGTAGGGTCTGGAATAATACGTAGAATCGGCGCTATGATACGACATATCGAAGCAGGCATACACTTCAATGGCATGGTCGTCTGGAAAGTTGATCCGGCCAGAATTGAGGAAGTCGGAAATATCTTCGCCAACATGGCGGAAGTCTCGCATTGTTATGAACGCCCTCCATTTGATGTGATGGGAGGAACACTATTCACCATGGTCCATTCGTCCTCCGAGGAAGAATGTATGAAAACCGTAACCAGCATGGCTGAAAGAGTTGGAATATTCGAATATGAGATCCTTTTTAGCGAACGGGAACTGAAAAAAGTTAGTATGACCTATTTCGATGACTGATCAGAACAACGGGAGGGGTTTTAAGGAGAAACTGAATTAATGGGAAACAACACCATATCAGAAGAGCTTTATTCAAAAGCCGTGGAACTTATTCCGGGAGGAGTTAACTCACCGGTGAGGGCTTTTCGCTCTGTAGGATTGCATCCTCGATTCATAAAGTCTGGCAGCGGCTGTCGTGTCATGGACGAGGATGGCAACTCTTTTGTTGATTACGTATGTTCATGGGGGCCACTGATTTTGGGGCATGCTCATCCTGAGGTGCTGGAAGCGCTGGCTTTAACGATGAAGGATGGCACATCATTCGGCGCGCCTACCAGACGTGAAATCGAGATGGCGGAATTAATTGCCGAACTTGTGCCGTCAATTGAAATGGTGAGGCTGGTAAGCTCCGGAACTGAGGCCACGATGAGCGCGATCCGATTGGCTCGAGGTTATACTGGCCGCGACAAAATAGTCAAATTTTCAGGCTGCTACCATGGGCATAGCGATGGCCTACTGGCGAAGGCAGGGTCAGGCGCGGCAACGTTTTCTATTCCTGACTCTCTTGGCGCTCCGAAGTCTCTGGTTGAACAAACTATTGTGCTTCCATACAATGACATCGAGTCGATGGGACGATGTTTTGAAGAGTTTGGTAGTGAAATTGCAGCAGTCATAGTTGAGCCGGTTGCCGGCAACATGGGCGTTGTCTGTCCTGTTCCCGGATTTTTACGAGGGCTGCGAGACATTTGTTCGAAATCTGGAGCGCTCCTAATATTCGATGAGGTAATCAGCGGTTTCAGGGTGGGACTCGGTGGCGCCCAGGAGCTTTATAAGGTATTACCGGATTTGACTTGTCTGGGGAAGATAATTGGCGGAGGTTTAC
Organism: Deltaproteobacteria bacterium; assembly: GCA_023474025.1. GTDB lineage: Bacteria > Desulfobacterota > Desulfomonilia > Desulfomonilales > Desulfomonilaceae > CAJBEZ01. The sequence goes on from JAMCYH010000119.1 coordinate 1,400, forward strand.
CGGTGGGGGCTTTTGGGGGGCCCCGGCGAATCATGGAGCTCCTCGCGCCGGTAGGAGGCGTATATCAGGCTGGAACGCTATCAGGTAACCCTCTGGCTGTTTCCGCAGGATTGACAACGCTGAAAATCCTGAAAAGAGACAATCCGTACCAATCATTGGAAAACAAATCAGCGCGTCTGGCTGATGGACTGGGAAAGATACTATCTGCAAAAGGTTTAAAATTTTCCATAAACCGCGTCGGTTCATTGCTATCCGTTTTCTTTGGTGTTGATAAGGTAAATAATTACGAAGACGCGGGGAAGGCGGACAGGTCAGTGTTTAACTCCTTTTTCTCCAACATGTTGGAAAGAGGTGTATATTTGGCTCCCTCGGCGTTCGAAGCATGGTTTGTCAGCGCAGCGCATCTAGGGGCGGATATTGAATTTACGCTGGAGTGTGCGGAAAAAAGTATTTAGGATAAAGTATTTTGTAACGTAACAGGGTGAGTAATGATTAAATTTTATGTTACTTTGAAGCTCAGAAGAATTAGTTAGTGTAACACAAAGAAAAATAACGTAATACTGTAATTTCATTCAGTTTACCGCCTTGATTTTGATTTTTCTTCATAGTATTGTGCACATATTTTTAGTGGATAACCCCATTGGAAATTTGTTAAGTTTCTGTTTGTGACTCTTGTGAGTTCTGCAAACGTTTGTGACTAGCTAGTAGGCTATAGTCGGGCTGGGAGTAACTCGCTGGAGCACTAAAATCTGAGTGTCATTTTAAAGTCCATGCAAGGAGGATAATAATGGACAGTCACGTCGATTTAAATGAAAGGTTGGCCCTTAAGGGGGTTTCACGCCGCGACTTCATGAAGTTTTGCGGTTTGATGGCGACGGTCTTGGGCCTTCCCATGTCCTTCGCTCCACGGATCGCCGAAGCCATGGAGAAAAAAAGACCCACGGTGGTATGGATGCATTTCGCTGAATGCACCGGATGCACCGAGTCGTTCATCAGGACTACCTATCCCTGGGCAGCGGACATCATACTGGATGTCATAGATCTTGCTTATCACGAGACTATTATGGCTGCAGCAGGAGATCAGGCCGAAGAAATTCTCGAAAAAACAGTTAAGGACCACAAGGGCAAATACATCTGCATTGCTGAAGGCGCTATCCCGACTAAAGATAAGGGTGTCTATGGAAAGATTCACGGGAAGACCTTTCTGGAAATCGCGAATCACGTGTGCAAAAACGCGGCACACACCATTTGCGTTGGCGCATGCGCGTGCGACGGTGGTGTACAAGCCGCCAAGCCTAATCCCACAGAAGCCAAGAGCGTCTCAGCCGCTACCGGGATCAAAACTGTAAATATCGCTGGTTGTCCTCCCAACGCCAACAATATGGTCGCTACAATAGTCCATTACCTCCTGCTCGGTAAGCTCCCGGCATTGGATGAAAAAGGTCGGCCACTATTCGCGTATGGTTATCTTATTCATGATAATTGCCCGAGAAGGGGCCATTTCGAAAACAAGGAATTCGTGAAACAGTTTGGGGACGAAGGCGCGGCCAAAGGATGGTGCCTTTATGAAGTTGGTTGCGCAGGGCCGGAAACTTATAACAATTGTCCGATCATACAGTGGAACCAGGGTACGAACTGGCCCATCCGCGCGGGCCATCCTTGTATCGGTTGCAGTGAACCCAAGTTCTGGGACGATATGAGCCCATTCTACGTTCAAAAATAATTAAGACGAAATGTCCAAGCTGTCACAAACTAATTAGATAACCACATAAGAAGGAGCGAAAAATGGCACGAGTCGTCGTTGACCCAATTCCCCGAATTGAGGGTCACCTACGCATAGAAGTTGAAGTAGAGAATGGGAAGGTGAAGGACGCCTGGAGCAGCGGCACACTTTTCCGAGGACTTGAAATCATTCTTCAGGGACGCGACCCACGTGATGCCCACTTACTTACCCAGAGATCCTGCGGTGTATGTACTTTGGTACACTCACTGGCTTCAGTCAGAGCAGTTGAAGACGCTCTGAAGATAAAAATTCCACCCAACGCAAGAATAGTTCGCAATCTAACCCATGCGGCGCAGAATATGCACGATCACTCCGTTCATTTTTATCAACTGTGCGCGCTGGATTGGGTCGATGTCGTTTCAGCCTTATCGGCTGACGCAGGTAAGACGGCAGATTTGTCTAACGCCGTAAGTGGAAGGCCCCAATCGAAGAAATATTATGAGGGCCTTAAGGCCAAACTCAAAGCATTTGTCGATTCGGGGCAGTTAGGACCGTTCGCCAACGCGTACTGGGGGCACCCTGCGTACAAGCTCCCGGCTGAAGCCAATTTGATGGCGGTTGGTCATTATCTTGATAACCTCAGGCAACAGGTCCATGCAGCTCAGATGACCGCCATCTGGGGCGCAAAGAATCCTCATCTGCAAGGCCATCTTCCTGGTGGAGTCACTGTTGTGGGACAACTCGACGCGGATCGTATCGCCAAATATCTATACATGCTGAAGGAACAGGTTGCGTTTATACAGGATGTCTACATTCCTGACGTGCTTGCGGTAGCGTCTTTCTACAAGGATTGGACGAAAATCGGCGGAAACAAGAACTTTTTAGCCTATGGTGATTTCCCGCAGAGTGACAAAGAACCTGAGAGCTTCTACTTCCCACGCGGCATGATTGTCGATGGCAAGCTCAAGCATTTGCCGGTTGACCCGACCAAGATTACTGAAGACGTGACAAGATCCTGGTACGAAAATGGCGCTCCACTATATCCTGCGGTCGGAGTTACCAAGCCTCTTTCGGGAGAAGCCCTCAAAGGCGCTGTCCCTGATACCAACTCCAAAGATGGGAAATATTCCTGGATGAAAGCCCCCAGGTACGACGGCAAAGTCATGGAAGTTGGGCCGCTGGCTCAGTGCCTTGTGTCCTATGTCGGTGGCAACAAGGAAATTAAGGAAACGACCGACATGGTCATGAAGAAACTTGGAATAGGCCCCGAAGCTTTGATGTCAACTCTCGGCCGAATCGGAGCAAGAGCCATAAAGTGTCTTGTCAATGCGAAGGTTGCCGAAAAGTGGACAATGGAACTCGTTGAAAACATCAAGAAAGGTGACACACGTACATTCACTGAATACAAACTTGATGAAACAGTAAGTGGGCAAGGCATGGGCCTTAACGATGTCGCCCGGGGATCCCTCGGACATTGGGTAAACATTGAAAAAGGAAAGATAAAGAATTACCAGCAAGTTGTTCCTTCTACGTGGAATCTGGGTCCCAGAGACTCCAAAGGTCAGAAAAGCGCTGTTGAAAACGCTCTAATTGGTACTCCTGTTGCTGATCCCAAGAAGCCTTTGGAAGTCCTGCGAACAGTACATTCGTTTGACCCATGTATAGCATGTGCTGTTCACGTGATCGACCCGAAAACAAATGAGATCTACAAGTTTAAGGTCTCATAAATTAAACGCCCTACCTTTAAAAACAAAAAACGGCCTTTATGGCCGTTTTTTTTATAGCAGCAACCGAACACTTCGTTAAGAAATCAAACTGCTATTTTCCGAGCTTGATTTGTTTTTTGAGGCAACATGATTTATGAAACTGTTTAAGCTCAGAACTTTTTTAGCAGACTTAATCTTCGAGGACCTATTATGTCATTAAACAAAAGACTTGATAGATGGAAGGCCGCCAGCCGTAAACTTATTCCACCAGACAAGCTGGAAATTATGGACCGAGCCCAGGACGAGTTATCGCAATCGGGGATATATGACTCATGCTTACAGGAAGGAAACTTGGCGCCGAAATTTGAACTGCCAAACGCTACTGGCCATACCGTTTCCCTTGAGAGCCTGCTATTGAAGGGCCCCTTGGTTTTGTCCTTTTATCGAGGTGGCTGGTGACCCTATTGCAATATCGAGCTGCGGTCATTGCAGCGAAGGCTTCACGATATAAGCGCACTAGGGGCGTCGCTAGCGGCTATCTCTTCTGAAACGCCTGACAATTCGCTGTCCGTAGTGGAAAAGAATGAATTGAGTTTTGAAGTGCTTAGTGACGTAGATAACAAAGTTGCCCGTGAATTCGGGATCGTTTTCCAGCTACCAATGGATTTGCTGCAGTTTTATTCGAGTTATGGTGTTGAGCTTGCCAAGAACCGAGATGGCTTCTTTGAACTTCCTGTTCCGGCTACATACATAATCGGCAAGGACGGAAAGATTCTTAAAGCCTATGTAGACCTGGATTATACCAAACGACTCGATCCTGAGGACATTATAGAGGCCCTCAAATCAATATGAGCCGATCAAAGAACAAAATCAGCGACAACAAGGCCAAGAGGCAAGAAATAGCTGGGAAACTGCCCCGTTTGGAGTCCAGGACGCCTACGGAAGCCATACTGGAGAGCATCTCAGATGGGGTGTTTACGGTTGATCTCGAGTGGCGCATCACTTCGTTTAACCGGGCCGCTGAGGAGATAACAGGCGTCAGACGCGAAGAAGCCATAAAAAGGCTCTGCTCGGAAGTTTTCCGGTCAAGCATGTGCGGGATTGATTGCGCTCTCCAGCAGACGTTAAAAACTGGCAGACCGATAATCGGCAAATCAGGGTACATTATTAACGCTGAAGGTTCCCGTATACCTATTAGCGTTTCGACGGCCGTTTTGAGGGATGACAAGGGTCTGGTAATAGGAGGCGCCGAAACTTTTCGCGACCTAAGCGAACTCGAAGCATTACGCCGTGAACTGCAGGGCAAATTCCAGGTGGGAGATTTCGCCAGCCGAAGCCCAGTAATGCAGAAGGTATTAGAAGCTCTACCGGCTATTGCCGCAAGCCCAAGCACAGTGTTAATTCTTGGAGAGACAGGCACCGGTAAGGAACTGGTAGCCCGTACGATTCACAGTCTGAGCCCACGACGAAACGGTCCGTTTATCGCAGTTAACTGCGGAGCTTTACCGGACACTTTGTTGGAGTCGGAACTGTTCGGATACAAAGCTGGAGCGTTTACCGGAGCGGCTAAAGATAAACCGGGGCGGTTCGCTCTTGCGGAAAAGGGGACTATTTTACTTGACGAGATAGGCGAGATTAGCCCAGCCCTCCAGGTGAAACTCCTGCGAGTCTTGCAGGAACGGGCCTATGAGCCTCTCGGAGCGACAGAAACAAAAGCCACGGATTCACGAATTATTGTGGCAACGAACAAAGACCTGGCTGAACAGATGCATAAAGGTCTATTCCGGGAAGACCTATACTACAGAGTTAACGTAGTTCGAATACAACTGCCCCCTTTAAGGAAGAGGAAGGAAGACATTCCTCTTTTGGCGCAGGGATTTATCGGACGATTTAACCGTTTGCAGGGTAGATCTATTACCGGGATTAGCGCTGAGGCCCTTTCTTTGCTTATAGCGCACGAATGGCCCGGAAACATCAGGGAGCTTGAAAATGTGATTGAGCGGTCTTTTATAATGTGTAGTGAGGACATGATTGGAATCAATCACTTACCCGAAGAGTTGACGGCGCACGAGTCATCACTGCGCGCTCCGTCGACAGTAAAATCTGCGCATGATATTGTAGATATCGAAGCAATTCAAAAAGCGTTGGAACGCAACGGTTACAGCCGTTTGGCTACAGCAAAAGAACTCCATATTCACAAAACAACTCTGTTTCGCAAAATAAAGAAACTGGGCATCATCCTGCCGGAAGTGGATGGTCGAAAAAGTAAAACACGGCCTAAGTAGCAATATTACTACTCATGCTCTCCCATTAGGTAGCGCATAGGCTACTCTATTAGTAACCACACCTACGCGCCAACCGCCAATAATCTTTATCATTCAATGCCTTAACCTAAAGCGCTGAGGCGCATAAGCTTTGGCACATTTTGTGCTTATCATCTGTATAGTAACTGAGAGTAGGTTTTGAATTTATGAAAGCAGCCTTTTCTTTCCTGGACAATCGCATTGCGCCGGTTTTTGATACGGCCCGGCAGATTGTACTGGTCGAAGCGGTTTCGCGACGAATCGTGAAAGAAAGTCAGGAAATCTTTGCCGATGATCTACCAGTTCAGAAGGCGATCCATTTGGTTGAGTTGAGCGTCAACACCCTTGTATGCGGGGCAATTTCGAAACAGTTACAAGAGATGATTGTCGCATATGGCACTCAGGTCGTCCCCTTTGTGACAGGCGACTTGAAAGAAGTTATTTATGCTTGGGCCAACAACAGGCTTCATGATCGGCGTTTCGAAAACCGAGACCTCGTCCGAAACCAGCTCCAACACCTCGCCCCAGTGTGGGGTTGGCATAGCCGGGCCCACCTGTTCCAGCGCAGAGTCCTGCAGCTCGTCCGGTCATTGGTCCCAATCCCTGTGGGCCAGTTCCATCTCCTCGTGGCATAGTTACGTCCTCCTATTTTCAGAATTTGCTTTATTCTCGCGCCATAGTTGCGCCACATTTGGAGCACTTTTGCTCAAAGCAAGGCACTCCTCGCTGATGAGGTTGTCGATCCCCGCACTGAGGGCAAACACAAAACCCCGCTGGGCCCGCAGCCGCAGCCCCGCCCATGCGTCCGCCTCCGCGACCACCGCCTGCTCCCGTCCCTCCAGCTTTTTTTCCAGTTCCCTGTGGGCCGGTACCATCTCCTCGTGGCATAATCGTATCCTCCTGTTCCTTGAAAACGTTACGTCCAAACCTTTGGCGCCTCAGCCCCCTGCAGCCAGGCATTGTAAAACGCCGATCATGAAGCCTGTTGTTGGCCCAAGCATAAATAACTTCTTTCAAGTCGCCTGTCACAAAGGGGACGACCTGAGTGCCATATGCGACAATCATCTCTTGTAACTGTTTCGAAATTGCC
>JAMCYH010000251.1:0-313 GCA_023474025.1 Deltaproteobacteria bacterium
TGACCCATTCGTTTCCGCCTATTGCCCAGGAACTCGATGACAAAGAGGAATTTTCGTATGATTTGACCCGAAAAATGGGGGAACTTGACTTCTTCGGGCCCTTCGTTTCCGAAGAATTCGGAGGAAGTGATGTTGGCTATCTCAACTACATCATAATGGTGGAGGAGATCGCAAGGATCGATGGTTCCCAGGCGGCGACTATTGCCGCAGGGAACTCATTGGGTATAGCTCCGATATATTATTTCGGGACAGAGGAGCAGAAGAGGAAGTGGTTACCGGATCTTTGCAAAGGAAAGACATTGGCGTCATTCGG
>JAMCYH010000251.1:323-8140 GCA_023474025.1 Deltaproteobacteria bacterium
AGATGCTAGACGGAAACGAATGGGTCATAAACGGAAGTAAAATATTTATAACAAATTCGGCAACGGACATCAGCGCTGTTTGCGTGGTCCAGTGTGTAACAGACAGTTCCGACCCAAGAAAGCCTGAGGTAAGTTGTATTCTCGTTGAAAACGGGACGAAGGGTTTTATAGCAGAAAAGATGCATGGGAAAATGTGTTGGCGATCATCCAACACGGGTTTGTTGACTTTTCAGGATTGTCGGGTCCCCAAAGAAAATTTGCTTGGAGGTAGAGGCGAAGGCTTTCATCAGATGCTCAAAACCCTTGATGGTGGACGTTTGTCTATAGGCGCCATGGGTTTGGGCGGCGCCCAGGGAGCTTTTGAACTGGCGCTCGACTATTCCAAGAAACGCCAGCAGTTTGGCCGACCAATCGGATCTTTTCAAGCAAACGCGTTTAAGCTTGCAGATATGGCTACCGAAATTGAAATGGCAAGATTACTATTGTACAAGGCCTGCTGGCTTAAGGACAACGACCGTCTTACACCAAAATACGGCGCGATGGCAAAGCTGGTCTGTTCGGAAACCTATTACAGGGCAGCCAATCATGCGGTGCAGATGCATGGAGGTTATGGTCTGATGAAGGATTACGCCGTGGAACGACACTATCGTAATCAGAAACTCCTAGATATAGGAGAAGGGACATCAGAAGTTCAGCGTATTGTAATCGCTAGAAACATAGGGGTCCCTGGGCGTTCGATGTAAGTCCCCGACGTTGAATGACATGATTGTAGCCACAACAATCGAAAGGATCGAACATGGACGAAGAGTTCAAGGAAATTTCGTATCAGTCTTTCCGAGATACTGTGGATGGATACGGCGAGGCAAAGGGAAGTGACTTACTTACTGATCCCGGGGCGATAGAGGCCGCCGAACGTGAGTCACAAATCGAGAAGAACACGGATCATACGGTGAAACTACGCCAAGCCAGGCAATCACTAGGTTTCTCTGTGCAGGAACTTGCGTCTAAGGTAGGGATTTCAGCCGAACTTCTTGAACAAATGGAAAAGGGTGAGGCAATCCTGCCCCTCGGACAGTTGATTAAATTGAGCAAGGCGCTTTCCTTGAAAATGGCTGATCTGATTTCCGAGGGGGACAAACCATTTACTATCGTAAGATCGGGCGATAGGAGAAGTTTTAAACGCTTTGGAAAGTCGAAACAAGAGCATCGCGGTTATGAGTATGAATCCCTGGCCACCGGTAAACGCGATCGCCTCATGGAACCATTCATAGTCACACTTCATCCATCGGACGCTGATGAGCCTTCAGCTCACGATGGGCAAGAATTTATTTATGTTCTCGAGGGGCAAATGGATGTCTTGGTGGGCGAAACTAAAGATGTATTGAATCCTGGCGACGCAATTTATTATGACTCCAGCGATATACATCTGGTAAAAGCTCATGGGGAAAGGCCTGCGAAGATATTGGCCGTAATCATAAGTTAGTAAATAAATGACCAAATATCTTGTTGTTTGTAGAGTGGCAACGCCCAGCGGTCTTTAAAATATTGGGAATCAGTCCCACGAGCGTGTCAATCTCTTTGAAAGCGCTTAAGCGTCATACTGATCGGCCAGACCGCCGAGTGTTTACTTGTTGAGATGATCCGTTTTGCTACTGTGCAGAACTAAATAGTCGCCCCGGCTTGGATCAGGTTTTCCCAGGGCCCAGGAAAGTTGTTTCGGTTAAAACTAGAAGAGGTGACTTGTTGATGAACATCCTTGAACCCGCGGATACGCCTATTCTAGGCGCTCCAGCTCCAGCAATAGCCTTTATCATTCTTTTTTTATCTATTTCTTTTTTCTTTTACGTAATGTACCGGCGAATCAACCTGCTTCGCAAGGCGGCTCCCGATCCAAGATTTTCAGACATTCCGACCAGAGTTCAGCGTGTTTTGGTTTATGGATTTGGGCAGTGGCGTCAGCCTCGTTACCTGGGCGCTGGCATTCTTCACATTCTTTTGTTCGCGGGATTCATTATCCTTTCACTTCGTTCTCTAACCTTGATAGGCAGGGGATTCTCCCCTACATTCCACATCCCATTCCTCACCGGTTCAGTGGGATTCGCGTATGATTCAATAAAGGATTATACGGTTTTAGTAGTTTTAATAGTATGTGTAATCGCAATGGTTCGGAGGGCGGTATTTCACCCGGCGCGCTACGATCATCCAGGGACCATAGGGCACGAACATGAGGCTTATGTGATCCTGGGTCTCGTTTCAGCGCTTATGATCACGGACATGATCCATGATGGAGCCGCGCTCAAAGCCTCAGGACTATCGGGGGAATATTACAGACTCCCGGCTGCAACTCTGGCCTCAATGTTCATGCCGACAAATTCCATGCCTACGCTGAACTTTCTCCACGTTGGCGGTTACTGGACACACATCCTGTTTTTCCTCGGATTGCTGAACTATCTTCCTGTATCGAAACACTTTCATGTTATAACGGCGATACCCAATGTCTTCTTTTCCAATTTAAACAAGGGGTCCATCAAGCCGGTTAAATATGGAGTTGCTGACTGGATGGAGTTGGAGCAGTGTGGGGTAAGTGACCTGACGGGGTTCACATGGAAGCATATTCTTGATTTCTATTCCTGCGCCGATTGTGGCCGCTGCTCTGATAATTGTCCAGCTAATACTGTCGGTCGAGCGTTATCGCCCAAAATGATCAGCGTCAAAGCCCGTGACTACGCTTACGAACATTTTCCAGTTTTTGACAGAGTTGCGCAGCCTGGTCGGTCTGAAAGGAAACTCGTGGGGGATATCATCACCGAGCAGGAAATCTGGGCATGTACGACATGCGGCGCATGCGAGGCTGAGTGCCCGATCTTTATTGAGTATATCGATAAAATTGTTGATATGAGACGATACCTGATGGACCGCGGTGACATCCCCCTGTCACTCCAAAAACCTCTCCAACAGATTAAGAAAAAGGGCAACGCATATGGAGCCATGAAATCCAAACGCTCGGCCTGGACTAAAGACATAGAAGAATTCCAGATCAGAATTCTCGAAGAAGGGGAGCACTCGGACCTGCTATTTTTTGTCGACAGTTGCGGTTCCTTTGACCCCCGAATTCAGGAGATAACAAAGTCTTTTGCAAGGACAATGAAACGAGCCAATGTAGACTTTGCCATTCTAGGACCGGATGAAAATGACTCGGGTAACGAAGTTAGAAGACTGGGAGAAGAAGGATTGTTTGAGCAGGTTTCCAGCCACAACATCGATGCTTTTCAGGCGCGTAGTTTCAACGAGATAGTGGCGTTTGACCCTCATGCTTTTAACGTTATTAAAAACGACTATCCCGAGCCTTTCAAAGTCATCCATTCCAGCCAGTTCCTAGCCAGGCTTTTGAGTAACGGCGACTTGTCCTTGAATGGGGGTTATCTTCGCGATCGTACAGTAACCTACCATGATCCTTGCTATTTGGGACGGCATAACGGGATCTACGATGAGCCCAGACGAGTCCTAAAAGCTATACCCGGAATTCGATACCAGGAAATGAAGCGCTCTTTTTCGAGAAGTTTTTGTTGTAGCGGGGGCGGCCTGTTGCTTTGGTACGAAAATGAAGAGGAAAAGGAACGCATGGGCGAAAGACGCGTAAAGATGGCGATGGAGGTTGGCGCTCAGGTCATCGTCACTGCATGTCCGTTTTGCCTTATCAATATTGAAGACGCAATAAAGACGACTGGCAACGAAGGGAAAATTGAAGTAATCGACCTGGTAGAGCTTGTCGACAGATCCATGTCGTGAACGTTAGTTTGCAATAGCGTGGCACGTCTGAATCGAAACAACTTTTTGGAGGACACATGAATATCATTGTCTGCATGAAGTGGATACCCGATACGTCGGAGGCGGACCTTACCGTTTCCCCAGGGGCTAAAGACATCAAGAAGGATGATCTCGATTTTGACATGAATGATTGGGATCGCTTTGCCATCGAAGAAGCAGCTCAGATCAAAGAGAAGGTCGGCGGCAAAGTTACGGTAGTAAGCGTGGCTCCAGAAGAATCTGAAGACATGCTTCGCGAATGTCTGGCCCGTGGAGCTGATGAAGCATTCCAGATTTGGTCCGACGAGATGGAAGGCGGAGATGGATACGCTACTGCTAGTGTTCTTGCCAGTTTTATTAATGGGCGCCCCCATGACCTGATCTTGACCGGCACACTTGCTGAAGATGATGGAGCTGGACAACTGGGCGGAATGCTGGCGGAGATGCTCGGAATTCCTAGCGCAACTCTTGCTTCAAGGATTGAGGTTCAAGACAAAAAGGTGGCCTTTGTCAGAGAGCTTGAAGGAGGCCTTTATGAGGCCATGGAAATGGATCTGCCTTGCCTGATAGCCGTGGCTACCGGGTTGAATGAACCTCGTTTCGTATCGATAAGGGCAGTCAGGAAGGTTGCCTCAATTGAAATTCCCAATCTGGGAACCGGTGAGCTCGGAGTGGGAGCCGACAAGATCGGCCATGCCGGAGCCCGAATCGAAATCGAAAAAATTGAGCTTCCACCCGAGGGCGAAGGCGCAGAGATAGTCAAAGGCAAACCTGAAGAAGTAGCCGCTCGTCTGGCCGAAATCCTGAAAGAAAAGGGGGCCATAGCATAATGAAAAACATATACGTTCTCGCAGAGCATCGCAAGGGCATGTTAAGGGACATAACATGGGAGGCAATAGCTGCTGGCCGAAAACTTTCCTCTGAGTTAGGGGCCGAACTCACATGCATTTTGCTTGCGTCTCAACCCAATACTATGTCTGAAAATTTATCGTCAGAGGGAGTTAGGGTTAAAGTTGTCAATGATCCTATATTTGAGACCATGAACTCCGAGGCTATTATCAAGGTCCTAAAAGAGGTCCTAACACCTAGCGGATCTTATGTTCTACTCATGGGCGCGTCAAACGCAATATTGGATTTCGCCCCCGGCGTTTCAGTAGCCTTGGACGCCGCACTGGCGACCGACTGTTTTTCTGTCGAAACCAGAGAGGGGAAGCTGTTTGCGTCTCGTCAGATTTACAGCTACAAGATAAATTCTTTAGTCTCTTTTAAGGATTCAGAAAGAGTAGTTCTTACTTTAAGGGCTGGATCTTTTCCGTTTACCACATCCGGAGGAGAGACAAAGGGCGCCATCGAAAACGTTGCCTGTCCGGTCGATTCTACCTCTTTAAAGAAACGCTTTGTCAAATATGTGGAAGCTGAAAAGGGCGATGTTGACATTTCCTCTGCTGACATAATTGTTTCTATTGGTAGAGGTGTTGGCGATGAGCCTGATCTCGACATGTTCAAGTCTTTAGCAGACAGCGTCGGTGGTGTTCTGGCCTGCTCAAGACCGATCGTGGATAAGAATCTGCTCCCCAAATACCATCAGGTAGGCACGTCAGGGGTTGAAGTCAAACCCAAGTTGTATCTTGCGCTCGGAATAAGTGGAGCGTTTCAGCACCTTGGTGGCATTAAGGGCTCGCCACTTCTCGTCGCAATCAACAAAGACGCCAAGGCCCCAATCTTCCGTGTGGCTAATTATGGAATAGTGGGCGATCTGAACGAAATCGTTCCTCTTCTTGAAGAAAAGATAAGGAGTCTGAAAGGCTAGATCTTAAGCGGATAGTGCTTCCGCTATCTCAAGTTGGAGAAACGCGGAATTTATTTCTTCTCAGTCGAGTCTACGGTAGAGTGTTTCCAGCGCCCCTCCATGACTCGATTGTTTTTTAATTCATGTCAAATGGAACCATGAACGACATATTTGAAAAAGTTTTGGAAACCAGGGAATTTCTTATAGAACGAACAGGGACGACAGGACAGGAATTGGCTCTGATTCTTGGGACTGGACTCGGAGATCTGGCCGACAGAATTGACACCTTGGCGGAGATCCCGTATGAGGACATCCCCCATTTCTGCGCCTCGACGGTTGAAGGCCATAAAGGTAGGTTGATTTTTGGAACCTTTGCAGGCAAACGCGTCGTGGCGATGCAGGGACGTTTCCATTATTATGAAGGCTATAAACTCGATCAGGTCACTTTTCCTGTAAGAGTATTCAGAGCCCTCGGGGCCAAATTTTTGGTTGTCAATAGCGCCGCTGGCGGGCTTAATCCATCTTTCAATCCAGGCGACATCATGATCGTCACTGATCATATTAACTTTATCGGCTCTAACCCACTAACAGGGTTGAAAGACCCCCGCCTGGGGGATAGATTCCCGGAAATGTCAAGAGTCTATGACAGTGAAGGTATTCTTGAATCGTCAAATGCCGTCCTGGAAATTGGGACCCCACTGCGAAAAGGTGTTTATGTGGCTGTATCAGGCCCAAGTCTGGAAACCCCAGCGGAAACCCGATTATTGAGGATGCTTGGCGCCGATGCTGTAGGAATGAGTTCTGTCCCTGAAGTCATTACCGCGGTTCAGGTAGGATTCAGAGTTCTTTTTCTGGCAGTGATCACCAATGTAAATGATCCTGACAAAATGCTTCCTGTATCTCTCTCTGAAGTTATTACAACAGCGAAGCTCGCGGGACCTTTGCTTTTAAGAATCTTGGAAACTGCTCTAAAGCGTATCCAGCTATGACGTGTCTGAAGCAAGGGAACTATAGAATGGAGCAGCGAAACAATCCCACTCTTATGCTCGAAAACGGGCTGATTTTGCGAGATCCATCTAAATCCGAACCCGAGCCACATTCTCGAACCCTGGTTTCTGCGGACACTATAATTGCCGTGAATACTGATCAAAAAGTAGTTGCTCCATCAGTTCAGGTTGTTGACTGTTCCAAATGTCTCATCATGCCAGGTCTCGTAAATTGCCATGTGCATTCCGCAATGAGTCTGTTTAGAGGCTTAGCCGACGATCTCCCTCTTGAAACGTGGTTAAATAAATTCATCTTCCCATGCGAGGCCAAACATGTCTCCCGTGAGATGGTGCGTCTTGGATCAACTTTATCGGCGGCTGAGATGGCCTTATCGGGAGTTACCACGCTGGCAGACGCTTATTTTTTCATGGAAGAGTCGGCGAACGCTGCTATAGATATAGGCCTTAGAGCTGTAATTGCTCAAGGGGTTCTCGACATCCCGTGTCCTGACGCTGCAATCCAGGGAGCGTGGAAGGAAAGGGCTCATCAATTCTTCGAATCCATCCCGCCACACCCCAATATTTCCCCTGCCCTTTTTTGCCATTCACCATACTTGTGCGGAATCGACACTTATGTTGAGGCCTACGAAATCTGTAAATCTTACGGCGTAAAACTTTTCTCACATGTCGCTGAGACATCCTCTGAAATCCAGTTTGTCCACGACAAACACTGTGTTACTCCAGTGGGACTATTGGCGCGGTCTGGTGTCCTGGACGATTCTTTCGTAGCTGTTCACTGCGTTCACTTAACCCAAGGTGACATGGAAATACTCCATCGAAACCATGTCGGCATAGTTCATTGTCCTGAATCAAACATGAAACTCGCATCGGGGTCGGCCGACATTAGAAGTCTTTTGGATCGCGGTTTGACAATCGGATTGGGTACAGACGGCGCAGCAAGCAATAACAATCTTGACCTTTTTGAAGAAATGAGGTCTGCTTCTTTATTGGCCAAACTCGTGTCAGGCCATCCGGATGCCGTCTGCGCAAGAGATGCTCTTGTAATGGGAACGATAGGAGGGGCCAGAGCGCTCGGCCTCGACCGGACGATCGGGACATTGGATCCTGGCAAACAGGCTGACTTAATCGTGATTGATCTCGATCAGCCTCATTTTGACCCGCTGTACAATCCTATCTCCCAATTGGTTTATTGCGCAGACGGCATCCGGATGGCC
>JAMCYH010000175.1 GCA_023474025.1 Deltaproteobacteria bacterium
TGGTCAAGTTCCTTTTTCTCTGTAATAATGTGGATAATGTGGTCTGAACATCCGTAGCAGTTTCGCCCAGGCACAAATTTCCTGCAAACTACGCACACCGTTGGCCGCCAAGGGTGTCAATTTCCGGTATGAAACATAACCCTACCATTACAATCACACAAACTTCCAGCAGAGTTTTTGGCTTGCCATCTCCTAAAAAATTTAAATAGGAATTATTTGTGCTATTATTTTAAATATATGTTTTTTGTCGAATCAGTTCCGTGTCATACTTAACAACGCGCGTTGAATTACTTTTCAAACAGGAAGCCAAAATGAGCGTTACTCAGAATCAATCTACCACACAGACCAGATTCCTTATGGGTAATGAGGCCATAGCTCGGGGGATAATCCAATCGGGCTGCGCGGTTGCCACCGCGTATCCAGGGACACCCTCATCCGAAGTCATGGAATCATTGACTCGTTGGAAAAAGGAACTTGACCATCCGATCTACCTGGAATGGTCAATCAATGAAAAAGTTGCTTTTGAAGTCGGATATGGAGCCTCTCTGGCTGGCAGGAGATCTGCTGTCATAATGAAGATGGTTGGATTAAATGTAGCTTCTGATCCATTGTTGAGCGCCGCGTATTTGGGCATTCGCGGTGGGCTGGTGGTGGTTGTCGCAGACGACCCGGGGCCTCACTCGAGCCAGACCGAACAGGATAGCCGATTCTTTGCCTGGTTTGCAAAAGTACCGGTCTATGATCCTGGTTCGCCTTCTGAAGCGCTTTCTATGACCCTGAGGGCTTTTGAACTTTCCGAAAAATACCAGATACCTGTCATACTCAGACCATGCCTGAGAGTTTGTCACGCTCGCCAAAATGTCAACATTAGAACTCCTCAGGATATCGTAGATGTTGGCCCGTTTCAGAAAAATTGGACAAAGTGGGCGGCTACCCCAAAGTTCAGGTTGGTATTACATGGTGAACTTAATGAGAAAATCGCCAAAATCTGCTCACAGGAAGCCGATACGGAACCTCGTCTGATATGCGGCTCAACCGGGACATCTCAGGCAATCATCACGTCTGGTTCAGTTTCTTCTCACGTCAGGGACATAGTTAGTTCAGACTCTCAACTATCGGATTTGGCTGTGTACAAGGTGGATACACCCTACCCCGCTAATCAAAAATCACTTCAAGAGATTGTGGATTCAAAAGATCAAACTCTTGTGATCGAAGAGACATATCCGGTACTTGAACTCCAGTTGATAAACAAGACAAAAGTTGTGGGCCGGGTGTCTGGCGATGTGCCTCAACAGGGAGAGCTTACTCCTGAAGTTGTTGAAGAACTTATCAGGAAGTTTAAAGGCATTGAAACGGCGCAAGGATTCGTCCCAGCGATAAAAGCCAGACGCCCATCCCTTTGCGCTGGTTGTCCACATAGACCTGCATTTTTCATGATCAAAAAATTGTTTAGTAATACAGTATTTACCGGCGACATAGGGTGTTATACCCTTGGGGTCAACCTGGGAGCAGTCGACACCTGCCTGTGCATGGGCGCTTCTGTTGGAATGGCGTCCGGGTTTGCGAAATCACTGGGTCAAAATGGATTGAATCATGTCGTGGCTTCAATTGGAGATTCAACTTTCTTTCACGCCGGGGTCCCTGCTCTGATTAACGCCGTACACACAAAGGCTAATTTCGTATTGGTCTTGATGGACAACAACATCACGGCCATGACTGGAGGACAGCCTACTCCTGCGACCCACTTTCTTGCCGATAATCAGCCTGCTGTTCCCATTGACATGGAGGAACTCATTAGGGGTTGTGGGGTAAAATTTTTGGAAATTGTTGACCCCTATAATTATAGGGCGTTGGAAGATGTCCTTAGCAGGGCTAAGGCTTTTTCTCATGAACAAAGGAGCGGGGTTTCCGTAGTAATTACACGTCGGGCCTGTATCAGAAGCCAGTCAGGTGGATTCTCAGATGCCAGATTCCAGGTTGGAAACAACTGTGACAGGTGTATGACTTGCATTAGGGATTTGGAATGCCCTGCGATTTCGTTCATAAAGGAAGACAAATTAGTCAGAATAGATCCTGATTTATGCGCTGGTTGCGGTTTCTGTGTTGAGGTATGTCCATCACAGGCGATTGCTAAGTGGAGAGAGACCAAATGATTCAAATGATTATTTGCGGCAGGGGCGGTCAGGGAATAGTTTTTCTAACTCGACTACTGGGAGATATAGCTACTGAAAAAGGGCTTGAAGTTATTTCATCGGAAACTCATGGGATGGCAGTCAGGGGCGGGTCTATCAACAGTCATTTGAAAATAGGCCCTTTCTTTTCCCCACTGATTGGTTGGGGACATGCAGACTACCTAATTTCATTGGATTCTTCCGAGACCGCTAATAACAAGCATTTCCTAAAACCGGGTGGAGTAATTTTTGAGAACTCACCGGACTATTGTGAATCGTTTGTGTACAGGGTTGATGCGGCGCGTATTGCGCGTTCACTAGGAAGAATACAGCTTGAGAATGTAGTTTTATTAGGGTTCGCTGCATCTTTAGCAAATCTGGAAATTTCGTTGGAAGAAATTAGAAAAAGGATTGATTCCGAAGTTCGCCAAGCAGTACGTGAGAAAAATCTCGCCGCCTTAGAGTCTGGGTTGAAAGCAGCAGCCACATTGAAAGACTAAGAAATGTTACGTGAGGCACACTTTTACCAGGAATTTATTTCTTAGATTCAAAGATCAAGACATGATGTTGTATGCTGGATTAGAATTGCACGCCGTGATAGAATATGAAAGAGAGGATAATCCCGGAGGCCGATTGTGAACATAGAAGATGTTTTATTAGGATTGGCGGACAGGATACTCGACATCGATGAAGCTTCAATGGCGTCGTTGCAGGAAAAATATTTAAAGAAGGTTGCAGACTTTTCAGCGTCCCGGGATTGGGAACGAGCAATAATAGTTTATTTTATGATAAGTTCCGTTAGAGTCAAGAACAAGATTTTTAATGATCGTATCAGAAGTAATGGCCCAAAAGATCCTGTGAAGCCTTCCAAGAGTCTTTTCAAAGTTATCAAATAGGTTCATATTTAATTTATATTCTGAATAAATATCAACATCTAATTGACATTATGTGGTATTATTTCTAAGTGGAACCTTTTTTTGATTTGATTTTCTAATAAAAGAAAGTATAATAAGAGTGTCAAAGTCTTGTGTGTTCTATACAGGGGATTGATCAATTCAGGACGCGTCAGGGAGATAGAGTAACGTCGTCATCAATGGTTGAGCTACCTGTTCAAGAAGGAGAAGCGTCATGCGGAAGAAATTCATGGTCCTGATTAGTGGGGCGCTGAGTTTAGCTTTTTTTGTGGTCCATGGAGAATCTCAAATCGCTTGGGGTCAGGCGGGTTACGACTACAATACATCTAGTCTGATGCAGTCATCTTCGGATGCGGGTCAGAACGGTCAAATGCCACAAGCGTATTACCCTTACTGGAATAATTATTTGGACAATCTTCAGCGCGAAGGTGGTTATTATTCAGTAACCGGCAATTATGGGTCTGCACCTGTGACAAGTTATTATCCCGCGAACCCTGCCAGTAACGCCACATCGCCTCAAGTGACCAGTCAATCGGGAATGTATTACAATCCGCAAGATTATTACGGCGCTACACAGCAACAGTATCAGCAGGCTCCTCAGACTTCTCCTTATCAGTCTTACCAAACCCCGTCTCCTGGGACACAACCTCAGGTGGCCCATGGGAAAAAGTCATCCAAGAAACACAGGGCAGCCGCAGTTCCTGCGCAATCCCAGCAGCAAGCCTATTATGGGCAGCCGCAGTCGGGCTATTATCCGCAGCAACCGGGAACCACTCAACAGCAAGGATACGGGCAATATCCCAACTATCCACAGCAGCAAGCTTACGGACAATATCAGCAGCAACAACAACCTTCAGAACAGGAATCTTCTTCAGCTTACTCTTCTGATCCGTCTGTTCAGGCGGCTCAGCAAAGAGCTTACGAAAGAGCGTCAGCTCGTCAGAAAGCAGCAGAATTGGCGGCTCAACAGCAACAAGCCATGCAGGAACTCCAGCAAACCCAGCAAATGTATGTGGCCGCTCAGCAAAAGCTGCGAGACCAGGAACAGAAGCAGCGAGAACTACAAAGCCAGTATCATAAGAAGGCTGTTAAGGAAGCTTATGACAGTCTCCGGGTTGCCCAACAAAAATATTACGACTTGATGGGGGTCTCAGGGGAAAACGCTGCGCAAAGTCAGCCAGGTCAGGCCACTGTAGCCGCACAGCAGCAGGTGGTGCCACCTCAGCAGGCCCAGTATCCACAAGCAGCGCCTGCGCAGCCACAGACCTATCCTCAAAGTGTGCCTACAGCAAGTTACGGTAATCCAGCCGCCGCAACTCAGCCTAGTTATTCTGGCGCAGCTGGAGTCAATACTGGAGCGGCGCCTCCTGCGGCAGCTCCATCCGCTTATCCACCTTCTGGACAGGCGACCCCTTTGCAGATTCAGCCCCAACAACAGGCTCAACAGGAAAGTTCCGGTGGCTTCTGGGGAGTAATAAAGGAAATTTTCTCTCCGCCAACGACAGGGCCGGTTCCAAATCAACGCGGCATGTGGGAATCTCAAAAACCAAAAGGTCTCGGTGAATAATGTGAAGTTAAGTCGATATATGTTTTAGTTGTTACGGTAAAAGAAAACCGGTGGCCATTAAATGACACCGGTTTTCTTGTGCCAGGCTCCTCGAACTACCCGACTTTAGATTCTGTAAGTTTGCTGAATCATATCATTTAGGTACTTTTCGGGGTTTTGCACAGCTTCCTTGGGAATTACGAATTCGTGCGCTCCTGTGCGTTCCATAACCAGTTTTAGTCCATGGTGGTAATTTTGGAATATTTTCCGGCACACTATAATCGGTTCGTCAGACCCGCGAAGGGCTAGTCCCGCCAACTCCAATAAAGCGTCTTCCAGGAACCGGATTCTAAGACCATATACCCGCAGGAATTCCTCCTCGAATTCCCGAATTTCTCTTTCAACTTTCATATATCTCTTGTACATCGTCTCCGGAGAAACACCCTTTTCAATCGCCGCGCTTACAATAACCTCCAAGGCTGGACGACTCAAAATCAGTCCAAAACGTTGATAAAATTCATCACTGCGCGATTCAAGATCCCTTAGCGCTTCTTCGCGCTCACATGATTCAATTTCATCAAATATTTCGCATCGGGAAGGATGATATTCATCGTTCAATATGGCTTCCAAAAATGGTCTCGGATTTTCTACCAATTCCCTGGTTACTGTAAATCTTGTTACTTTACTGGATGGCAGAGTCCGTTCAAAACCTACCAGTACTTTCTCCATCACACTTATGAGCGCCCTGGCCCCAGTCTTTTCCTTATGGGCTTCCCGAGCTACCACGCTTAACGCTTCATCTGTAAACCTAATGTCAATCCCATAAGACTTAAAATCCTGTTTCTTGGCCGTCACAACTGAGGAATGACGATTCTTGAGAATTTTGAACAGATCGTCCTCTGATAAATCTTCTAGAATCGCTATAACCGGGAGCCTGCCAATGAATTCCGATTCAAAACCAAACTCAATCAGATCTTCGGCTTTGACCTCACGAAACAGGTCTGTTCTGTTTTCTTTCTCTTTTAGGGACGCTCCGAACCCTAATCCCTTGCTAGAAAGTCTTTTACTTATAATCTCGTCCAAGCCGTTAAACGCCCCAGACACTATAAACAGAATATCCCTGGTATTGATCGTCCTTTTCAGTCGCTTTCCAGTCTTCTGAAAATGCGCTGCGGCTTCCATTAATGATACAGGATCATGGGCTACCTTGAGGTCGACTTCAGTCTCCTCCATAGGCTTCAGAAGGTTCCTTTGGACTCCCGACCTTGACACATCCAGACCTATCAAATTGCCGGAAGATGCAATCTTATCTATTTCGTCTACGTATATGATCCCATATTTGGCCCGCTCGATGTCACCATCAGCTTCCTGCACAAGGTCTCTGACAAGGTCCTCTACATCTCCACCTACATACCCTGTTTCACTGAACTTTGTAGCGTCACCCTTTACGAAAGGAACTCCAATCTTCTTGGCGATCAACTTGATCAGGTAGGTCTTTCCTACTCCTGTGGGGCCAATCAAAATTATGTTGTTTTTGATCCTCCCAATGCCTTCCCTCTCATGAGTATCGCCATGCTCCTGAAAGTATCTTATTCGATTAAAATGTGTGCAGATTTTTGTGGCCAATATTTCCTTGGCGCTATCCTGGCGAATCACGAATCGATCAAGGTATTCATGGAGTTCCGCAGGTTTCATATCGAAACGGATGCTGTCGGGTTTAACCTCTATGGGTGGTTCGTTCCCTTGACCAGATTCTTCGGCGCCCGGCCAAGGCCCTAGCTGGGTCCCCATTATCCTTATACGATTACCGTACTTATCAGCCAGAAAATCGTTAATCTCTTTTTCGATCTCCTTGGGATCGGGTAAATTCGAGGCTCGTATATCATCTTTTTGATCCATAGTTGTTGACCTTTCCACCTGTCGTGAAAACGATAAAAATCAGCGTTACTTAAAGATATGTAGCATCACCACAATAGTCAATCGAGGAAATTATAACATTGTCAACTATAAAAAGAGTGTTTCTAGAACAAAGTTTATCGGTTTAGTAAAGATAGCCTCATTTGTCAATCGGGCTTCAATGCTTTCGTTTGTTTTTAATATCCCGCGACAAAATAATATAACGACCAATTAGATGACGGTTATCTTTTCATTACAGATGGTTGACCGTTATTCACTGAATTAGGATATCCTTTGTTCTCGGGATGGTCAAAGAAATCACTCGTTAAACCTTAAAAAATGCAATGAGCTCAGTCATGTCGAGCATCACTGCAAGCGATGTCTCCATTATGACCGATTCTGAGATCCAAACTATTCTGCAACCCACTCCGAGAAGTTTGAATAAGGGACGAAAAAAATTAATCAAAAACTTCTTACTGAGATCTCTGAACTTGAAAAAACCCGAACAGACCTTAGCAATAGTGAAATGAGATGTTCTACGGCGTTGGAAGCGGTCAAAGATTATATCTTAATAAAGGATATGAAACTCCGCTACACAGATATTAATTCCACCCTAGTCGAAATACTGGATCAACCTCGGGAAAGGGTCATTGGGAAAACGTTTGAGGAAATTGAAAGAGTAGAAATCTCTGCCGAGGTAATCGATGCCGAAAGGCGCGTTTTGAATGGTCATGTGGTGAAGAACGAATATTGTTTCTCCATTTCAGGGCTTAAAATATCCGTTAACGCAGGCCGGAGGAGAAAAGGAGGTAGTTGTCAACACCCAGATCTTGACGGCAACCAATAAAGACATTCTAAAGCAGGTCAAAACCGGTAAATTTCGCTCTGACCTCTTTTTCCGGTTGAATGTGTTTACCGTCACGATTCCCACTCTACGTGATAAACGAAGGGATTTACCAATCCTCGCTGACTTGATAATAAGACTATATTCTAAGAAGCTTGGCCTTTCAAAAGCTCCACAAATCGATGACTCTACGATAAAAAGATGACGCGTTATAACTGGCCGCGAAACGTGCGTGAACTTGCAAATGTCCTGGATAGAGCTTCAACGCTTTCTGTTGGAACCAGGATTCGGAAAAATGATATTGTGATGACTCTGCCTGGCGCAGACTTCACCAATGGCCACGTTTCCGGAAGCGAATTCACACACCTTAAAGAAGGCGGATCATTTCCCGAAGCAGTCAAGAGGCTGAAGCAAGAGATTATAACAGCGTCCCTTACAAAACGGCAGGAAACGTGACGAAGGCTTTTAAAATCTTAGGAATAACCCGTGACGCAATGAAGCATATGATGAAGACAACGGACTTCAAAAAGATGGCTTCACAAACTCATTGCGTCACTAAAAGGTTATTCCATGGCAAGGGTTTTTACCTGAACTGCTTGCGCCTCCGAATCCAGACCCATGCCCTTGTACACCTCTGATAGTGATTTAACGGTCTCTAACAATAAAGGTCCTTGGCCTACAGAAGCCTTCGTTTCAAAATTGATAACCGCCTCCTTATAATAATTCGAGGCTAAATAGATAAAATATATATAGTTA
>JAMCYH010000191.1:0-20188 GCA_023474025.1 Deltaproteobacteria bacterium
GGTTTGGTTCCATCAATATTTCTCCTGGTGGATGTCTGGTTCTAATCAGGTTTGACTGGCGGGGCGCAACCTGATTTACAGGCAGCGCCACCGGATTATTGCCGCATTACTTGGCCTTTGCGACGATTAAAATGTAATGAGACAGTCCTGTCCCGTCAGCCGAGCAGTTCTTGCGATAGGCGATAACGTCCTTCATCTCAGAGATCACCTCCTTTCAATGGATTCGCATTGTTCCAATAAAAAAAGCCCTAACACCTTCAAAGGTGCAGGGCTGCTTTTTCCATCAGAGTACCCTAGCCTAGCAACTCGTCTTCTGGCTCCCGGGTCATCCTCGTCCCATCCTTCCCATCAGGTTTTAACCTGACAGTGGATATTCGGGATTCGTAACCGGTTACAGCGGCGGGTCCGCCACGGATTTTCACCGTGTTCCGTTAGCTACCAAGCTATATGTCGTGTATGAAACAACAAAGGACAGTGAAGTGTCAAGAAAAATTTGCTCCCTCAAACCGGAGGATTCGGCCTATTGCGCTTGAAAAAGATCTTGAGCCAATATATCATCGCCACAATATGGAAATCGACGTTTCCCCATACATTTTGCGATTCCAACAGAGAAAAAGCGCGCGTAAATCCGCCTTAAAGCGCCATTACGCCAAAGCGCTCGAAGTTGCCGCAAAAGCGGCGGAATTATTGCGGACAGGTTTTGACGCTAAAAGGGTTGTCGTATTTGGATCGGTCACACACGAAAACCTGTTCCACTTCGGTTCTGATGTGGATCTGGCCGTGTGGGAGTTGGGTCCCGGGGCACACTTCCTGGCTGTCGGCCAATTGCAGTCGATTGACCCATCAATTTCGATTGACCTGGTAATGTTCGAAGACGCCCCCGAATCATTGCAGCGTCTTATACTCCAGGAGGGAATTGACTTGTGACTGGTGACTTCCTGCCACTTGTCGGTCGTATTCAACAGTCCCTCGAGGACCTGGACGCAATCGTTTACCGTGCTGATACGCTCATAGACAAGTACCAGACCAGTCTTGATGACGGATACCTGGATGGGGTTGCGCTCAACCTGCACACGTTTTATTCGGCAATCCATTTCAATCCTTTCGCGCCCTCAGCCGTTCCAGATCCTTGTCCACCATCATCCTGATCATGTTCTCAAAATTCATCTTCCGCTGCCAGCCCAACTCTTCCCGCGCTTTCGAGGGGTCCCCGCACAGCGGCAGGCCTTCGGGCCCTCTTTTAAGAGACTCTTCCACCAGCACATAATCATGCCAGTCCAACCCGACATGCCCAAACGCTACATCAAGCACATCCCTTACAGAATGTAATTTCCCGGAGGCCAGCACATAATCCTTCGGATTATCAGCGTTCATCATAAGCCACATTGCCCTTACAATTTCCCCTGCGTAACTCCAATCCCTAACCGTGTCCAAAGCTCCAAGTTCCAGTTGATTCTGTTTCCCCATCCTGATTGAAGCGGCGGCTGACGTTATCTTCCGAGTAACAAACCGAGGCGGTCGCCATTCTGATTCATGGTTGTATAAAATACCTGAGCAGGCGAAAATCCCGAATTTGTCCCTATAATTCTTTGTCAAGTGATATGCGAACACCTTGGAAGAGCCATAAGGATTGTCAGGATTGAATCGAGTGTTCTCATTTTGGGGCGATTCTTGGGGATTATGGCCGAACATTTCACTGCTGCAAGCCTGAAAAAACCGCGTTTTCGGGCTCTCTTCACGGATAATCTGCAGAATTTCTCCCACGGCGAAGCCATTTGTCTTCTCAACTTCCCGAGGAGCGTCCCATGAGTAAGGAATAAAGCTTACACCCGCGAAATTGAAGATAAACTGCGGTTTGTCGTCAGCCACAATACGCCGAAGTGACACATAGTCACAGATACCGGTGTCGACAAGCTTCAGGTTACCGTCAGGAAGATGGGAAATGGTTGGCGCTTTCATGTCTCTAGGCAATAGAAAGCCTGTTATGGAGTATCCACGGTCGGCCAGCAGATGGCTCAGGAAGTAACCATCCTGCCCACCAATACCAAGAATCAATGCGACTGGTTTTTCAGGCATTCAATCGCTTTCCTAAAGGTCTACAGATTTGCCATTTTTGAGATAATTGTTTGAGATTGCAGAATAATATATTGGAAACAATCGGCGTTCCTGCCATAGACGGTTTATCAATCACCAATATTTAGACTATATTAAGTTAGAATAGCACACAATCGCAAAAAAAACACTTTGATTGGAATCGATTGTCTGTGATTCACAAATCATGATCAGTTTAAAAAGGAAACACATACTTTCATTACTTACCCAACCCATCACGACCAACGATTGTCATCTCGAGCGAGCGTAGTGACGAGAGATCTTGTCTGGGAGCGGAAAAGAATTCTCCCCGAGATCAAAAAGACGTCGATAGCATCAGGTCAACATTCCTTTGAGACGCAAGATCAGGTCCTCCAGACTGATGAACTCGATGTCCAGGTCTTTTACTAAGCGTCTGTATGGTCGCGTCACATCGTGACAAACAATGAAATTCGACCCTTGCTGATAGATGCGGCGAAAGGCTCGAAGCCCTGCTACGTCGAATTGCCCCGCGGACCATTTGACTTCGATGGCGACGGGGCGCCCGTCCTTGTTCGGCCATATGAAATCTACTTCATGGTTTTGCTTATCTCGCCAGTAGTGGATATTCCGGATCTGGAGCCGGCCTTGTAGTTCATTTAGGACGTAGTGTTCCCAAAGAAGTCCCATATCATCGGGCCGGAGGTCTCGCCAGCCTTTATAGAAACATACAAAACCCGTATCAAAGCCATAGACCTTGGGAGCAGAAAGAATCTCCGACCTCCGACGAGTGCTAAATGGACGGACGATATGCATTACGTAGGTGGCCTCCAGGACCGCCAGATAGTTGCCAATAGTCGTTCGGCTGGCCTCGCACTGGGCAGCGAACTTCGTCGCCTCGTAAATACCGCCACTTTGAGTGAACAGAAGCTCGGCAAAGCGCTGGAAAGAAAATCGGCGTTCCAGGCGGAACAATTCCTGGATATCCTTGGCCCAATAAGCATCCATCCATTCCTGGAACTCCCGTTCAGGATAGTCCTCGGATAAGAAGAACGGCGGCAGCCCTCCTCTGAATAGTCGCCGCTCAATGTCCAATTTGTCAAAATCGTGAAGGTCCTCTGAGATCATGGGGGTTAACCAGATCTCCATCTTCCGTCCGGTCAATGTGTCACGGAACTTCCGGGATGCGCCGAGCGAAGACGAACCGGTGGCGATTATCTTGATATCCTGGTAATGATCAGCGGCGATCTTGAGTATCTCTGACGGATTTCCGAGCCGATGGATCTCGTCAAGGACAACCTTTTGCCCTCGAAGATCCTCGAGAAAAGCTTCGGGGTCATCTAACATTCTACGAACTCGTGGAAGCTCACAGTCGAAATATTCAATTCCGGGAATGGCCTGACATAAACAAGTCTTCCCCACCCTTCGCACTCCGGAGACCCAGAGAACTGAGCGCTTCTCCCAGAGTCGCAAAAGCAAACGTTCCCAGAACTTGCGTTGAATGATCATGATACATTGTTTTGTATCATCTAGAATGACTATTTGCAACCACAAAGACGTTTGGTCGAGCTATATGCAAAACTATCAGCAAATAGAAATGATTACCGCTACGAGGTTCACATATACGGAGTCTTTTCTGTCCGCGATTTTCCTATAGTAGAACAGTCGGCAACTTAGGAGTGATCATTTTCAATTCTCATCATGCTTGACAGTAATCAAATGACTCACCCAAGTCCTGGAGCGGTATGACCCGAATGTTTTCCGACAACCGGTAGGAAGTTTTTCCGGGATAAACAACCCGGAATCCCTCACATAAATTTTCGGCCGTTTCACTAATCATTTTCAGATGTTGGCGTTCGTTGAATCTCAGGCTCACGAGGATACCCTAGAAGATTCAACTCGTAGCTTCGAGATTTCATATACGCCGAATCAGGGCAGACACGCGAGTCTGACATAGTCCCTACAATTCCCATGGCTGGGATTGTTAATAAATCTGAGATTGCAATAGGCAACTAATGTGCATAATATATTGCAGGACTACACGAATATTAATCAGAGGGGGAACCATAAATGGAAACCACACTGACCACCATAGAAATGACAGGAACGGTCAATGAATATCACGAATTGTAAATAGAAGATATTCTAAATAATATCTTAAAGCATGGAGAATTCACAACGATACATGGCGCACACACGGATCCGTCCCTATCCAACCCCGATCGGTGGTGTGGCCGGCGTCCCTGCCGGTGATTTCGAGATGGTTGTATGTTGTCATTTCGAGCCAATTGACAGACAACCGGAGATCGCATCCCATTTGCCCCAGGCCCTTTTTTCAGAGATGAAATCGTCGCGAAAGAGAAAGTTATATATGAGCGGGGCGGGTGATCGATGGCTGGAATTCAGTCGGCAAGATTTGCCAATGGTTGTTTGCTCAACAGATATTTTGAGAGAGTTTAAGAACATCAGTCACTCTATGAACTGGTCTACACCCGGACGAGGCTTCGCCACATGATGACACTCCGGCTGCTAGAGACTAAACCTCAGATGATCCCGGGTTCAACTGCCTGGCGCCTGGCGGACTTGGGCGAGGCGAAAGGTAAGCAGGAACTCTTCACACGCCAATCGCCGCAACGTTTACGTGTTTTGCGTGAACATGCTGTGATCGAAAGCGCTGTTTCATCTACCCGCATGGAAGGCGTAGAAATTGACAAACAGCGTATTGGTACTGTTGTTTTTGGTAAGCCCATCCTGCGCGACCGAAATGAAGAAGAGGTGCGAGGGTACAGAGAAGCCCTTCGTTTAATCCACAGCAACGCCTCACAACTGCCCATTGACGAAAAGACTATTCTGAAAGTTCATCTCCTTGCCAAGGGTGAGATTTGGGATGCCGGTCATTATAGGGAAAAGAATAGCGATATCATAGAACGATACAAGGACGGATCATCTCGTGTCCGGTTTAAAACAGTTCCGGCGGTCGAAGCTCGGGATTTCACCCTTGAACTGGTCCAACTTTGGGACAGACTGCTTCAAGATCACTGCATACATCCTTTGATCGTCATGGCAGGTTTCAACCTGGATTTTCTTTGTATACACCCGTTCCGCGACGGAAACGGCCGTGTATCGAGACTTCTTCTGTTGCTGCAGTGCTACCATCTCGGCTATGATGTTGGACGTTATATCAGTCTCGAACGAATAATTGAGCAAAACAAGGATCGGTATTACGAAACCCTTGAACAAAGTTCAATTGGATGGCATGAATGCAAGCATAACCCGTGGCCCTACCTCAACTATGTCCTGTTCATTCTCAAAACCGCGTATCGAGAATTCGAGGAACGCTTAGGAAGTATCGGCGCCCCTCGTGGCGCAAAAACAGAGATGATTGAAGCGGCTATAAACTCTATATCAGGCTCCTTCACGCTGAGCCGTTTGGAGGCCGCCTGCCCTGGCGCTAGTAGGGACATGATCCGGAAGGTCCTTCGCAATCTTCAGAAAACCGGCCGTGTAAAATGCCTCGGGCGCGGACCCGGCGCTATCTGGGAAAAAGGTAATACCCTTAAAAGAGGGTAATAAAGAGGGTAATGTGTCCGGGAACCCTTCTTGTTCGTGGCTGTGAGGTCAGTCCTTGGGGTACTTGCAGTCGTTGTCATTTCGAGCCAATCAGACAACCAGAGATTACAATACCCTTGGCCCTGTATGGACAACACATAATAGCCCATAGCAGCGCTATGGGTGCGACAAGAGACCTTACCATCCGCTGTTTACCTATATGGACAGCAATGCTTGTATCCCCCTCCAAAATAGATTTATCTCTTCGTTCGAAATGACATCATTAATGAACGGCAGGATCACCGTTCCCGCCGCATCATAATATCACAGGCTTAAAGCCAGGCCCCTTCATTACCTCCATGAGTTCATCGTAACATACCGGGGATGGGAAATGGTTGGCGCTTTCATGTCTCCAGGCAATCGAAAGCCTGTTATGGAGTATCCACGGTCGGCCAACAGATGGCTCAGGAAGTAGCCATCCTGCCCACCACAACGGAAATCGGCCTATTTCCCGCTTCATGTTTTTGTTGTTACTGCTCAAACATCAGTTCGAGCAAAGCCGCGGCGGAAAACCGCGAATGAAGTTCCGTGACGTTGCGCCAGGCCAAAGCAGCGTATGCGCTGTACTCCTCTGTTACTTTATCCACCGCGGAAACCAGACTGGCGAGATCACCCGATTCGAATAAGCAACCAGCGCCATAATCCTCGATCATCTCCGACATCCAGGTGTCCTCAGGGACAACAACCACTTTGCCGTGAATCAGCGCATCCAGAAAAATACCCGATGTCCTGTAAGGATAATACTCTTTCAAATATGGTAAAATAACAACATCACACTCGGAAATCAGCTCGTAATGCTCATGAGGCTCCACAAACCCGTCAATTATCCGCAAGTTGTGAGTTTTTTGACGGAAATCCTCGAAATGCTCTACCAACGGGCCATCGCAATTGTTTCTATTGACCCGCATCAGGAATCGGACGTCATTTCTCGACCTGTTCTCTATAAATTCTTCATATACTCTAGTGGCAAATGAATACCCCTGTTCCTCGACAAGTTGTCCAAAGTAGCCAATGGTTAATGGCGCCCGATTGCCATTAACATGGTTGACCTTTGGCTCACCGTTATATAGTGGAATGGGCATCAACCTGATATTACGAGTGAAACAGGACTGATAATGGTCGATGGACTGCTGGTTGTCCATAATGCCGATGATTCTACCTTTCCTGTCCCTGGATTCGAGAAATCCCGACAGATGTCTTAGTTCGCCGGCATATTCGTCAACCGGTCGGCCGCAGTTCAGGTCCTGATAAGACAGATTCATGTAAAAGCTTAAATCAAGGGCTTCATATTTGGGTAAGGCTAGAAGTTCACACAGCGCCCTAAAGTGGCCCATGTGCCCGCAATACATATAGAAAACGACTTTTGAGCCGTTACTGGCATATTTAATGACATCATCAAGGATCGTAGCCGCGTCCCTGAAAAATGAAGCGGATGATTCCACTCCTGGATGACATCCATTGTTGAAAACGTTGATGAGCCCATATCTTGTTACCAAATGCCCAGGAGCGGCCTTGCCAACATAGTGCAACAACCGTATTCCCCTTGAAGCGCATTCGGAAGCAATTGTTTGCGCCATGTTCACATAATGACGACCCAATCGAAAACCAGGATCAATATAAACCAGTATTTTTTCAGACATGGTTAAATTAATTTGCTTGACCCGGGGAAAAATCACAGGCGTGGCGACAACCAGACATCGTTATTTCTCCAAATTCGATCAGTCAATTCTCATAGCGTTGACAACATCCATGCGGCTTGCCTCAGCCGAAGGATAAAGCCCTGCCGCAACACCAATCGCTATGGTGAAAAGCAAGTCCATCAAAATACTGTTGACAAGTACACTGCCTGATAGTTCTATTTGAAGGATGGTATGTAAAAGGAGAACCATGATCATTCCCACTGCAGCGCCTACCAGACCTGAGCCCACACTCACTATCAGGGACTCCAGCACAAATTGGAACCTGATCTCCCTGTCCGTCGCTCCAACGGCTTTTCGAAGTCCTATTTCGCGCCTGCGCTCCTGGATCGCTCCCAGCATAACATTGGTTAAACCGATCTTCCCAAGCACAAAGATGACAATTAGCGCCAGATATATGAAAATCCTGACAACAAGGCGTACAAATTTTACCCGATCCAAACGGGAGTCGTAGGCCCTGACGAATATGCCGTCAGCATACCGTGGATGAGCTGATCTAAGGACAGCTTCCGCCTGCTTTCTAACCGTTGTAGTGTTTTCCGGAACATCAACACGGATGTTAAACCTTGTGTACTGCCTTATCTGCCCTAAATGATGAATAGCCAAAGATAGCGGCACAAAAATTGACCTCGAAATTTCCGGATTGTCAGGACCACCAAGTGTGCCAATCACCTCGTATGGATACCCTATGACCGACACCTCCTTCCCCAGCGGAGTGGCGCCACCGAACAATTCTTCTACCATTTGGGTGGATATAACACATACTTTCGCCTGCCGCGCCACATCGTTAGCGTCTATCAGGCGACCGGCTTCGAGATATGGTGATATCGTGTCCCAATAGTGTTGATCCACGCATGTGACCTGGATGGCTTCAGCCTTTTTGTTTCCCTGTGAAGCTTCCCCCCGGCGATCGGTGTTTCTGATTGGAGCAACGCCAACTACATGCGGCAGCTTTCTTAAACGCGCAGCGTCATCTAAATAGTACTCACCATGGTGCCATTTTTCCCTACGATCTTCGAATTGGGCGGATAGAATGGTAACTTCTCCCATTAATTCCAGATTTCCTGTAACCCTTTTATCCACAGCAGCGCCGAGTGTGCGAACAATTATGAATCCAACTGTTCCAATGGCAATGGCTATGAAAACGGTCTTGTACCTTGGCCAGTTGCGCCTCACCATTAACAGAGAGACGTCAATCATGTCTTCAAGTTTCATCCAGACGCTCCAGTCATCGCCTAACCTATTCTGAACGAAGAGCGACGATTGGGTCAAGCGCAGCCGCCCTGCGAGCCGGCGCCAAACCTGCCAGGAGTCCTGAGACAGCGCAGGTGGACACCGCCAATAGCACAACAAGACCGTACATGCGGAGTTCAAGCCCTCCGTGTAAGACCAGTAAAGAGACAATCAGGGATATGGTAGTCCCAATTACAATTCCCAAAACTGAACTGATTATGCTCACAATTATAGATTCGGACAGGAATTGGGCGGCAATCTCGTAATTTGTAGCTCCAACCGCTTTCCTCAATCCAATTTCCGGTGTACGCTCCCTGACAGTGGCAAGCATTACATTGGCCACACCGACCCCGCTAAGAATAAGGGTCGCCGCTACAGCGGTATATACAAATAATTTAAAAACATGCAGGATTGTCATGATAATTGCTACACGCTCCTTATCATACGTCACCTGGTATGGATAAGTGGGCCTTTTGGCTTTTAGCGCTTTCATCACCCGATCAGCCACATCGCCTACGGTATAAATATCGGCCGGGAGGATTGACAGTCTCCTTACTGCCCCCATTCCCATAATTTTTGTCCTCGCAGTGCTTATAGGCAACAGAACAGTTTCATCCAGAAGATAATTATCAGGTCGCCCCAGGACGCCTACAATTTCACAGT
Source organism: Deltaproteobacteria bacterium (assembly GCA_023474025.1). Taxonomy (GTDB): domain Bacteria; phylum Desulfobacterota; class Desulfomonilia; order Desulfomonilales; family Desulfomonilaceae; genus CAJBEZ01. Next base: position 9,273 of record JAMCYH010000191.1, read on the forward strand.
AAATTTCGCCGACCAGAATCATCCTGCCCAAAGGCGCCTCGTCTTTCTTAAAAAACCATTTTTTTATATCATTGCCGATTATACAGACATTGCGAACATTTTTGACGTCATCTGCCGTGAACTCACGTCCCTGAGCCATAGGCAGGAATGCGGTTATGTTGAAAAAAGCTGGGTCTATCCCCATTATCCGCACGTGTTCATACTCATTCCCAAGATAGGACGCAGTAAAATCCAACCGTTTCGGCCACCATGAATAAACGCTTGCGGCGACGGTTTCCACCCCTGGGATTTTTCTTAACATCTCCATGTCCTGGTCGTTGAAGTCTCGGGGATCCTCATTGTAATCACCCTTTTCAAGGAGAATAGTCGCCTTGATTATTGTGGCTCCCCCGAGCACCGAAAGGTTGCTGCCGATGGCTTTCTGTATGAGGTCCCCCAGAGTCACAACCGCTATAAGCGCTGCTACTCCCAGGGTGGCTCCTATTAGCGGTCCCCGGTATCTGCGTTTCATACGATAAATCTGTCGACCTGATATTGTTACTAAGTCACTAAAAGTCATTATTAACGTAATTCAGAAGAGTTGGGACGGCCTTCCGCACTGTCAATTTAAAAAAAGAGTAACGGGATTTTGATCAATTTGTCATCCCTACAATCTTCGTATTATAACATTTTCTATAATACTATGCCTGCTCATCTCACAGTCGAGGCTCACATGGCGCAGCCGTTGTAAGAGACGACAGATTTAACACATCAATCCCTACCATGACTGCGCCATGGGCTCATGAATCTTGGACCGCAGGAGCGGCCCAAATATGAATATATTCAAGAGTAATCCGATTTGCCCCGGCCGGGGGCAAAGTTCGTTAGCCCATGGTTCTAGCGTGGGTAGGTTGTTCGCATTTGGTCATCAAAATGACATCATTACCAGCACGGAGGCGGTTCCGGCTGAATCAGAATATGGCGGCTTTGAACCCGGGTTCGTTCTTGACGTCCATGAGTTCATCGCCCACAGCCAAAACAAGGATACCCTGGCGGGAGGCGAATTTAATCAGGCTTTCTTCCGCATACAATGTGGCTAGTGAGCCAATAAACTTCCTGTCTCTGAACTCCGGGAAATATTCCCGGACTTCTTCAATTGTATCCATCAGTTTGCCGATATCTTCCGGCCCGAGATTGCTCTTGGTTTCATTAACGAGAACGTAATCGCCGCAATCGGCTATAACATCAAATTCCTTCAAGCGACTCTTGTCTAGCGGATGAGTGCGGCGAGGCCGTACCAGAGACCCACATTCAAACCTTCGAGGGCATCGAACAACTTCCCGAAGGATACGGCAAATGCTCGGGGCTACCAGATCTTCGGTCATGCGGCCCTGCTTGTTGGCTATTTCGCCAAGCTGTTTGTTTGACTCGCGACGGTCCCGTTTAGAATCTTCCTTAAACTTGGCATTCTCCCGTTCCATTCGGTCCAGGATCTCGTTTGTTGATTCCTTGAATTTGACGGTATCGCGTTCCATACGTTCAGCAAATTCGCGCATCTCGTCGCGCCACTCTTTTTTTGATTCCTCGGCCTGATACCTCCATTCATCTTTAAATTCGCGCATCTCGTCGCGCCACTCCTTTTTTGATTCCTCGGCTTGATACCTCCATTCATCTTTAAATTCGCGCATCTCGTCGCGCCACTCCTTTTTCGATTCCTGGGCCTGATACCTCCATTCATCTTTAAATTCCCGCATCTCGGCCTGCCACTCTTTTTTTGATTCCTCGGCTTGATACCGCCATTCGTCCTTAAATTCGCGCATCCCAAGCGATGTTTGCTCGACCGTCGCTATAAGATCAGGCATCATTTCTTCCAGGCTTCTGACCCGAGTATTAATTAGTGTGTTCTTCATAAATTATCTCCTGACCCCCTTGATCTATTCTTGTTAGTATTAATTATTTTGGGGCAAGCGTCAAGATTTCCCGAGGACGAAATGATAATGGCTCCGCGACCTTAGTGTGTTGTAATATCGGCTGATCATTAAATCAGCTCGGCCACATCTTGAAAACAATGACAAAACCATCATCATCTCTTTCAACAAAATACAGGATTCTAATTAAGATCCGCAGTTATCTCCCTGAGATTGTAACTTACAAAATAGGAACTTACAGAAAATCAAGAAGCGTAAACAGAATTGTCAAAATACTGAAAAACCAATCTGAACCAGCCCCCTCAAAAAAATATTCTCAAACGGGAATAAACGTGTTCGGTTTCCTGTCCGCGGGTCTAGGATTGGGCGAAGCGGCTCGTTCTACTGTAAGAGGCCTTTCGGTCATAGAACTGCCCTACTCCACTTGTGACATCGCGGTTCCAACTCATCCAAAAGATCCATTCAGTAACATCGGGCCAAATGACGAAAACAATTTTGCGTTTAACGTTTTCCATCTTAATCCATCAGCGCTCGAAGCGCTTCTCGACCCCCAAGTCAAAAAGGCCTATCTCTCTGCTGGCTATAACATTGCTTTCTGGTTTTGGGAGACCACAGAACTACCCGATTATTGGGTAGCGGCTTCCGAACTCTTTGATGAGATCTGGGTTGGATCTTCGTTCTGCGAATCGGTCGTTCGAGCCAAAGTTTCCAAACCAGTGAGGAGAATTCCCCTCAATGTCGCGTCAGTCGACCCAGACCCAGAATGCCGGAAAAAGGAACTGGAAATCCCGGAAAGAGGGTTTTTATTCCTTACCATGATGGATTTCTTCAGTAGAACTGAACGTAAAAACCCATTCGGAGCTATTGAGGCTTTTCAAAAAGCATTCGGCCCAAGAGACACGGATGTTTTCCTGATAGTCAAATTGATCAACTCGGGGGCAAGTAGAGAATCAAACAGGCTTTTCGAGTTGGCCAGGAAAAATGATCATATTATTATAGTAGATAAGTTTCTGAGTCGCTCCCAGCTTTACTCCTTAATCAACTTTTCAGATTGCTTGATCAGTCTTCACCGAGCCGAAGGTTTCGGCCTCCCAATAGCGGAAGCTATGTCGCTGGGCAAGCCGGTAATAGCTACTGGCTGGTCTGCCAATATGGATTTCATGACTGAGCAAAATTCTTTTCCTGTTCCGTACAAAATGATGACCCTGCAATCCTATGCGCCACCATATCCCAAAGGAACAACCTGGGCTGATCCCAACATCGACGAAACCGCCAGGATAATGAGGTCACTGGTGGACGATCCTGAATTGTGCCGAGAGGTAGGACAAAAGGCGAGAGAAGATATTCACACCAAATTTAACGCCGTCGCGACTGGCCAAAAAATAATGGAACGTTTGGATGAGATTCGAAAAAAAACCTGATGCACTGCAACCCTATCAATCCTAGCCCACTTATTTTTTTGTCGTGTCAAACCTGTATATGAATGTATCGCCATAAAATTCGTCATGTTTCGGATTTAGAGGCATAGCGTGACTACAGATCAGTTTATACCCGGATTTGACCGTTTCGACATGCCCCTTGATGACGATGACAGCGTCTTGTTTCCCATTAACGGCGTAATCGTCTCCAAACAGTCCTTCCTGGCCAAAAGGCTTGTTCGATTTCGCCAACTGGAGAATAACTCCTATCGCGGTCGGCCATCTGTTGTGATCCCAGCGGATTAGCGGTCGGGATATTTTCTCTGCGTCGAGATAACTCAACAGGCATTCTGAAAGTTCTTTTACCCTGCGCTCTTCCGCAGATGAGCATCTGGGAGCAAATTCACCGACCATGCGTCCCGGGAGGTCGGACAAGCCCCACAGCGTTACTGCTATGGAGCCCAAAATTAAAAATATTCCTGCACTAGTAGCAATACGTTGCCAATCCATGTCGCGACGAAAAACTCTGGCGTGTCTGATGAGACCATCGATGACGGCCGACAGGATTACTGCGTACGCTGTCAAGCCAAGGCCGGACATCCACCCGACCAAATAGCCATAAATTGGTCCTTTAATGGTGACGATGCTCAACACTGCAAACAGAGAACCAATACCTGTAATTGCTGCAATTGACGCATTGAAGTATTGTCCTTTTGAAACATTTATCCGATACACCAGAATCAGTGAGATTAATTGAAAAACAGCTACTACAACTGAGATTACTTCCAGCCAGCGCCGAGACATTCCCGATCCCGCATGATCCGGAAACAAAAGCCCTAGCCACGAAAATTGAATCGAAAAACTGGTAAAAGCTTCAAGCAATCTGTGATGATCCTGCCGTCGTGCAAAAAAATGAAAGAGCTTTGTGAGATTTCCTGGAGAATGTGTTAACTCCTCCATTATCGGAGGAAACCAGGCCAGCGCCAGGATTATTAGGGACACAAATAACCAGATTTTTGAACTCCCCTGCGTAATAGTCGTAAAGCCGAGACGACTTCGCAAGCCCTTCGAGAAACAGGTTGTCAAAGAAATCATAGCCAGAGCCATAACACAGGGAGCGGTCCCCAGATGAGTCTGGATGAGGAATGATCCTACAAAGACTATGCCCGGTAGCACCCACGTTCTACCAATTGATAGCAAACCACACAGCAATAAAAACAGCACAAATGGCACGTACAGGACGTGTGGGTTCCATATGCTATCCACAGGGATCGTCCACAAATAAACAGCGAGGAGTATCCCAACGCAGTAGGCCAATGTTCCTGACGACCATTCGGTCCCTCTGCGGGCAGCGATAAGCGTTGCGATTACAAATACTAATGCGATTATTGTCGCGGCAAGACTAAGAGCTGACGCGTTTTTGCCAGCTAACACATAAATAGGGGCCATCAAGTAGAAGTATATTGGTCCGGGATGGTTCCATTCGAAGCGTGAACCTACACCGAGCAACTGGTGGCCGCGACAAGCTGAAATCGTATTTATTTCGATTCCTGCGTTGTCGGATTCGTGCCAGATTACCGGCGATCTAAGGACATCGGTGATCCCGTGTCCCAGAGAAATGATCAAAGGAGTCAGGACTACAGATACAATAGCCACCCATAACAATCTTTCGGAGCGAGCATTGATCATATCCAGAATGTTTACTCGGCGTTTCTAATTCTCCAGCACAGGGTCGTCAGGATCTAAAAATCCGACGTTTTTTATACAAAAATTTCCCTTATCTTGCGCTTCGGCGCTATGGTTTCCTGATTGTTCAAAAGAAATGGTGAGTCGATCGCTCTTGACCGGAATTGGTACTGATACAAAGTTGTGCCAGTCAGGCCCGCTGCTTATAGCAAATGATGATTTGTTTTCTCCCTCCATCGTTACGTGCAAGTTGGTGTTCAAATCAGAACGGTAAGAAAAAGAAACCTTGGGTTTACAGTTCCTGTTATCCCCTATAATCTTGTAGTTGAATACTAGCTTACCATTTGAACACCGCCATAAAGATTCTTTGCCAGTTTTAGAGTCGAAACTCCCATCGATCGAAGCCAACTGGAAAAGTCGTTTAGGGGCCTTTCTAAGGGACAGATAACCACACGTTCCAGCAGCGGCGCTTACACTCAGACAATTATTGTCAACATGGTCAATAACCCAACTCGCCTCCTTATAGGGAATACGCTTTTCATTAACGGGCAGGCTTCCTGCAATATAACCATCGTCTTGGTAATCCCCTGCCAGTCTTCTGTCAAAAAGCACATAGGCCACCATCTCCCCTAATTTTTGATGTTGAGGTGTGGGGCCAAAATTTAGATAAATGACATCTTTCCCGCTGACTTTGGTAGTCAGATCTCTCAGCCTTGTAAGGCAGGAAAAAGCTGAGCGTCTTGATCCAACAGATTCAGTAAAATTATGAGTCATACCATCTGTAATGACAAACCAATGAATTCCCAGCGCTGCAACAATTGAAATGGCCCATACTATGTAGAGGGGCTTCGCAACCGAGTCTGCCTTGCCAATAATTGAAGCAAGAGCCAGGCCAATAAAGATTGCGAAAAAAGTGCTTGACCATTTGGCTAGTTTGAACTGAAAAAAAGAATGACCTATTTCTACTGGGCTGAGATTTGGAACACAGTATCTGAAATAGATGAACCCTACCAGGAATGCCAATATGGCGCACAAACTTAAGGAAACTACAGAATGCTCCCAAATGGCCCTATTTCGGGCTAGAGACAAAATGATTATAAACAATCCGATGAAAGCAACAATGGCTATGAGCGGGGCAATGATCTCAAAGTGGTTTCCGAAGTAAGCTGGTCGGATACCCATAGCGTGCGCCAGGAATTCGCCTACATTCCATGGTACAGGCCAACCCAGATGGGTTGTCGATGCCGAGGAAGCCATTGCCGAAATATTTTGGTTGTGAATCTGTCTTAACAACTCGACATTGACTAATCCCACAATTACCAGACCCATAGCGCCTGCAATTAGCAACTGTCGCAAAAGACGATCCCTGCAAAAGATAATTGCTCCGAAGAAATAAATCAGCGCCGACAGCGCTACAAATGGCACAATTTCATTGTAGCTATAAATTAGAGCAGCGCCGACAAATGCGCCGGGAATACAGGCCCTTACAAGGTCGATCCATCTGAATGATCGGGGAAATTCGTCAAACAGGTAACCGAGTATAACAACAAATCCGGTTGCAAAGGCCAGTCCGAAGGTTTGTGGGAAAAATCCCCATAGCGCTCCATAACTGAAGCCATTAAAAAATATTCCAGCCGAAAGAATTATAAAAATATGTGTTAGCTTTTGTTTAGGAAAAACTTTCGACACTGCCGCTCCAACAGCGAATGTTCCTGATATTAGCCCCAAGGCTGTTACTGCCGGATATGCCAAATAAGACCACTCGAGCCGAAAAAGCGATTGAACCAACCCTAAAAGGAATGAGGCCCCCATACGGAGCTTACCCTGTTGATACAAATAAACCTGAGTTAAAGCAGGGTGATATCCTGATGTCGAAAAATTCTCCGAGAATGAGTGTGACTGCAACCATTGCCCATGCACAAGGTATGTGAAACTGTCTGTAAAAGGATTGTATGAATCAAATTTGAGGATAGGAGCTAAGATTGGCGCTGAAATTCCCAGAGAAAGGATTAAGACTGTGATCAGGTCACGAGGATATTCCCGTAGGCGCTTTCGTTCCAACCAAAGCGCAAACGCCACCAAAATTACAATTTCTGTAATAGAAACCCTCCAGGAATAAGGGTAAAGCCATCCATGAAAAGTTGCTATACAAACAAGAATCGCCAATCCTACCACAGGGGCAAGGTAAATCCTGAAATCACTTTCCACGTTCTTGAAAGACCGCCTGATTACGGCTGCGCCAATTAGAAAACAGATGGAAGCCATTATAATTATGATAACAACTGAACTTCCAAACATTTCGTCATTCCCGATATTTTTTTAGATTAACCGCCAATTCAATCGATCCCAACCCAACACTGGATGCGGCCGATTGACTACGTGGGGATTCCAGACAGTAAACTCGGGGGAGCCAAACAGCGCTCGGCATGCTGCCTCGAATCCCTGCATGAAACTATGGTCCATGTTACCAACTTCATACAACCATGCTCCAAAACGGCCACGAGAGAGAATTCCGACCCGTTCCAACGGAAGGAGCAGTTTTGCAAGAATTTCATCCCGTCCCTTGTAAGGAGTAGGATATCCATATTCTGCCCTGAAATCCCATGTATGTATTACTTGTTTCGGGCCTTCAATCAAACCCTCCATCGCCAGGCCCTTAATCGTATCATCAACAAGTGTCGCATGGTTTACAGGCTTACCTGGAGATTCTGATATTTCCGCCATCAATGACCACTGCTTCCCAATATCAGGCACATTGTTTGGACTGTAATGACTAAAATGAGTCACACGATAAAACGGCGTATGGCTCTCCGGGAAATACATCCAGCACTTCGACGCCAACTCGCTGTTCGGAGCGCCCTTTAAGGCTACACCGACAACATTGACAGCGGAGCGCATCAATCCGGACGCGATCGCCATCATGTCTTTGTTTCGAGAAAACTTGACCAACAAATCTAATGGGATTGAAGAGATAAGAATTCCGAACTTCTGTTCAGTCCCATTTGCGAATTTGATAACCCGTGCGTCGATATCCAATTCAACTGCTTCATGATTCATAATCAGTTTTTCTGAAGGCAACCTGGATGCAAGTGATTGCCAGATTGATCCGGTGCCACCGAACCTGGGAAAACGAAAAGTGTTGTTGGGACCCCATGATACGTCATCAGTCGCTTCCACAAGATTTCGCGCTACTCTCTTTAAGTCTGGGGTAGCGACACGATCCCCCGTCCAGGAGGCTACCATTTCCGTTGCGGGATAAGCCCACACTTTGTAATTGTAAGGCCGCATGAACAGGTCTGCTATTCCATGTCCAAATACGCTGACCATAAAATCTTCAAAATTTGTCTTGGGTCTGTCCGAGTTTTTGAGAGTCGCTTCAATAAGTCCTTCCAGACACTTCCCGGCGACCTTTGGAGGCAGTCGGTGGATATTATTCTGAAAAGGGTATGGGACCCATTGGCTAAGGATCCTTATCCAACTTTCCCGCTCATGCAACAACCATTCGGAAGGCTCAGCCAATTTGTCCAAAAGCCTCGTGAATGAATCGTAATGAGAAAAAACGACATGACCACCGATGTCCCATGTGTAGCCATTACCGTCACAGAAACTTCTGGCAAGGCCTCCCACATCGTCGTCACCTTCGTATAGCAGCCAGTCCTTGCAATTTGCCACGGTCAGCAAATAAGCTGCGCCGAGTCCAGTCGGTCCTCCTCCGAGAATGATTATAGGCCCATCGAGGTTCCGTGGGAACTCTGACATATATTCATTCCTCCAATACTGTTTCCCGTGAAAATTTTTGCCCTGTTTTCGCCAGTACGGATAACAGGGCAGGCACGCCGGCGATTATGAACACGAAATACTGGATAGATCGACCCAGCAAGCCTATGAACGCCCCATCTCCCGATCCCAAAACCTGAAACAGAAAAGAAAAAGACGCTTCCGCCACACCAATACCACCAGGAGTAATAGGGATAGCGTTTAGCGTCATGGCAATGGGATCAATCCCGAAATGCTGTGAAATGGGCAGGGAATTGCCGATCAGCCTAGCCGCCACCACAAAGCTCACCACTACTAGAACGTGATTCATGAGGGAAAGCGCAATCGCATACAAAATATCCCACGGTTGGGCCAGACATCGCAAGCATGCTTCAACAAATGACGAAACCCTCGTTGGGAGAATAATCAAAAGTCCCGGAAATATTCTTGTTCTTGCAAATTCAGTGGAGCCTACTGCAAGGAAAATCGCGCCCAAAATGGCTCCAATTGGTATTAAAAAGAAAACCATGTTCATGGGAACATTCTTGGAAGTTGCAAGCATGATCAACATTCCAAAAGCCCCAAGTAAAAGCAGTGAGTAAAGGCCAACGACCCGATCAACCAGCAGAGCGCCAATAGCGGCGCCACGTCCAGAAGAAACTTTCATCCATAAAAACCCCCCTTTGGCGACATCGCCTCCCACTGGACCTGGTAAAATTGTCCCAACTAGCGATCCTATCAAAGTAAGATTTAGTATCGCTGCAAAAGGAATCTCAAAATCCTGGAGTCTGAGAAACAATCTTAACCTGATCGCCATCAGAATCAGACCCAGAAATACGCAAAGCGCTGAGACAATTATAAGGAACGTGTTCCCTGCAGAAGGGACTATTTCAAGAAACCGCCCCAAAGAGAGTTTGTTGATGTGGATCAAATACCATATGATTGCAGCCCCGACAGATAGCTGGCCAAAATATCTAAATCCCTGTTTTAACATTGCGGTTAAACCTCACAGGGATTTGGAAACACGCAATGTTTGTATAAAAGATAACGCAGCGGCTCTATATAACTTGAAACTGACAATTGAGACATGGCCCGTGCTCCTGGGTTGATACAGAACGGGAAGATTGAGAACCCGAACTTTTCTTTTTACCAGAACCCCTGAAATTATAACATTTGGAGCGAAGCTGTCCTCGGGAATGCGAGAGATGATTTCCGACAACACCTGGGATTGAATCAAACGGTAGGGTACATTGACGTCGAAAACACCTTTCCCGAACAAAAAACTTACCGTGCGGCGGGCTACCACGCTTATTACCTTACGCTGCAACGGTTGATTCCGCTGCACTCTGTAGCCCAAAACAGCGTCATAACCAGATCTCTTTTGCCACAATTCCCTGAAGCCGGATGCGGGCATTTCATTGTCACTGTCACACTGAAAAACCCATTCCGCAATTCCAGCAGCGTGTTTGTATCCTGTCAATATTGTAGGACCATGCCCTGTATTCACTTTTTTTACAACGTGTATTCTGGAATCCCCATCAAACTTTGCCAATTTATCCGCAGTCCGGTCTTTGGACCCGTCATCCAGAACTATCATCCTGTAACTGACATCCAAGCCATCCAGTACCCCCAACCAGTCTAAAAGGACACTCTCAATACATTCTTCCTCGTTGTAAACAGGCATGACAATGGCCAGATCGAGATTCATTCTCGCCCCCAAACGATAGATTTACCCTACAGTCTTAATGAAATGTGCGGACAATTCCAACAATATTGAACTATACCTCGTTGTAACCCCTAATGCAAACACACATCGCAATCATGGAACGGGTCACGATTTTCTTCTGGTCACGACATCCTGAACAACCCTGAAGCTTTTCACAAACTTCTTGAATCCAGGGTGGCGTCTGAACCAGTCAATTGTTTGAATCTCCAGTCGACCGGCAAGAGTACGGTTTTTCTCAAGCCTGGATATTGAATAAAAGTCATTGGCGCCAGAGGATTGTCTTTTCGGAAGATCGATTAGTTCCTCATAAATGTCGTGTCCAACAATATTGAACTATACCTCGTTGTAACCCCTAATGCAAACACACATCGCAATCATGGAACGGGTCACGATTTTCTTCTGGTCACGACATCCTGAACAACC
>JAMCYH010000191.1:20198-33336 GCA_023474025.1 Deltaproteobacteria bacterium
CAGTCGACCGGCAAGAGTACGGTTTTTCTCAAGCCTGGATATTGAATAAAAGTCATTGGCGCCAGAGGATTGTCTTTTCGGAAGATCGATTAGTTCCTCATAAATGTCGTGGATCTGTTCAGCCGCTTTTTCCCAGGAGACTTTTGAGGCTTGTGAAAGACTTTCATGCTTCGATGCCTCGGATAATTCCTTATCTGACCCCACTCGATCCAAATTTTCAAGAATTTGTTCAAATCGCTTCGGAAGATCCACAGTTCTGATCCTGGATTCCGGAAATTCCGGGTAGTGTTGCAAAAAAAGGGTCCGCGTATGATCCGAAGATGCTATTATAATGTCAGCGTATCTGGCAGCGTCGTCTACCCCATTCTTGCAAACCGACAGATAATCAGGAGTTGAAAATTCTGGACAATCAAGGAATGACAAATCATAAAGTGTGTATACTATTTTGGCCCCTGATATATCGGGGCAGAAAAAATTGTTACAATGTATGATGTCGGGATAGCCCAGCGACGCGAGGACGTACTGGGGTAAGGCCGACCAAAAATGTTGAGCTTCCGTATCATTCAAGTCTGTTAAGGCATATTGGACATTCGGTTTTTTAATTCTTGAATCGGATTCCGAGTATTTCGGAGCAAAAAAGGAAGAGCCAAAACTTTTGTAAAGAATGAATTTGATGTCTGGGTATTTGTTTGCCATCGTATTTATCATCATCTGTGTTGATGGGCGAAAATCATCACAGGTGGACATACCGCTGACATCAAAACCTATTCTGAATTTTTCCAGTCCTTTCAGTCTTCTTCTGACAGGCCACATTTTTGTCCCAGGATTGGAGAGAAATTTGTCCATATAATCCAGCTCTCGAACCGGAATACATCCTCGCCATTTAAGAAAGGCGTCCTGGGCAATTTCACGGACTAAATCTAGATCAATTTCCCCCACATCTTTCTTCTTCTGTTTTTCTTCCGCGACAACTTCCGCATAACCATAAATCCACTTTCTGGGGACTTCTCCAAATTTTTCCAGGAACATTTTATTAATTTCATTGTGGACGGCAACGCGTTGGCCTAATGTCTTGTTCGCTGAATACATTCGGGATCCAGCGAGCAATTCTTCCAGATAGAAAAAACGGGCAGACTTGCCAAAACGGAGCCATAATTCATAGTCCATGCAATATCTCAACGAGGCGTCTAAAGGGCCATATTCGTCGATCAATTTTCTACGAAAAAAAGTCCCGGGTTGGCATATATAGCACTTTTCAAATAGTCGATCATAATTCCACGGTTCTGTAGGGTAAAATTCAATTACACCATCATGTTCATCAATGTGGTTGCATAAACCATAGACCAAATCAATATCCCGATTTTCCTGAAAAATTTGCCGGACATACTCGAATGCGCCGGGATAATAGATGTCGTCCGAATTTATCCACGCTATGATTTCCCCAGATGTGCAGGCAATGCCTTTGTTCACAGCGTCTGCCTGGCCACTGTCCTTTTCTGAAACCCAACTAAAAGCTATTCCATCACAAGCAACGGCGCGTGTTTTGCCGTCCACTATTTTTTCGTAATTGGACAGGATAGCGACCGTGCCATCTGACGAACATCCATCAACTATGGCGTATTCAATATGAAAGCTCCCTGCCTGATTCAGAACACTCTGGATAGTGCGCTCGATAAATTCTCCCTGGTTGTATGACGGAATTATGACAGAGAATTTCATGGTCTTTAATGTCGTTTTACGGAACTCGAAACCCTGGCAAATCGATATAATTTCTTCAACTTCTGCACAAAGCTTACAGGTAAAATGTTCAAAAAACTGTCCATGACATGCCTAAATGATCTGTCGGACCTGAATGTTAAGCCAAATATAGCACGGGGCACCCTTAAACGACACGTTACTATTCCGTAAATTTTCCTCCGGGAAGTCGAATCCCATAATGCGGACCCCAATTCCGCCAGGGAGGCCAAGCTATCACCGCTCTGGCATAAAACCCTTTGAAACGCGTCAGAGCGTACCACGAATGAAAGATTGGCAAGAGTAACGTTTTTTCGCTCCTCATCTTCCAACTCAGGTTTAATCGCCTCGTCACTCAACGACCCGGTAATGATGTCCTTAACGTAGGCGTCGCCATCGAGAAATTCTGAGGCGCCATCCGTCTGCGATTCATGTGCGGTTAGGTAATTGAGAATTGAAGTCTGTGGCAAGCCAAGTTCGTCTGAAAAGACTATATATTCACCTTTCACATTTAACGATACTTTTTGCATTGAACCCTGAAATATTTTGGACGCGACGATAAGTTCCACGGCAGTCGAAAGGGTCCTACCCAGATGCTGTAACATGCGGCCAGCACCGACCACGATTAATTGTACGGTTTCATTGTTTTCGTCAGCAATCATCTTGTTGATGTGCTCGATTATCGCGTTGTCAGGCATGTTCTGAAACATTAATACGACTGTCAAAACCGGCCTATGTTCGCAAGTCGCAGATTCTTTACGGGAACTTCGCGCCCCGCAGCCCCTTCTATGCATCGTGTATGCTTCCTGAAGGACATCCAGAGTCTGTTCAGCCGTACGCCGGTCAGAATATTTGGCGGCCAAATTCTTGCCGATCAGGACCCTCTGAGGAACCGCTGCTCTATTGTTAAGGAAATGAATTATCTTGTCGGCAATATCTTTTGGGTCCGCCGGGTCAAAATACAGACCAGCATCCCCCGCCACTTCGGGGATACTGGTACAATTAGCCGCTATTATGGGGCATCCGCAGGCCATCGCTTCGATTAGAGGGATTCCGAAGCCTTCAAACAGGCTGGGATGAATCAAAGCGGACGCATTTAAGTACAAATACTTGAGTTCCGACAAACTGACCGTTCCAATGTGATAAACTTGGTCTTCTAACCCGCGCGAATGTATTTCTTTCGGGAGATCGCAATTGTTGAAATCTCCCTTCAATAAGTGCCCCGTGAATATCGTTAATATTTTAAGGTTCCGATCATTTTTGAGGATAGCCATGGCATCAAGCAATGCCCGATGATTCTTGTGTAACCATGAATTTGCCGGATAAAATAAATACGCTCCATTTCCAGCAGGGAACTTTGCGGGAGGTAGCCCTAAATTGGTCGGGTCGTGAAAAATGGGGTGGATTCCCATATCACTGACACGGATCTTGTCGTCAGGGATACCAAATTTATTTATTATTGTAGATTTAGAAAATTCAGATATGGTGATCAACAATGTCGATGACTGTGCGCCAAACCGATGGCAGATATAACGACTTTGAAGATCACTTGGATGAAAGAAATTCGGGAAATAATGTTCCTGAATGTCGGGCAGGACATGAATTGTCGGCAAGTCAAACATGCTCACTCCACCCCACGGCGCAGGGGTGAATAAAACATCAAACAAATCCCTATAATCAAATAACTGCCTAGGGAACTTAATTGCGACGCTACGTAATTTGTTGAATCCAGGAACTGATTCAACCATTTCCCGTGCAGCCTGAGCATAAAACACGGTTACTCTTTCTGGAACCACCTGGGCAAATTCTCGGAGCAGGCTAAGCGCATAGTAAACCATACCTCCGCCGCCCGTACTCCTGTAGGGGGAAAGATTGAAGCCTATCCTGAAATTATCGTTATGATTGGGCATCAAAGAAGACGAGGTCCTCGTCATATCCCTGCGCAAAAGAAAATCTATGATTTAAATATCCGTGTTGGTTGACAAGTTACTGATTTTACGACTAACGAAACATTTCCATGTCCAGTATAATTCGCCCATGGCGATTCCCATTAATCCCAATTCCAGCATCTGCGTCTTTTCGTTCCATGAGTTTGAAAAGAAACGGCCAGTAATGAACCGTTTACCACACTTAACCAACCTTGAAAGGCTGTCATAAGCCATGGTTACCATAACCCGACGAGTGACGGGATAGAGCAAAAATCTGACGTTGACTTGTGTGCATCCTTCTTCGAAAATCCTCTTTAGGTAATATTTCTTGCTTAGCCTCTCTTTTATCATAATGTGAAAAACTTTTGCGTTGGGCTCATAATACAGTGGATAACCTTTTTGTCTCACTTTCATTACGCAGAGAGTGTCTTCGCCTGTCACTCTGACGCTTAGCTTACTGTCAGCCTTGGGGCCCATCCCCTCGTGAAACCCGCCGACTTCTTGCAATATGTCCTTGGGGAACGCAATGTTCGCGCTAAAGGGGAGCCAGCCTTGCTCATATTCTTTCCGCTGGTTTCCCATGTCAAACTCACATATCAAGTAACCATACTCTTCAGGCCACCACGGAGGTTTTTCCGCTTCCCACAGGCCTTCCACAGGACCACCCATAGCGCCCGGTTTTATACCGCTGGAGAGCAGTTGCGTATAACAATTAACGTATGCGTTAATCCACTCAGGCGTCACCACAACATCGTCATCCCCGAAAAGCATTAGTTCTCCAGAGGAGAGTTGTGTTCCTACGTTGCGAGCGTGACTTGCGCCGCATTTTTCTATATGCACGTATTTTAATCGTGGATCACTAGGGAAAAATTCTTGAATCAATTGTTCGATGGCTCTAGTGGGTGATTGGTCCACTACGATGAGTTCGAACTCTTCGTAACGATTTTGCAAGATCGATTCTATCGATTGACGGATATATCTTTCGCCGCAATATGTGGGCAAAACAACACTGACTTTTATTGCGCCGTCCATCACCTAGCTCGCTTTCCAAAAATCGGGAAATAAAGAGTTTTCGTTTGCGGATAAAGACACAACCCAGCCATCATAGGCTCAACGGCGAAGCATATTTTTTAAAAAGCTCCCCATTGATTTCATTCGCGGGTCGCTACTCGCCGGACCAAGTGACAAGCGCTCAAACGCAAGCCCTAGAAGCCGGGAGTCCCCAGAGTGGCCAACCTGTTTCGGAGAAGTCAGTTTGTTAAATTTGAAACTCAATTGGAAAATTTCCCCGGGTCGAACAAGATTTTCATGGATGATCGCTGTGAAGGGCTTGTTATTTGGCCAAAGTTTCCGAAATTGTCGCCGCCAGACGGGAAGGCCAATTAGCCTCCATGTCGCAATCCTGTTATCATTAAGGTAAACTTCACACGACTGGTCATCCCCGAGAGTTGGTGGTGCAAAGGGATACGCTGTAACGGACAACTCCAGGTCATTTTTGAATTGTGGCATTTCAAAGGCCATTACAGCCTTAGGACCGTTAGTCCAAACGAGTTGGGATTCCGGCAAGGAGAAACCTGATTTCAACAGAGGAAGACCTGACCCACCCACTTTGAATTCGTATGTCTTACGTAGCGCTAACTTGGTTAATCGAAAGCCACCAAAAGTTCTATTGTAATGCTCACGATTAAAGCCCTGGAGCCACCAACCATCCTCTTCTGGAGGAAACATGGGATTTACAGAACGCTTAAAAAAAGCCGTGTTATCAACGATGTCGATAAGGTCGAACATGTCATCCACCTTAATTATTTCAAACATTCGTCCGATGGTTGGAATGTTGATGTCATCAATAAGGAGCAGGCCACCAGTCTCGATCAGTTGATAAAAATAATAATACTCAATGTCGGGGAATGGGTAGCCATGGGGTCCATCAATCAGCGCAATCTGAACTTTGTGGGTGAATTCATATCTTGGAAGAGTTCGTTGAGAGGGCCCTTCTAGGAACGTTACATGCTGACCATTGAGTAGAGGACTTTCTCTGACCCTGGTTATACTCATCCCCGCGTCTACAGCAAAGACCAAATGGGACTGAGACAATTGTGAAAATAGCAGGGTTGTTTTGCCAGCCCCAGTCTCAACTGAATGATAGATGGGGGCTGTTTCTTGAGCGTGGTCAGCAATTGCCTGTAACACCTTATGACTGACCGAGCCACATCCGTGCCAATCCTCCGGCAACTCACCAATTTGCTCAAGCAGTTCTGAACTGTTAAAGGTCATGGGATTGGATCTCACAGGAAATGGATTGTTTTTTCTTGATTGTTTGAAAAAGCAATCCTTTTCTCATTTGACTTTAATCGTTATCTCTTAAACATCTAGCCTAATCTGTCCAGGGCGCCTATGATTGCGTCAATACACGAATCACACCATGTGTCCGAATTCGAACGACTGGCTAGGACGTTCGCAACGAGAGCGTCATAATTTTCAAAAAGTTTCTCCTTAGGCCGCCAGAAAACCTTTTTCAGTCAGTTCCCCAAGAGGTACAAAAACCTTACCGAACCTGCGCTCCGCATTTTTTGAATCGCCCCAATAAATAGCCGGTAACCCTGCAAGTATGCTGTAACCGAGTTTTTCCGTGACGTAACCAGGACAAATATTGTTTTCCACCACCAAGGCGAATTGGTATCTGGACGTCGTACAGATCTTGTCTTTTATTACCCCGAATACAGCATTCTATTATTGTAGCCTTATCCTGCCGATTTTCAACCTCATCTTAGAGGAGTTCATCGTTTTATGAAATTCCAAAAGCCAAGGCAAGAAAATGAAAAACCTTGTTCAAATAATTTATGTATCGGTGGGGCTTACAAAGAGCGCGAAACACTCTGTAAAGTAAACTTGGTTTAACGGATGACAATTGCGCTTTTTCATCATGAGCCTGTTGGTACTTTCTCAGAGCCGTTTCCCTCAAGTTGTTAGCAAGCATCACCGTAGCCCTCTCTTCGGTGTCGCGAATCCGCATCTGCGATTCATCCGATTGGCTCTGCGCAGCAAGAATCATTTCCTTAGCCAGAGTTTGAACTAACTCTTTTTCGAGGCAATGATCACTATCAGGCATGGACCATGAGCGGCACGCCAACCTCTCGCATCGCCGTAGGGCTCCTTTTGTTCCCACGGGAAGGTGTGAATCTCTATCTGAAAGCAAACTGTCCGTTTCATCTATCACAAACAAGGTTGCTACTTTTGACCCTGCGCTCGTGCAAAAAGTGCTCAAGAACAAGTCAATATCGAGTGCAGCACAGAGGGCGGCGAGCCGTCGATCCTCCAACGCAGATTTTCCCCATTCAGGATTAGGCGCGTTTAGAACGATCACGTTGCCAGCATCGGTCATTCTTGGCAAACTCGAGCGATTCAGCAGGTACAAGCTGTGAGCTGAAAGATGTCCAGGTAACTCTGGTAGAACCGAATTCCAGAATTCTCGCAGACGGATGGGCCATTTCACCGAAAAGACAGAACAGTCAATGAGGATTTTCATTCGCTGCAGATTCACCTCGTCAATTCACGTTCTTGCAGTGTTAACCCGGGGTTCTCAATAGCATCGTCATCTGTAACCAGCATTTTCGCTTGTTTTATATCATTGTCCGGACTGCCATCGTAGAGATCGAAGTTGTTTAGAATTGTACCCTTTCCCTCATTGACCATGGCCTCCCACATTGGAGTGCCGGGAAAGGCTATACAATCTGAGGTCTGCCAGTGCACGATGTTGCAGGACCGTTCTCCGATAGACTTCAATTCTTGAAGTACTTCGCGGTCCTTCTGCCACTCCTCTTCAGTTTCCCCAGGCAAGTTTTTCATGGTTGTAAAGTGAAATTCCATGTTGGAAAATCGAGTGAGCAGATACTTGATTGTTTCATAGTTCTTGCGAGCATCCATCCGCTTGTTCACAGTGTCCAGAAGTCGTTGTTGGAAAGACTCTATTCCGAACCGCATTCCGACACACCCAGTGTCTACCATCAGATCGTATATTTCGTTACTTATTGTATCTGTCCTACCCATCATGGTCCAAGGAAGGCCAATTCGTTTCAGACCGTTGCAAAGCGATGCAACACGTTTTTCACCAACATTCCATGTATCATCATCGAAAAAAATGCTTCCGATTTCAAAACTTGTGTGTGAGCAAAACTTTGGATTGTTGTTGTGGTTGACAAATTCATGAAAAGCGCGCTTAACCGTAGATCTAGGATTTTTCACCATACCTTGGGCCAAATGGGCAATCTTTCGAGAAAAACTGAAAAACTCTTTATAATCCTTAATTACAGTGTTGATTTCATCAATAACGAGTTCAGCCTTCCTTACCCGATACTTGTAATTGTGCATAACCGTAGGCCATTGGCAATAAGAGCACTGAAAGGGGCATCCTCGCGCTGAATACATCTGTAATTGAGGCCTGGACGTATTCGTCGCTGGATCCCAATAATTCATAAGCAGTGACAAAGGTCTAAACGGTACGAAGTTTACACCATCCAAATCATCGATGGAGTCAAGATGATCAAATATATATATAGAAAGGGCTTTTGGACCATTTAATACGATGTCCAATATCGGGTGTTCATATTCCCCGACCACACAATGGTCCACGAAAGGTTCCTTTATCACTTCCTGGGCAAAAACTTTAAGATGAGGCCCCACTAAGACGATTTTGCAGTTCAATTCCCGTTTGGCCCATCTGGCGACATCGGCCGCGATGCGATAGGTGGGGGTTGCTGTCTCCAATACGAGGATATCTGGTCGCTCGCCAGATATGTTCTCTCTCACTGTTGTAAGATCCCAATCTTTAGAAGCGACGGCATCGTAAAACAGGGCTTCAATTCCATGGTGTAGCAGGTAACTCACAGCATAGGCCATAAAAAAAGGGAACGGAGCATAATCTGTATAGCCCGGAAGGGTCCACGGCCAGCGGGAGCCAGCGTTTGGGCCTGTCCTTATCCGACCTTGCGCATCGTACTTAACGAAAGGCACATTAGCAAAAAGGACTTTCATTTGGGCCTCATATCAAAGGAAATCATGTAGGTAATTAATAAGAGCATCAACCCGGTGGGCGTATGTGTGTTCTCCGAGAACCATTCTCCGGCCTATGTCAACCAAGCTCCTACGACCTTTACTATCGCCGGAATACCGCGCCAGCTTGGCCCACAGATCTTCGTATCCCTCGGTGCATATAACGGCGCCACCAAAAAAGTCTTCAAGTGAATCGACCTTGTCTGAAATCACCAGCCCCCCACAAGCAAGTATATCATAAAGTCTAAGATTGACCGTATCCAGCAATATATGCTCTTCTATGTGGCAGTTCAGATTGACATTTACGCTTGAATAGACTTTGGGCAGGTCATCCGCAGGGAGTCGGCCTCTGCCTCTGCTTCGAAGAGGTTCAGCCCAAGTATTGTTGCCATAGATCACAAGCCCGAAGGGAATTGCGGGCACAAGAAATCTGTGATTTACCTGTGCGCCTCTGATGTCGTTTCCCACAAAGCATACCGGGTGTGAGTATGTTTCGGAATATTGCGGGTAAAAGACCTCTGGATCAGTTGCAAAGGGAATAACTGCGCCCTCTGCACATGTCTTCATTAGTCTATTGCTTGTAAAAATGAATCCGTCGAAACGATCACGAACTGAATTGAATACACCTGCGGTTCCTCCCTCCCAATGGTCACGACGGAAGGCATTCTGAAGATACAGGATGTTCTTGGTCTGCTCCGAGCGCTCAAGGAATGGATTGAATGCTATTAAGCAGCTGAGTCTTTCCGGACAAGGATCTGAGGGGCCCAACAAGAATACGGCCTCAACTTCTTCACGACGAAGCAGGTACTTCTGCCAACCCAAAGCAACCTGTTCATCACCCTGCACGTTTCCGGGACGGGATAGATCAAATGTGCCTGTACCAAGTAGACGAAGCGCTACCCGAAGTTTTTTAGCCATTGCAACCGCTATTTTCTGTGCAAGTCAGGATTGGTGTTATCCATGGGTATTGAAAGCATGTTGAGCCATTCGGCGTCGGTAAGTGTGTAAAACGTGTGAAGCTCGCCGGGTTCAATCATGAACATGTCATTAGCCTCTGCTGTGAATTCTGTTTTTTCTCCGGTAGACGTACTCTCAACCACAACGCTGATTCTACCTGAAATGATAAAGAAGAGTTCTTTTGTCTCCTTGTGATAATGATTTCCTCTCAATTGGCCAGCCGCAGTTTTTATAAAATTAACCTCTGCCCATGACTCCTGACAGATTCCTATGAAAGCCCCCCGTTTATCCTTTATGAACATGTATGGCTCGCGCCTTATCATATAACCTTGTCTCCAATTCTCTCAGCCTACGTAGCCCTTCAGTGACACTAAAGAATGGCGTCTGCAAACGTGACCTAGTTATTTCAGTGCTCAGTGATGCGTCAGGCTGGAGCAAGAAGTGATCGCTTTTTTGATCGTGTATCGTTGGTCTGATTAGCACCGGGTCAAATTCAAACTGTTCAGCGTAGTTCAAAAAGAAATCGAATCTGCTGATTCTTTGCGATCCTACAGTATGAAAAACTCCTGCAAAATTATTTTTTATTATAACATCAACCATTTCAGCGAGGTTATAAACATATGTGGGAGTATTAAAAACATTGATAAAACAGTTCAATGGAAGATTCTTGGTCAAATTTGCCGAAGCCCAGCCAAGTAGAGGCGATCCGGGCCCATAAATTCCGCCACTCCTACATATTGAGATGTCGTCCAATTCCTGTTTGGACAGCCTTTCTCCTTCAAGTTTCGTCTTTCCGTACACAGTATTTGGCAATGGAATATCATTCTCAGTATACCATCCTCTAGAACAATCGAAAATTAGGTCAGTACTCAAATAAATCATTTTCGCCGAAATTCCCTTACATGCCCTGGCAACATTTTGTGCTCCGATGGCATTGACTTCATAGGCATCGCTGGGGAATTTTTCGCAATCCTTCAAGTTTTTGTTTCCAGCAACGTGTAATACCGCTTGCGGACGAAATTCTGACAGGGCCAGACGAACCTGCTGTTGGTCCCTAACGTCCAATTGAATCGACCTCACCTTGGCCTCCAAGCCTCTGGGCAAGGGATGTTTGTGGTACGTCCCGATCACTGAACAACGACTTGAAAAATATTTAGTTAAATTATGGCCTACAAATCCACTAGCACCTATGATTATTAAATCACAATGAGTCGTCGTCTTGAAATGTTTCATTATGAGCTTACACTTACTTCTTGGATTGCATATCTTAAACGTAGTTATCGATTGGATGTGTCTTCCATGTCAAGTATGGCAGGACATATGCTTGTTTATGCCCACGAATTCTGACATCTCCAGTTTCTATAATTTCGAAGCCAAACACTTCCAGATTGTCGAAAATTGCTACCTTGACAATTCCCGAATGAACTCTCAAGCAGTATTTGCCAGGGCTTAGCAAGTCACCCGGAATTTTCACATTTGTTTCAAAATACCCAGCCGGTCTCCTATCTAATAATTCGGGATTGAGGTCAACGTCCTCTGTGCTCAAAATTGAGTTGCCATTTAGGTCGTGCACTATAGCGGAGAGAACCGATCCGGAAACCGGCTCCCGAATGGTGTAACGTAATCTGATGCTGAATCCAGCCCTTACATCAATCAGATCGCCATCATAGCAGAGTTCTACACGAACGATTTGAATTGCATTGAGATTCGATTCCCTCGTTTCCCAGATCTGAGAAGTGACCCCATCCTTTTTCGTGATCGACCCAACTGCTTGAACAAAACACGCCAAATATTCTTGGACGATCAGCTTTGAAGGCCCCAAAGCATGCAGCTTTCCCGAATCCAGACACAAAGTTAATTTGGTAAGGGACATGACTGATTGCATACTATGACTTACAAAGATGACTGTTCGTCCTTTCTTTGAAACTTCCCCCATTTTTGTCAAACATTTTTGTTGAAACTCCGCATCCCCTACAGCTAATACTTCGTCGATAAGTAAAATTTCGGGATCAAGATGAGCTGCGACAGCGAACGCCAGTCGAACGTACATCCCGCTGGAATAACGCTTAACCGGTGTATCGAGAAACTTTTCAATCCCCGCAAAATCAACTATCTCGTCGAACTTTCGATTTATCTCCAATTTTCTCATGCCAAGAATAGCGCCGCTTAGGTAGATATTCTCTCGTCCAGTCAATTCCGGGTGAAAGCCAGTTCCAACTTCCAGGAGACTTCCGACGCGGCCGTAAAGCTTTACACACCCCTCTGTTGGTTCAGTGATTCTTGAGAGTATCTTGAGGAGGGTGCTCTTGCCTGCGCCATTTCTACCTATTATTCCGAGGACCTCACCGTCTTTGACTTCGAAGGAAACATCCTTGAGGGCCCAGAACATTTCCTTTTCAGGGCCTGTCTTCCCGCTCAATCTGGCAAATTTTTTGAAAGGCGCCTTGACCGTATTAACTATAGCGTCACGGAGATTGTAATATTTCTCTGGTGTGACACCCAAGCGGTACTGTTTCCCTAGCCCTTCAACTTTTATCGCGATATCACCCATAACTCACATTTATTAAGTTAAACATCTCAAATAAATTATATCAGATCAGCAAAAAAACGTTCAGTGCTTTTGAAATACACAATACCAGTCATAAAAATAATTATTGAGGAAATAGCGCTAACAAACAAGCCTGGCCACGGATTAACATCTGTCCCGAGCACAGACCATCTAAAAGCCTCAATGACGCCGGTAAGTGGATTCAAAGCGTAAAGATATCGCCATTTTTCCGGCACCAGACTGGCGGGATATACCACGGGACTCCCAAACATCCATAATTGAGTCAGAAACGGTATGACGTACCTGAAGTCCCGGTACTTGATGTTTAGCCCGGCGAGCCAAATGCCTGCGCCTGCGGCAGTTACTGCAACGACGACAAGGATTATCGGCACAGCAAGCAGATTAAGAGAAAGACTGGCCCCAGACACCAGGATCATCACGACAAGAAGTAAAAAGGCGATTCCAAAATCGACAAATCCCGCAATCACCGGGCTGAGAGGTATAAAAAGTCTGGGAAAGTAAACCTTTGTTATCAATCCCTCATTTGTGACCATGCTGTTAGAAGACTGATTGATTGATTGAGAAAAAAATGTCCAAACGATTAGACCTGAATATGAAAAAATCCAGTAGGGAGCGCCATCAGAGGAAATTCCAGCTAACCTCCCAAAAAAGAGGGTGAAGATCATCATGGCCGCTAAAGGCTGGAGAACTGCCCACGCTACTCCCAGTACTGTTTGCTTGTATCTGACAATTACATCTTTCCAGACCAGGAACATGAAAAGGTCTCTGAAATTCCACAGTTCCTTCCAGTCAATTGCAATAAAGCCTTTGCGAGGGACAATTTCCAAGAATGGTTTATCAATCATATTGGAGTGGCAACAATTCCTGTACATGAGGCCTGGCGCATCCAATTTATGCGGAT
>JAMCYH010000217.1 GCA_023474025.1 Deltaproteobacteria bacterium
CAGAATTAGGCAGGTAAAGTGGGTTTGGAAATCAGGGGCATGACGGCCAACCGCCCAGCGTGAATGATATCCTCCCATTTACGTGACCTGATCTTCACGGTTCTTTTTCTGGATGTCGACACGCCATGGGTCATCAAACCGGGGAAATCATCCTTTACGCCTGTTAGTAATTCCCGATACCGCACGAAGCAGTGTCTTCCAAACTCAGAGGCGGTCGCCGCATCGAAAACAGCGTGATGAATAACTGCTACTACGATACGGCGCCCAGGCGACATCCTCACTAAGTGGACCTCGCCCGGCGGTTCCTCGAATAGGTTCCAATCCCTGTCAAGCCTCGGGGCGAGATGGTTTATCACGGCGTCCAAAGTAGGAATCGAGGCTTTGTAATCCTTCAAATCGGATTCGTTCACGGGAAATTCAATTTCCGGAGACGACTGCCAATACAAGTGATACCTGCCGTTTTTTCTAATCTCCCTCAGGTGACTGCGGAGTTGAGGAAATATTTCCACAGCCGCCATAACAATCGGCTTCACCAAGCCGTCTTCAAAAGGGCCTTTTATCTCGAAAGCTGTTAGAAGCAGATTTTTTGTGTTGGCGTAACTCGCCAGAGCAATCATTTCGGAGTTTGGGTCCAGGAATGTTGAAATGTGTCGCATGTGAGAACCTTTGTCAAAAAAAGCGCGAGTAACGCATTTCATGGATTTTGTCAACATCAGGAACATCGATCTCCAAATGGTTCTTTGACCAGAATTTCTCCAAGCAAGGTCACAAACCTTTCAGTCTCTGCTCTCGTGAAATGGTTTGCTGACGCCATGAGTTGCAGGTTAAGCCTTTTCCGAAAAGTATATGCCCCAAGAATCAAAGGGCAACGATATCCAAGTTTATACGGGATCGCATGAAATTCATTTAGAATCAATCCTCCTGCTTGTTTGAGATAGGAGTCCCCTGTACGTCGGCCCTCCTTGATTTCCGGCCACATCATGCCGAATGGCGCAATCATGATAGGGATAATGGGCATTTGGCATACGAAATGTACTATTCGCTGTCTCACAGGCAAAGGGAGGACCCTTACCGCATCCGCCAGGCTGCATCCGGCTTGCCAGGTTTGGACGTCAAACAGACTCTCCAACTGATCTTGCCGCCGTCTGGCTACCGATCTGGAAAACAACTCAGGATTTGACCGTTCGCCCGGCGTGAATTTCAGAACGAGGGACGATGTGTTGGTCGGCGCTTCGGATTCTCCAAATCTTCCCCTCAATTGTACAGTTACACAGATCACGATATTGCCCGGAGGCAGATTGAGGGACGCGTTCCATTTATCTACCGTAGCGCCCAGACCACCCAATAGGGCGTCAATAAAAGGACCACCGCGCCTGGAAACGTTCTTTACAACGTTATCCGTCTGCTCGGAGGTGAGTACCGATTTGAAGTAATGCGCCCCACCTTCCTGCTGTTTTCCGCTTCCCTTTGGAAGGGTAGGTCTGTTGATGTATGGGCTGAGGGTTTTCTTTACAAAAAAGATTGCATCGCTCCATATTCGTCTTTTCAGTTGCACCATCTGTTTCTTCAGGGTTGGCGCATGGAGGGATTCACCTGCCCATTCCGGCTCCTCACCGGTCACAATCTTGTGGTAGTGCGCCAGAAGTTCCTGGTAGAAGGCTGAAAGCGTCCACCCATCGGCAGCCGCATGGTGTACCAGAGTTAAGAGGCTGCTGCGTCCGTCAGGAAGGTGAATCAGGTGAAACTCAGTAGGGACAGTACGGAGGAGGTCCCAATCCTTCTCCAGGCTTTTATCGAGGCTCAGGAGCAACGAATGCTGAAAAGGAAGCGAGGAATCGGTTATCTCCAGGTTCGAGATACGCAATTGGGGTTGGAAATCCGGCTCAGGGAACCAGGTCAGGCGCCGTTCCCCTTTGAACCCCCCTTCCTTAACGCTGCTCAAAAATTGCGGAAAACTCGGCAAGGCCTTCTTCAAGGCCAAGTTCATGGCCTCAATATTTACTGATCCTTCGAGATCGAAGCCGAACAACATGATGTTTTTTGCCTCAGGATAATTGGAGAAAACCATCAACTCCGACATGCCATCCAGTATTTTGGGCGATTGTTCAGGCATCATTCTCTCCATGTCTTCGATCATTCACTTTGAGAAGGGTCGTTTTCTATTACGTTCATATTGAAGAAAAAGAAAAAGAATTGACAGACAAAAATCGAACTCGTACGTTATATAGCAGAATAGAGACACCTAACTGAATCCATGTAACCAGAGCTATCTGTTATGTAAGTTTCATCGACTAGATGTCAGGACTTAAAGCGGTTAACCTACCTTTACTATATGCCGCGCAGTTCATCGCAACTATTGGGAGACCTGATGAGATTAAGCCGCAAGAATCTTGCCAATGACCTTAGGTTCAATGTGAGGGATTCGCTTGCCTACTTCATCTGCACTGGTGCGGTTTCTTTAGACCACTGAACGAGATTTATAAGTGGGAAGCTGGTTGTTCATGCCGCTACCCACGATTGCGAGGTACCAAAGCAGGCCTCATCCGGGGTGCTTCCGTCAAGTGCTTGGGGCTTTCTCCTGTAGTTGTAAAAGTCAAAATAGGCTTTTAGTTCCACACGAGCCTCCCCAAGGGAGTCGTAGGCTTTGAGATACACTTCTTCGTACTTAACGCTCTTCCAGAGATGCTCCACGAAAACGTTGTCCATCCCACCGACCTTTTCCGTCCATGCTGATGTGGATCCCTCTGGACTTGAGAGCCTCGGTAAACTCCTCTGATGTGAATTGGCACCTCCTGATCCGTGTTGAAAATTTTGGGAGTCCCGTAGACTGCCAAGGCTTCTTCTAGCGCCTCCAGACAGAATGATACATCCATTGTATTAGACAGCCTCCAGGGCTAATACCCCGCGACTTGACCAGTCCATGATCGCAACCAGGCAGCAATAACCCTTCGCCATAGGTATATATGTCGCGAGGTTCAATTCTCAACATCAAATTTCCTGCTCAAGTAGTTGCAGGGGAAAAGGATTGGCTAACTTCGTGAGCTTCATTCAAAGTTTTGTCCAACTAAAAGTGTGGCGCTGTCAGTTTAATGTTGTCGATGTTGAAACATTGCGGTGTGCCCAACAAC
Source organism: Deltaproteobacteria bacterium (assembly GCA_023474025.1). GTDB lineage: Bacteria > Desulfobacterota > Desulfomonilia > Desulfomonilales > Desulfomonilaceae > CAJBEZ01. Next base: position 3,129 of record JAMCYH010000217.1, read on the forward strand.
GACCAGAAAACCACCAGGATCTCCTTGTTAGAGTGGCGGGTTACAGCGCCTATTTCACCGGGCTTCCAGAAGTCGGTCCTGATGGTCTTTTTGCTGTGCCCATTACGAGAATTACCTGTCCCAAGGCCAGCCGAGTCTCCCTTGTCATAACCCAAGTGATTTGTTAGCTCAGCAGCCAGCGCTCTCTCCACCAGAGCCTTTTTTAGCTGTTGAATAATGCCATTGCCCCAGCATGTCCCCAGGCTTGGGATAGCCTGCCATTAACTCATCCAGTGTCTCTTCTCGAATACCCATGTTCGTGACCTCCTATCCTAATCAACGAATATCATGAAAAACTCCTTACACAAACATCCATGCCCCGGCGGGGCACAACGAACGATGAGAATAGCTTATAGTGAATGGATCATGGCAGAATCCTGTATTAGACAAAATCTCAATTAGAGCAGGAGGCCGCCAATGACCCGAACTAATGATACAACGGTTGTAAGCGTATTGCACCCAATTTGCTGCGGATTGGATATTCACAAGGAGTTTGTCACAGCGTGTCTGATAATCACGGACTCCTTGGATAAACATAGATCGGTATTGGAAAGTTTTGGGACCTTTACCGATGATTTGGTTCGCCTGAGGGAGTGGCTGATGGACCATGAGTGTCCCATTGTTTTTTTGGAGAGCACGGGAGTGTACTGGAGGCCCGTGCACAATATCCTCGAAGGCTATCTTACCGTGGCGCTGGTCAATGCTCGTCACATCAAGAATCTCCCGGGGCGAAAAACGGACATGAGTGATTGCCAATGGATCGCCACTTTGTTGAGGGTGGGCTTCTTGAAGGCGAGCTTCATTCCGCCTAAAATCGTTCGCCACTGGCGGGAACTTACACGATATCGGAAGAGCCTTGTCGAAGCCCTTGGGGACGTAAAAAGGCAAGTTCATAAACTGCTCGAATCCAGCAATATCAAGATCGATTCGGTGGTCTCCGTTCTGTTCGGAAAAACTGGCCGCAACTTGATGGATTTGCTGGCCAAAGACCACAGTGAACTCACCTTGCAGGCCGTGCAAATTTGTCTCAGGGGCACACTCAAGTCTAAAGCTACAGAGCTATTTCGAGCTGTTCAAGGGTTCTTCGAGGACCATCATCGATGGATGTTGCGGGAAATGCTCGATCGCATTAAGCAGCAGGAAGCGAACCTTGTAAGGGTAGAATCTCGCTTGAGAGATCTGTTGCAGCCACACGATGAACTCATCGAGCGGATCACCCAGATACCTGGAATAGGTCCCACAGCCGCTTACGCCATCCTTTCCGAAACAGGGACAACGCTAGAATCCTTTCCCAACGCTGCGGCTTTGTGTTCTTGGGCAGGCGTGTGTCCCGCCAACAACGAGAGCGCAGGGAAGAGACGCAGCACGAGGAGTCCGGTCCGCCGAAGCCATCTGAGGACTCATCTGGTGGAGGCGGCTTGGGGCGCAGTCAAAACAAAGTCCTCTTACTTGCGAAGCAAATATTTTAGTCTCAAATCCCGCCTGGGCCCAAAGAAAGCCATCATGTCCATTGCTCACAGGATTCTCAAAGCGCTCTATTACATCATCAAGCATGGCGCTTCTTTCAGAGATCTCGGAGCAGACTATTTGATAGAGCTAAGGAGCCAGTCAATAACCTTGTATCTCGAGCGTCAGGCTAAGAAACTCGGCATGGTTCTGATTTCCGAGTCCCTCTGGAACCTGATGATTGACCGCTCACCCGCTTGAGCGTCTCAACGGCCCCATCTATGAGCGCCCATGAGCAGGACTTGCAAACAAAAGGTCGATAGTTAACTGAAGCCCAGAAGCGCGGACACAAACATGGCCATGGTCGGCGGGCACAACGAATTGTAGACGCTCCTCGAGCGACCACGCATAGAAATCTTTTCAAACGCTGACCAAAAACATAACTGCCTGCCTATGGAATGAGGCATGTACAGACCTAAAAACAGAAATAAGGACTCCCCCAAGGCTTCGCCACGGGCTCATTTTTCAAAGAAGGTACCCACCAACAGTGTGGTAGAACACGGGGTATTCACATAGAAATTATCTGACAGGCTCGAGCAGGGAGCTTCCCCAAATCTTCATACGCCCTAAGAATTTCTGTTTATCCTTATTCCCAACAGATTTTTAACAATAGGGTAGCCCGAAAAAAGGATTAAACCTTTGCATAATCGGAATGGTTACAAAAAGAAGGCTGATCTCAGGGACTCGATCAGCCTCGCCAGCGACTTGCCATATGGCAATTTAACAGAAGAAGGAACTATCAGACACTGCAAACTCAGAGTCCGAGAAATCTTCTTAACACGGGATACCCCTGATTGTGCACTCGGAAGTACCGACTTTGCCTCTAGTCAACTTTTCTACGTTTTCACGCGCTTTTTCGGGATCTTTGACCCAGGTACGATAGAATTCGTACGGGCATTCAGCTACGCCTCTGGGATCAGCTTTTTTTGACCCTATACATCCTGTATATCCGCGATGCAAGAGTTTGAATAAGTGATTCTGTGATTGCCAATTTTTTCTGGCATCTCTGATGAGGCTAACCGACAGTTCAGCGTATTGGTTCTCCATCGGAGACTCCCCAGTTTCTCCCAGAGTCCTGCCATCAAATCCCACAATCGCCGAGTGTCCGAAATAATAATAGACCCCATCCCACCCAGCAGCATTCGCTACGGCGACATAGCTGGTGTTGGACCAAGCCATGGCCTTAGCCATTAGGACCTGTTGTTCCTTTGGTGGGTACATGTAGCCTTGACACCTAACGATCAACTCCGCACCTCTCATTGCACAGTCACGCCATATCTCAGGATAATTTCCATCATCACAAATGATAAGGCTCACCTTCAGTCCCTTAGGCCCAACACTTACATAGGTACGGTCGCCCGGATACCAGCCCTCAATTGGGCACCATGGCATTATCTTCCGGTATTTCTGAACAATTTCGCCCTTGTTATTGATTAAGATCAGCGTGTTGTAGGGTACTGCGTCTGGATGATTCTCGTGTTTCTCCCCGGTAAGTGAGAAGACACCCCACACGTCGGTCTTCTTGCACGCCTCTGAAAATATTTTTGTTTCCTCACCCGGAACAACTGCGGAAAGTTCCATGCACTCCTTGGGATCGTACAGAATGCCCTCTGTGCTGTATTCAGGGAAAATTATCAAATCCAGCCCTGGATGACCAATCTTAACTCCTTCAATGTACTGCGCTATCGCGTGACAGTTATCAATAATTTCTTTCTTGGTGTGAAAACGGGGCATTCCATAGTTAACTACCATGACGCCAACGCAATCCTTGCTCGACGAGATGTCTCCGTGTCTCATTCTGTCACCTCCATGATAATAAATGGTTATTGGTTAAGAGCGATCAGCGCTGCCTCCATCAATTAATCTGTCCGTCACCTTCCTTTCACGATGACTTTGGAAGCCATGGCCAAGCCTGTATAAGAATCAAATATCCTGCCACTCCTGTAGCCACAGCATTTGCGATGGTCCATCCCGCCGTCGTATTAGCGATCTGCAATCCCAGTCCCAAGAGTAGGAAAAACATGAACCACAAGCTAGCCCACATCAGCCAAAGGATAAACAATCCAACATCCGGTAGTGCGGTGAATGCTGTAGGCACCGCAACGATGGCTACTAGAAGGCAGTACCAGCCCAGACCTTTACCATCAAGATCCCATATTGAATTTATTGCGACCCATAGGTAGGTGAACGCAAAGAGCAAAGACTGCATAGCGAAAAAATAATTGATAATATCTTGCCCTTGCAGAAACACCGTCCTCATCACACCCGCAAATATCAGAACACCCGTGAACACATTCATGGGGAATACCTGCTTGCCGTCAAGTTTCCCCAAGAGCATCAGTGCGTTGATGAAGAGAACAAAGCCCACGTACACCAAAGCGCAGCCTAACATTCCCATGGTCTAACTCCCTTTTTGTCAGCGGTTACCCTGCAGGACTTTAGGAACTCAAACTTGTCTCGTTTTCGACTCTTATAACCATCGCGATGCGTCTATACGTTTCTTGCAACCTCAGTGCCAAGTCTGTAAGATTAAATAGATATCAACAAAGAACTATGGTAGCTCGTGACCCAGCATGGAACATTAATGAGGCCAATGAACCCCTAGATACAAATCGGAAATATTTTGAACATCTTTATGCCGGTAATCAGGCGGAGAGCCTTTTGTTGGTTCAGCTATTAGAGATCTAGGCAAATATGCTATGCATGTGCCATATTCAATCTAAGCGTTTCAATCTGGTTCGGTTTGTATCAAAATGACACATGAATGTGTCCCGGATAGTTCGAAGAGTCGACCAATTGCGATTCTAACGCGGTTACGTAGAATCTTTAGGAGAGTGGGAGTGCATCGAAATCGGCTCGACAGGAATGGCGTATTGAAACTCATCTTTTTTACGTTTTTGATAAATCGGGGAATCGTGTCAGAGGTGCCTGACCACTAATCACATATTTATTATCTAATTGCCATCCGAGAACGAGAGGATCGCCCGCCGGGGATGGTAGCAGAAACAGGACGCTATCGGCCAAAGATGACCCCAAAGAAGCATTTTTTATGGGACGGAAAAATACGCCGGAACATTTACTCGCTGGTTCCCGCCTTAATCTTCGCTATAGATGCAAATATCCCGGACATGAACAAATCGAGCGTGAGGTGGAGCATAGTTCTGCTTTTTTCGGGCGAGATAATGCAATGTGGCACTACTAGATCACGGTGATCCAAAAAGGCGCTGCCGGTAACTAATACCAGTTCGCGATTTTTCTTAGTATTTGATATGTGGTTCCGAAATTTGTTTTGGGGAGGTAAATCGTGGGCAGGGTAACGTCAGTCAGACCCCATCTTTCGGAGTATGAAATTTCGGAACGACTTAAGTTGACTACCGGCAGAGCGCA
>JAMCYH010000172.1 GCA_023474025.1 Deltaproteobacteria bacterium
GGGCCTCTATTACATCAATGATGCCCAATCGGAAGGGTTTCTTTTGGCCCGGAAAAGTTGGCGGAAAATCTTAAGGCATTGATGGAAAGTATTATTAGATTGAAACCCTCGGCTTCAAAAGGGGTTTATTTGCGAGGGATCGCTCTTTCCACCACAATGGGCCCTGGATTGAAGCTCGACCCTCAAGAAGTCAGGAACCTTGCAAAATAGGGACTCAAGTAAACTAATTTCGAGGAGTAAAAAAATAGGCAAACCAGAAAGTTAATTTCTTTGGTCGTGTCGGAGACAGCGGGTGCGCTAGTCGAATAGCGCTTAATTGAGGCCAGCCGAGACAGGCCGGAACGACGGAGATTTAAGGCCGATTCTGCTATGCGTAGTAGCCTCGATTCGCTGTATTCCCCACGATGGAAAGGGGATAAGTTAGACTTGAAAAAAGAAGAAAAAGAAAAACAGGTAGCGTGGCTTCGAGATCAGTTTCAAGGCGCCAGAGCGATGGTTCTAATGGATTTCCAGGGGCTGACCGTGAGCGAAATGAACTCATTACGGTCAGAGGTTAGAACACGCGGCGGCTCCATGAAAGTCTTGAAGAACACATTGGTCCGACTAGCCTATAAAGGGACCGATGTGGAGTGTTTAGGACCAGACCTGTTCGGACCCAGGGCAGCGGTGTGGACTCAGAACGATGACAATGTCCCATCTCTTGCCAAGTCCTTGGTGGACTTTGCAAAGACGCACCCAAATTTGGGGCTTATTAAGGGAGAACTTCAGGGGCAGGTTTTTGAGTCTTCCGAACTTGAAGCCTTGGCTAAGCTTCCGTCCAGGGAAGAACTTCTGGGTCGTGTCTTGGGGACGATGTTGGCGCCAGTCAGCGCATTCGTCGGAACGTTGGCTGCTGTTCCTAGGTCCTTCCTAAACGTTTTAAAGGCTATCGAAGAAAAGAAAGGCGAGTCCGTTCCGGTAGAAGGTTAAACCGTCCAACGGATTCAAGAAATTCTTGTTAGACAGCGAATGGAGGAAACAATGTCGGAGATCACCAAAGAGGATGTAAAAGAGTTCATTAGAAATATGTCGGTCTTGGAACTCAGCAAGTTAGTAAAAGAATTGGAAGAAGAGTTCGGGGTATCTGCGGCGGCGCCCGTAGCGATGGCTGCTTTTGGAGCGGTTCCTGCAGCGGGAGATGCAGCCCCGGTTGAGGAGAAAACCGAATTTGACGTGATCCTTAAAGAATTCGGGGACAAGAAAATCCAGGTGATTAAGGTCGTTCGGTCATTGACCGATTTAGGTCTTAAGGAAGCCAAGGATTTGGTAGAAGGCGTACCGAAACCGGTTAAAGAAGGTGTTTCCAAAGAAGACGCCGAAAAGGCGAAGGCGGCTCTTGAAGAAGTCGGCGCCGTAGTAGAAATCGTCTGAACTCTCAAAAAAACTGGTTTGAGAAAGCGCACGCCCGCGTTTAAGACGCGGGCGCGCTCAGTATTTGTGGAACGCCCACCGTTGCCCCCACCTAAAGAGATCACCCGATTGTTAGAGGTAGAAAATGGGTTCTTTTTCCGTGCACTCTCAGAGGCTCAGGAAGAATTTTGCGCGGATTCCTCAGATAGCTGGAATCCCAAGACTTATCGAGATTCAAAGTCAGTCCTACGACCGATTCCTTCAAATGGACAAGGGTCCGGAAGACCGCGAGGACATCGGTTTACAGGCCGTTTTCCGTTCAGTTTTTCCCATAAAGGATTTTACTGATACAGCATCCCTTGAATTCATCAAATATACACTCGGGGAGGAAAAGTATTCTATCGAGGAATGCCTCCAAAAGGGCGTAACCTATTCAGTTCCTTTAAAAATCACTGTGCAATTGATAGTTTGGGATGTTGACCCTGATACTAATTCCCGCACGATTCGGGATGTTAAAGAACAGGAAGTTTATTTTGGCGAAATTCCGATTATGACTCGGTACGGAACATTCGTTATTAATGGGACCGAAAGAGTCATTGTTTCACAACTCCATCGATCCCCAGGTATTTTTTTTGATCATGACAAAGGGAAAACTCACGCTAGCGGAAAGCTGATTTACTCTGCTCGTATCATTCCACTTCGTGGTTCGTGGATTGACTTTGAATCTCGATAAGTCTTGGGATTCCAGGTAAGAATTGACCGCCGACGAAAACTTCCGGTTACGGTTTTACTGAAAGCTCTTGGGTATTCTAGTGAAACCATTCTCAACTATTTTTACAATAAGCAGACGATCATGATTACTCCGGAGGGATTAAGGCGAAAGATCGACCTCAAATTTCTTGTGGGTACCCACGCTCCTACAGACGTCTTCGTAGAAAATTCTACAGAGATTTTAGTGAGGAAAAACAAGAAGATTACGAGGGCCGCCCTAAAACGGCTGGGTGACAGACGTGTATCCCCGCTAGTGATGGAGATGCATGAGTTAGCTGGCAAGGTGATCGCTCACGACATAATAGATGAGAATACTGGCGAAATTTTAGCGGCTTGTAACAAAGAAATCGGTGCTGACGAAACAGATCAATTTATTGAACAGCTACGTACAAAGGGAATCGATCAATTTGAGGCATTATTCATCGAAGAGAGGATCGCTTCTCCATCGTTGAGAGATACTTTACTAGAGGATAAAATTGATGATCGTCCAAACAGGGTTATAGAAGATTATAAACGTCAGGCGCCTGACGATAACACCTCAAATGAAACTCTTAACGCTCAAATCGAAATATATCGCAGATTAAGACCGTCCAATCCGGCCACAGTCGAAATTGCCAAGACGTTTTTCAACAATTTGTTTTTCAGGACAGAGTATTACGATCTGTCCCGAGTTGGCCGACTCAAATTGAATCGAAAACTGAAAATTTTAGAACAGGAAGCCCCTCTATCTCTTAGGACACTTAGATCCGAAGACATCATGGTTGCGGTTAAATACCTTCTAGAATTGAAAGAAGGCAAGCCGGGACACGAAATTGACGATATCGACAATATGGGAAACCGGCGGGTCAGATCCGTGGGTGAGCTCTTGGAGAACCAGTACCGTATCGGTTTGGTACGGATGGAACGCGCCATCAAAGAACGGATGAGCCTCCAGGACGTTGAAACTCTTATGCCGCATGATCTTATAAACGCCAAACCCGTTACAGCGGTTGTAAAAGAATTCTTTGGTTCATCCCAGTTATCGCAATTCATGGATCAGACCAACCCATTAAGCGAAATCACCCATAAAAGACGGCTCTCGGCGCTTGGGCCAGGTGGTCTTACTCGAGAAAGGGCGGGGTTTGAGGTCCGAGACGTTCACCCTACCCACTATGGTCGCATCTGTCCGATTGAGACTCCTGAAGGACCGAATATTGGATTGATAGTTTCTTTATCCACCTACGCTCGTGTGAATGAATTTGGTTTCATAGAAACCCCTTATCGACCTGTTCACGACAGAATGGTTAGTCGTGAAATGAAATTCCTCACCGCTCTGGATGAAGAAGAACACGTAAAAGTTCAGGCAGATGCGCTCATCGATGAGAATGGCAGACTTGCTGAAGACCTCGTTTCGGTGAGGAAAAAAGATGGCGAATTTGCGATGGCCAACAGTTCCGAAGCTAGTTACATGGATGTTTCCCCTAACCAGTTGGTCTCAGTAGCGGCCTCATTGATTCCATTCCTCGAAAACGATGACGCCAACCGAGCCCTTATGGGATCCAATATGCAACGCCAGGCGGTTCCACTTTTAACGACCCAGGCTCCATTGGTAGGAACCGGCATGGAACAGGTTGTCGCCGTTGATTCCGGGGTTACAGCCTTGGCAAAGAGAGATGGAGTCGTAGATTCAGTAGACGCTACAAGAATTGTAATTAAGGCGACAGAATTCCAGGAAGGCGATTTGGATCCCGGTGTAGATATTTATAATCTGGTAAAATACCAGAGGTCAAACCAAAATACGTGCATCAACCAACGCCCCATAGTCAAAAAAGGCGATTTTGTAACCGCTGGCCAAGTCATAGCAGATGGACCAGCCACTGACAAAGGCGAACTAGCCCTAGGGAGAAACGTCTTGGTGGCCTTCATGGCATGGGGTGGCTACAATTATGAGGATTCAATCCTTGTTAGTGAAAAAATTGTAAAAGAGGACATTTTCACCTCAATTCACATAGAAGAATTCGAGGTAATGGCCCGGGATACGAAGCTTGGAAAGGAAGAAATAACCAGGGATATCCCTAACGTCGGAGATGAAGGTCTTAGAAATCTTGATGAGGCTGGTATCATTCGTATCGGCGCGGAAGTTAAACCTGGCGATATCCTCGTTGGAAAAATCACTCCCAAAGGCGAAAACCAGCTAAGTCCGGAGGAAAAGTTACTACGGGCAATCTTTGGCGAAAAGGCGGGAGATGTTCGTGACACCTCGCTAAGAGTTCCTCCTGGCGTGGAGGGCATAGTTATTGACGCAAGGATTTTTTCCAGAAAAGGCACTGATAAGGATAGCCGAAGCATTTCAATTGAAACCGAAGAAATTGAAAAATTGAAAAAGGACCGTGACGATGAGTTAAGAATTATTGAAGAGGGCGCCAGAGAGCGGATCCGGGCTATGCTCGTGGGGAAAGAAGTTGCAGCGGCATTGACCGACCCTGAGTCGGAGAAACAATACCTCAAAAAAAATGAGATCGTTGCCAATGAGGTGATAGACACAATACCAATGGAAACCCTCAGGAATATATCCTTGAGGAGCGCGGACGCAGCCTTGGAAGAAGAGATCTCCAAAATCATCGAAAGATTCAGTGACCAAAAGCATTTTTGGAAAATGCATTTTGAAGAAAAAATTAGCCGCCTTAAAAAAGGAGATGAGCTACCGCCCGGGGTAATTAAGCTGGTCAAGGTCTATATTGCTATTAAACGGAAACTTTCCGTTGGTGATAAAATGGCAGGCCGACACGGCAACAAGGGAGTCTTGTCTAGAATACTTCCAGAAGAAGACATGCCCTATTTTGAAGATGGGACCCCAGTGGAGATTGTTCTAAATCCACTTGGTGTTCCTTCTCGAATGAACGTAGGTCAAATTCTCGAAACCCATCTTGGATGGGCGGCCCGCGGCCTCGGGGAAGTTCTTGATAGACTCATTAGGGATCAATATTCTCCAGAAAAATTGCGGGAAAAACTTCTTGAGGTTTATGAAGCAAAGGAACCCGAGCGACGAAATAAAATCCGGCAGGTCATTGAAGAAATGGATGAAGATGAATTGAGAAAATTTTCGGCTTCACTCTCGCCTGGCGTACCTATCGCTACTCCCGTATTCGACGGCGCAAGAGAATCCGAAATAAAAGATCTTCTTCAAAAAGCGAACTTGCCTTCATCAGGACAAACTCAACTATACGATGGACGCACTGGCGAACCTTTTGCTACTAAGGTCACTGTAGGTGTAATTTACATGATGAAGCTTCACCACCTGGTGGATGATAAGATCCATGCCAGAGCAATAGGTCCGTATTCACTCGTTACGCAGCAACCATTGGGAGGGAAAGCCCAGTTCGGTGGTCAGAGACTGGGAGAAATGGAAGTTTGGGCAATGGAATCATATGGGGCCGCCTATTCGCTCCAGGAATTTCTCACAGTGAAGTCTGACGACGTAACAGGACGCACGCGAATGTACGAAAGTATCGTCAAGGGCACAAATGTGCTGGAACCAGGATTGCCCGAGTCGTTTAACGTTTTGGTTAAAGAAATAAAATCGTTGGGACTCGATGTCGAGCTCCTGGAAAGTGACCCCGGCGCTTCCGCCTAAAAGGTTTGGGGCAGACCGAAATTAGGCAACACCATCAAGCCACTAATCATTTATTTCTGTGGCTTAAAAGTGTCAATTGAACGGATGGGCAGAACAAGGTAACAAATCGACGATATTTTTAACTAAGTATCAAAAAGTTTAAAATTTGGGACCGTTTTTTATCCCTCGAGACCTTATGGTCGATTTCCCCAAAAAATTGGAGGAAAGCATGGAAGACGTTTATTACAGTTTTTTTGAAAAACCTAAGGACCCTTTGAATTTTTGCGCGGTTAAGATTTCTTTGGCGTCTCCTGAAAAGATTCGGGAATGGAGCCACGGAGAGGTCAAAAAACCTGAAACTATAAACTATCGAACATTTAAACCGGAACGCGACGGACTCTTTTGCGCCAAGATTTTCGGACCTGTAAAGGATTTCGAATGTAATTGTGGAAAGTATAAACGGATGAAACACCGGGGTACCATTTGCGAAAAATGCGGTGTCGAAGTCATCCAGTCCAAAGTCCGTCTTAGACGAATGGGACACATTGAACTTGCAACTCCGGTCGCCCACATATGGTTCCTTAAAAGTCTGCCAAGCCGAATTGGGACTCTTTTGGATTTAACCCTCAAAGAGGTAGAGCGGGTTTTATACTTCGAATCCTACCTAGTAATCTCGTCAGGGAAAACCGATCTAAAGCCGGGTGAATTGATTAACGAAGAAAAACTTCACCAGATTAGAGAAGAATTTGGCAAGGATCTGGAGGGTTTTGAAGCTCTGATGGGTGGAGAGGCCGTCAGGTTGATGCTCGAACGGCTGGACCTTGTTACACAAAGTGTCAAGGTCCGTGAAGAAATGAAGGACTCGGCTTCTGAAGCCAAAAGAAAAAAACTTGCCAAGCGGCTCCGGGTCCTCGAATCCTTAAAAGGCATTGAACCGGAATTATTGTTTGGTGAGCTGACAGCGATTTCTGCATCATTTGACCCAGAAAGTGAGAAGGGACAGTTTGTAAACGAACTCAGTCAAGCGGCGCAGGAAATTCTTGTGAAATGGCGCGAAACTGAAGACTGGGAAGTTCGTAAACAACTTGCTTTCGTAGAAATCAATAATATTATTGACAGGCTTGGCCGTTCACGAATCGTTCATTCGGAACATCTGGGGAAGTTCAGAAAGTGGCAAAATCCTGCCTGGATGATCCTGACTACTGTGCCTGTAATCCCGCCAGACTTGAGGCCTTTAGTTCCTCTCGATGGAGGCCGCTTTGCAACTTCGGACTTAAATGACCTTTATAGAAGGGTTATAAATCGTAACAACCGGCTCAAACGGCTCAAAGAACTCAATGCCCCGGAAATCATTCTTCGAAATGAGAAAAGAATGCTTCAGGAGGCCGTAGATGTCCTCTTTGACAATGGTAGGAGAGGAAGGTTAATTACTGGTCCGAATAAGAGACCCCTGAAATCACTTTCAGACATGCTCAAGGGTAAACAGGGACGTTTCCGGCAAAACCTCCTGGGCAAAAGAGTTGACTACTCTGGCCGGTCTGTCATCGTGGTTGGTCCTGATTTACGGTTGCATCAGTGCGGATTACCTAAACGTATGGCATTGGAATTATTCAAGCCGTTTATTTACAGCAAACTCGAAGAGCGAGGCTATGTCACAACGATCAAAAGCGCAAAAAAACTTGTAGAAAAGGAAACACCCGAGGTATGGGACATTCTCGAAGATGTCGTTAAAGAATATCCTGTTTTGCTCAACAGAGCGCCCACCCTTCACAGGCTTGGGATTCAGGCTTTTGAACCAATTTTGGTAGAGGGTAAAGCTATTCAGTTGCATCCGTTGGTATGCACCGCTTTTAATGCTGATTTTGACGGCGATCAGATGGCGGTCCATATTCCGCTCTCAATTGAAGCCCAGGTTGAAGCCAGAGTCCTCATGATGAGCACCAACAATATCCTTTCACCTGCTCACGGAAAGCCGATTATTGTGCCAACACAGGACATCGTTCTCGGACTTTATTACTTGACTCGTGAAGCTATTGACGCCGATGACAAAGAACCCAAAAAATTTGTAGACCCATTTGAAATTCGTATAGCCCACGATTCTGGAAAATTGGGGATTCATGACAGGGTTCTCCTTCGGGAAAATGGAGAGATGGTTCAGACCACTGTCGGCCGAATTATTTTGCGAGAAATTGTCCCGGAAGAGATTCCTTTTTCATCAATTAACAAGGTCATGAAAAAGAAAGAATTGGCCAATTTAATCGACTTTCCGCTCTCAATT
>JAMCYH010000056.1:0-6227 GCA_023474025.1 Deltaproteobacteria bacterium
GAGATCCAGGCGGCGTACCGGCATACCAGGGAGACCTATAGTCCGGAACGGTTGCAACATGATCTGGCCGAGCACCGGGCAGTAATAGGGTTGCATCGTATTAAGCGTATTCGCAGGAAACTTGGCCTGCGATATATACAGAGACGCCGGTTTAAAGTGACTACCGACTCCGGACACTGCCTTGCAGTGGCCGATAACCTTCTTGAACAGAAGTTTGAGGCCACAATGCCGCGGGGCAGGTCTGGGTAACTGACATTACTTATATTCCTATGGATGAGGGTTGGCTGTATCTTGCTGGACACAAGGACCTGTTCACGCATGTGATAGTCGGCGGTTACGCCATGGGACCCCGGATAACGAGGAACCTGGTACCCCAGTTCCTTTCCACGCGGTGTCGATGAAACGTCCGGAAACTGGTTTGATCCACCACTCGGACCAAGGAAGTCAGTATTGCGCCCATGGGTATCGCAAACTGTTCAAGCAATTTCGGATGCGGGCATCAATGAGCGATAAGAGAAACTGTTATGACAATGCCCCCATGGAAAGCTTCTGGGGAACACTCAGACTGAACGGGTCTTTCATTGCCGCTTCAGAACCCGGCAGGATGCCATCAAGCACATAACTGAATAGATCGAGGTTTTTATAATCGTCATTGAAAGCAGCCTCAACGGGCTATCTTTCTCCAGTGGCCTTCGAACGACGGTTCTAGGAACAACAAAAGGCAGCTTAAAAGATTCGTGTCCACTATTGAAGACCTACATCAAATCTCAAATGCTCAAAAATGTATGGCACAGTGTCTATGTATGTTCCTACTATGAAAATTTCTGAGGAACGATCGATCGACTTGACTTCACTGAGGATCAGTATGGCCACAAGCTTCGGTTTATGCCTTACAGAAGATATTGTTCAGAACTGGCTAAAAGTTACCAATGGGGGGATAATCGTTGAGGCTGCTTATGGGCTGAGTGAGACCCATACCGGGGACACGTTTAGTCCGCTGGACAAGCCCCGGGTTGGCAGCGTCGGAATTCCTCATGTCGGTACAAACATAAAAATTGTGGACTTTGACGACCCTAACATCGAACTGGAACCTGAACATGTCGGAGAAATAGCGATAAGGAGCCCTGGGGTTTTCAAAGGCTACTGGGGGCGATTCGACTCTACCAGAGAGGTGTTACGGGATGGATGGCTCTACACTGGAGACATGGGAAAGTTCGACCAGGACGGTTACCTTTATTTCCTGGGAAGAAAAAAGGAAATGATCAAGACATCGGGCTACGCGATAGCTCCAGAAGAAGTGGAAGGATTTTTAATGCGTCATCCTGCCGTCAACGAAGCGGCCTGCATCCCGGTTCCGCATCCCGTAAGGGGAGAATCCGTTAAAGCATTTATTGTTCTGAAACAGGAATATTCCTCCAAGGTTTCTGAACAGGAACTGATGGACCGGGCTAAAGGGAAGATGGCAGCTTACAAATGTCCCACGGTTATCGAGTTCTTACCCGAAATACCCAAAAACGCTACTGGGAAAATTCTGCGCAGGATTTTGAAGGAACAGGAGATCAAAAAGGGGAACACTCAAAATGAAGTCTGATTTTAAAAGCTTAAAGATAGAAAGTTATGATGATGTCGTGGCGATCATCATGAATAACCCACCGGTAAACCAACTCTCAAAACACTTTGTTATGGAGTTGGTAGAAGCCATCTCCTCCTGTTTTGAGGACCCAAGTGTAAATGCGATCGTGCTTACCGGTACAGGCAGGAACTTCATAGCAGGCGCAGACCTAACCGAGGTCTATCGGGCTAAGGAAAAAGAAACTTTGTTACAAAAGGTAATGGGGACGTCTGCATTTTTGAACCAGATTGAAATGGGTCCCAAGCCAGTTATCGCCGCAATAAACGGAAATGCCCTCGGGGGTGGGATCGAGATCGCTATGGCCTGTCATTACCGGGTGGCGTCGAAAGGTGTCCACATCGGACAACCCGAGGTTAAAGTCGGGCTTATCCCTGGAGCGGGCGGGACACAGAAGCTTTCCATGGGGGCATTGCTACCTGACGCCCTCGAAATGATGACTACCGGTAACCCGATTTCCGCCGAAAAGGGTCTTTCAAGAGGTCTCGTTGATGAAGTCGCTGATTCAGAAGAATTGATTAGGGTGGCTATAGATGCGGCTCGTAAATTCGTATCCAGATCGATATCGCTCAATTCAAGGAGAACCAGAAACAAATTTAACAGACTCCCAAGCGCTGCCGAACTCAAGGCCGTAGCCAATGGATCGAAGTTCATAGCAATGACCAAGGCTAAGGGCTACATAGCGCCATTCAAAGTCATCGAGGCTTTGGAAAAAGGACTCTCATTCGATATTGAAACTGACATTCGACGCGAGAATGAGCTTTTTGTTGAATGCGCAGTCTCTGATGTCGCCAAAAACCTGATCGGAATATTTCTCAAGACAAGATCGGCAGGGCGTCTGCCTCGAATTTCAGGTATTGAACCTCGCCAGATAAAAAAAGTAACCATGCTCGGCGGTGGCGTAATGGGATCCGGGATTGTGCACCTGCTTCTAAAAGCTGGTTTTGAAACAGTCCTGTGGGACATCAATCAAGACGCTCTAAATCGCGGGATAGGGTCATTACGTAAAACCTTCGATTATCATATTAAAAAGAAAAAAATGACCCAGACAGATTTAGACTCTCTGCTGAACTCCAAATTGATAACGACGACTTCACTTGACGGAGCAAGAGAATCAGACCTCGTGATCGAAGCCGTTCTGGAAGACATGAACGTCAAACAGGAAATATGGAAAAAGCTGGAGACAATATGCAAACCTGAAACAATTTTCGCCACCAACACTTCAGCGCTACCCATTACTGAGATGGCTACAGTGCTGAAAGACCCCGGACGAATGATTGGCTTACATTTTTTCAACCCGGCCCACCGTATGCCGCTCCTTGAAATCATCTGCGCCAAGAAAACGTCAGACGAGACATTGGCGACTTCTGTGGCACTCGCTCGAAAGATCAACAAAACTCCAGTTGTGGTAAATGACGCTCCCGGATTTTACGTTTCAAGACAACTTGGCGGGCTTTTTGGTGGGTCCGTATATTTGGTCGCAGACGGGGTGGACGGGAACCAGATAGAAAAAGCGATGAAGGAATTCGGTATGCCTATGGGACCAGCTGAGCTTGCCGACCTAACTGGCATCGATATCAACTATCATGTCAACAAAACTTTCGAGCGAAAATTAGGCGAAAGATATAAGGTTCATCCGCTTACAGAGTTAATTTATCAAACCGGGTTTTACGGTCGCAAGACAGGGGCCGGATACATGGATTACACTGGAGCCAAACCTGTGCCCAATACCAAAGTGATGGATGTCATTCAAGGATATCTGAAAAACCGCGGCGTCTCTCCTAAAAAAGTCTCAGATCAGTCTATTGTAGACTCTATGCTCGCTCTGGCCATTAATGAAGCGGCGTTGATGATGGAGGAAGGAGTTTGCGACCGACCACAGGACATGGACTTGGCCATGATTTACGGCGCAGGTTTCCCACCTTATCGTGGTGGCATCCTCAGGTACGCTGACAAATGGGGGATAACCAATGTTTATACCAAATTGGTGCAG
Source organism: Deltaproteobacteria bacterium (assembly GCA_023474025.1). Classification (GTDB taxonomy): domain Bacteria; phylum Desulfobacterota; class Desulfomonilia; order Desulfomonilales; family Desulfomonilaceae; genus CAJBEZ01. The sequence goes on from JAMCYH010000056.1 coordinate 3,624, forward strand.
TTAGAGCGCCAATATGGTTCGCGTTTTAAGCCGGCTCAGCTTATTTTGGAAATGTCGCGTTCCGGGAAGACTTTTTACGAATCATAAGGGAGATTTTTATGTCAGAAAAATTCGTCAGCAGACGTAACCTTGAATTTTTACTTTATGAAACGCACGGCGTCGAGCGCCTTTCGAGCCTGGCCTATTACGAGGATCATACACGAGAAACCTACCAGCTCGTCCTGGACACAGCTCAAAAGCTGGCCCGCGAATTACTCTATCCATATCTCGGCGAAATGGATAAAAAAGCGCCATACCTGGAAAGCGGGAGTGTAAAGGTTCACCCTGTCGTCAAAAACATGATGAAAGAATGGGGAGAAGGAGGATGGATCGGCGCATCCATGCCATATGAAGTGGGCGGCCAACAGTTGCCATCCATGGTTTCGACAGCATGCAATTTTATTTTTGCCGCTGCCAATTTCTCTTCAACCGGCTTTCCACTTCTGACTTCGGGAGCTGCTCACCTCGTACTATCGTTTGGCTCTGAGGATATGAAAGAAACCTATATTCCTCGAATGCTTGCGGGAGAATGGCAGGGCACGATGGCCCTAACCGAGCCGCAGGCTGGTAGTTCTCTTTCCGACATTGTCACGCGTGCGGAGCCTACGGACCAGGGTTACTACAAAATCAGGGGACAGAAGATCTTCATTTCGGCGGGAGATCACGATGGGGCAGAAAATGTCATCCACATGATGATTGCCAAGATCAAGGGAGCTCCTCCTGGCGTTAAGGGTATCTCCCTGTTTCTAGTTCCCAAAAAAAGGATCACAACAGATGGATCCCTGGAATCCAATGATGTCACAGTGGCGACTGTCTATCATAAATTGGGATATCGGGGCTGCCCCATTACTCAACTCAGTTTGGGAGAAAATGACGACTGTCGTGGTTACCTTGTAGGTGAGGCCAATAAAGGTCTTTCATACATGTTTCAGATGATGAATGAAGCTCGTCTGGGGGTCGGTATGCAGGCAACAGCCATTGCATCGGCCGCTTATTACACAGCTCTGGAATATGCCAGAGAAAGACCCCAGGGCAGAAAACCGTCAGGAAAAGACGCTACTCTGCCACAAATTCCAATAATTGAACATGCTGATGTCAGACGCATGTTGCTCTTTCAGAGGGCTGTAGTCGAAGGTTCCCTGTCATTGATTCTCCAGTGCTGCATGTACGCTGACCTGGCCCGCCAAAGGGACGATGAACAAGGAGAACGCCATGCCCTTTTACTTGATATCCTGACACCCGTGGCAAAGGCCTATCCATCAGAAACGGGAATAATGTCTGTAAGCCAGGGCCTTCAGATACTTGGTGGTTACGGATACTGTCAGGAGTTTCCTCTGGAACAATATTACAGGGATATCAGGATACACGCCATTCATGAGGGAACTACCGGCATACAGGCTATGGATCTCCTGGGGAGAAAAGTGCTGTACAAAGAAGGGAAGGCCTTGAAACTCTATTTCGAGGAACTTCAGGCTTCTATAAATTCGGCAGCGCCAATATCCGAGTTGAAACCATATTCAGACAGATTGAAGGATGCCGTGGAAGCTATCCGAAAAGTTACCATGGGGCGAATCGAAGTTGCCATGAAAGGGAACATAGAGGCGTTTCTTGCTGACGCGTCATTGTATCTTGAAATGTTTGGGCTCGTTACGATCGCATGGCAATGGCTTGTTCAAGGCGCCGCAGCTCAAAAAGGTTTAGACGGAAATTGTTCTGCGAATGACAAGGAATTCTATCAGGGGAAATTACACACCATGAAATATTTCTTTCATTATGAACTACCCAAGATTCAAGGCCTGGCCGCAAGGTTGATGGAGGACGATTCCTTGACCCTTAATATGAGCGAGGACCTGTTTAGAGACTGATTCAGAATACAATTTATTCGTAACACATAGAGGAGACTTCAAATGAAAGAAGTAGTTATCGCCGGCTATCTTAGGACAGCGCAATCCCGTTCACGCCCTAATGATCCGGCGAGAGACGTGTTTTGCAAATTGAGGGCAGATGAGTTGCTGGCTGGATTGTTACCCGAACTCATCAAAAGAACAGGAATTGAACCGGAAAAAATCGATGATTTCATCGTAGGTTGCGCTACTGCTGTTGGTGAACAATGGGCCTATGGAGGCCGTTTCCCAATATTTTTGGCTAATCTTCCCCACTCCATCCCGGCAAAATTTGTCGATCAGCAGTGCGGATCTTCCATGGCAGCGATACATATGGGCTTCCTTGAAATTGCTACTGGCAACGCCGACATCGCTTTGATAGGCGGGATGGAGAACATGACAAGGGTCCCTATGGGTGGATGGACGAGAGAAGCCGGGCTGGTTGCTCCGAACCTTCAATTGTTCGCCGCCCCAGAATATTTGCATTGGGATATGATGACATCCATTAACATGGGCCTCACCGCTCAAAAGTTACTTTCTCAGACCACTTTTTCCAGGGAAGACGGAAATTGTTCTGCGAATGACAAGGAATTCTATCAGGGGAAATTACACACCATGAAATATTTCTTTCATTATGAACTACCCAAGATTCAAGGCCTGGCCGCAAGGTTGATGGAGGACG
>JAMCYH010000056.1:6237-8005 GCA_023474025.1 Deltaproteobacteria bacterium
GCCGCCCCAGAATATTTGCATTGGGATATGATGACATCCATTAACATGGGCCTCACCGCTCAAAAGTTACTTTCTCAGACCACTTTTTCCAGGGAAGACATGGATAAATGGGCAGTCAGGTCTCATCAACTCGCTGCAAAAGCTCAAGAGAGCGGCTTCTTTGACGGGGAGATTTTGCCGGTTCAAGCGCCACAGGCCGACGGACAGACTATTACCGTTAAAAAAGACCAAGCAGTGAGAGGGGATACCACGTTGGAAAGCCTCTCAAAACTGCGTCCCGCTTTCAAAGAAGGCCACCAGATTACTGCGGGAAATTCATCACCACTCAACGCTGCCGCTAGCGCGATGATACTGATGTCCAAAGAGACGGCTGTCGCCAGAGGCATAAAGCCGATGGCGGCTATACGATCTATCGGTTTTGCAGGTGTCGATCCTACCATAATGGGTTCGGGGCCCGTGCCGGCGAGTAAAAAGGCGCTCGAGGCAGCGGGTATTGAAGCTGGAGACGTCGATTACTGGGAGATTAATGAGGCCTTTTCCATCGTGGCTTTGAACTGCATAAAAGAACTCGGAATAGATCCCGACAAGGTGAATGTGATGGGCGGAGGTATAGCGATCGGGCACGCTCTTGGCGCTACAGGAGCCCGACTTGTAGGGACCCTTGCCCGCATACTTGAGGCTAAAGGTGGTCGGTTCGGGCTTGCCAATGCGTGTGTTGGAGGGGGCCAGGGTGTGGCCACTATTATTGAAAGGTCGTCCGAGAATTAATTGAGCGGCGAGCGCTTAAACGCCACTCTCAGGGGATCACGATAATGGGGATCAAAGAAGCCTCCCAAGAACTCAAGCAGCGAAAAGCTAGAGCCAGGGAAATGGGAGGAACCGAAAAAATTGCTACAAAAAAAGTCCAGGGAACTGGAACGGTGCGCGATCGGATAGAGAAGCTACTGGATCCGGGTAGCTTTTTCGAAATCGGATTGCTTAACCATTCTGATGTCCCTGGACTGGAAGACAAGACACCCGCATGTCCCTGGACTGGAAGACAAGACACCCGCTGACGGTAAAGTATGCGGTTTCGGGACTATTGACGGCAGGACAGTTGCCGTAACGGCCGATGACGCTACGGTTCTAGCCGGCAGTGGAGGTCGGGTTGGTGTCGAAAAAGAACACCGCCTCAGACGTTGGGCCACCGAAAAGGGCTATCCTGTAATCAATCTTGGCGAAGGTGGCGGCGCTCGCATCCCGGATATCATGGGATCCGAAGGACTTAGTTCAATGACGATGAGAAAGGAAACCGCTGCAGAATGTCGCGAGACGCTTTCTATAGCCGCCATCATGGGCGAATGTTTCGGAGCTCCGTCGTGGCTGGCTGCGTTGGCTGATTTTGTTGTTCAGGTCAAAGGGTCATGTATGGCTGTTTCCGGTCCGAGAGTGCTTGAACTGGCTACGAGCGAGAAGGTCGAGAATGAAGATCTCGGAGGATGGAAGATCCATGCTGAAATTACAGGTCAAGTGGACCGGGTGGCCGAAAATGATGCCGATTGCTTAAACATTGTTAGGGAATTTCTTTCATATATGCCGTCAAACGCCAAAGAACTGCCTCCAGTAGTTCCGCCAAAGGAAACCGATCAGGATTCTCGACAGAAAGAATTGCTGTCAATTGTTCCTGATGATTCACGGCGGGGATACGACATGAACCGGGCTATCAGGATCATCGTTGATGATCAGGAAACATTTCAACTTAAACCGGATTTTGACAAAATCGGCTCCC
>JAMCYH010000134.1 GCA_023474025.1 Deltaproteobacteria bacterium
CAAGATCGCCGGAAAGCATTCGATAAACGAAATATCCACCTGTCGCAGCAACTGAGAGAACGGTAAATGCTGCCAGTATTTGGTATAGTTTTCGCGTAGTTATCTTTTTCTCTTTGTCTTGTAAAGTATCGAGAGAAATCTTCTTCATTTGTCTTTCGTCAGACATGTTTTGACTCCTTGGGCAGATACTAATCTTTCATAAAACTGACCAAGATCCTTTTATAAGATCCTGTTCAGTTAGATAAATGATGTATAATTAATATGTTATAATAAAGATGTTGAAGGCGGACTTATGGAATCAAATACGAAGAGAACAATGCAGGAGGAAAGTTTGATCGGGGGGTGAAATGACTGGTTCTTCAAAAGAACGCTGAAACTGGTTCCTTGCAAGCATAATTGAGTCAACGAGAATGGAGGAAGCCGACAAATCAGCCCTGTCAACGCGATCCCATTTGACATTCTCGGATATACCAACCAATTGGAGATGTTTCAGGCAGGAACAATGACCGCAATTCAAATTTGTCGTCTTTGTGAAAGCGCACTCCGGTTCATTTGTATGATGGCGCATGCCGCAGCAGCTTTGCGCTTGAGTTCTTTTATTTGAACAACATGAGTCCGATGGAGGGGAACACTGATCCGCGTCCAGGACGTCACCCATACAGGAATAGCCCCTGGTCTTGCAACAGCAAGGAATTGCGGAAGAAGGCGACACCGTCATCCCAATAAATGACACACAGTAAAAAATGACAAGAATTTTTTGTAACGCCTTCATTTGTAGCCTTTTAAATTCTCTACTAACTTAGTCTAGTTTGAAATATCCTTTTGTCAAGCGGTTTCTCATTTTCTCTGTGAATATTCCGAGTTTCGTTGATAATTTGGAACCAGCCTAACCCCTATTTCGATAATTACAATTCAATTTCATATATGTTACCGTCAGGACGTCAAAATCCCGCGCAAACCGAAAACTTTTTAAAAGAATTCTTGCTCGATTAACCCGTTACAGGATAAATTCGAGAATCGGGCAACAAATAATGAAAGAGGTTTGAAATATGGGTTGCGCATCTCCTAATACTTTTCACTGGGAAGATCTAGCCAGTCAACCCGTTGAGAAAGTTTCCGGACAACCAGGAGTTAAATCTGCCACTGACGGTCGGTCTTACGATGTTCAGTTTCTAAATGCCGTTTATCGTGTTGATCCGATAAATCGTCAAATTGTGGAGTTAAGCCCGAACCCGTTAAGGCCTCTCTCCGAGGAGTTTCAGATTTTATTGATAAGATATCTTGTGGCTAATAATGGGGGACCTGTTATTGGCCAGGAAATAAGCGAGAAAGACTTGCAGGGAGGGGTGACATTTTTTCAGGGACCGCACGCTCTACATGTTGAGCCGATCGTAAGACTTTATGGAGCCAATACTGAGGCATTCGAGTCCCGTGGACGCGAATTGGGCGCTACCTCTGCCACCTACGGTGACAAAAGTATGAAGTTCTTCCCTTTCCCTGAAATCCCCGTAACATATGTTTTATGGAAGGAGGACAACGAATTCCCGGCTTCTGTCAACATAATGTTTGATAAATCGATCGAACGGTGGTTTTCTCTTGATATGATATTTACATTGGTGCTGGTATTGACCAATCGAATAGCAAACCATTTATAATCATAGAGAATAGTGAAGAACCAGTGTGAGTGAAAAGACCTAACAAGTCGTGTTCTTGAAGACATTTATGCCTGGATTTAACTTAAAACTCCGTCCAACGTTTGCTATGACTCCATCATTCCGGGGCGTGTTAGCTCGTCCTGGTCTGTCCATTCCACTGGGGCCTGCCTGCCATGTCAATGACCGCTGAAATTGAATTGACGGCATTCCGAAGACAATATAGAATAGACTCGTTCAAAACGTTCTAAATATGAATTGACTACTGGATCTTTAAGGATTTCAGATCTCGTGGGGTTAGCTGGCTTTCACGGCGTCGTGAAACAGGGGGTAAACTTGCGGAGTAACTATTCGCGAATCGGAATCGCAGTTTGTTTTGTCGCCATAGCAGTTGCAATTTTCTGGAACGGTGAGGCCAGAGCCGAGTCGGATCTTGAAAGACTATCCTGGCCTTCGGACAATTTGTCAGTTGTTCCTTATGTTCAGAATCATCGACCGTCGATCAATGGCGCGAGATTAAATCCTAACATTTATGTCGGCTATATGAGCAGTGGGAATGGAGTACGAGCTGGCTATACCGGACTCGTGCTGCCTGGTACGTGTGTATCCTCATATTTTGTCTATAATCTCGAAGGTATAGTGTTGGCTGCCCAAGCGCCTGTTAATATTTCCAAAGAAGTATCCATGCGACTTGGGGCATCATATCTTGTCGCCATGAAAACTAACGCGGATCAGGAAATTACATGGCTTACTTTCCCGCCTGGCGTTCGTGAATGGGATTGGACCAGAAGTTCACTTTATGCTTTGCAAGCTGAGGTCGATTATTCCGTAGGAACCGGGTATTCGCTTTTAGGTGGATTTCGCTGGGAGTCACTGGTCACCAATTTCGGGGACCCCAATCCCAATTACTATTTTACCGCTTCCGGAATGGAGTCCGCCTTGTCTGTGGGGAATTATCAACCGTTTATCGGCGCCCAGGTTGAACAGAAATTTGGAAATAGTACGGCGCTATTGAGATTGATTGGGTTCCCGGCCATGTTGGCTTCGATTGAACACTTCAACACCTGCAACAACCGAGGAGTTCCGTTTGCGCATGTGGGTAGCGCCAACATTAGCAGCGGTTATTTCATTGAGGCTACGGGTGAAATAGGTTTTCTGAAATCCTCAACTTGTGAATTGTCGGGATTTCTAAGTTGGGAATCGTTTCGAGGGACTTGTCAAATGAACCTGGAACGTAGGGACGCGGGTCCTCCGGAAACAGTTTCAGCAGCTACGGTAGACTTCCTGTATGACCGTTCCAGTCTCATTTTTGGAGGTAAGGTTTCCATTCCATTGGCCACCCCTTATTGAACCGGAATATAATCGGATGTAGGATAAATTCATCTGATCTTAATTGGAGGTCAAAAAATGCCACACATTATTGTCAAGTTATACCCTGGGAGAACGGAAGAACAAAAAATGCGTCTCGCGGAACAAATTGCCAAGGACGTAGTTAACATAGCCAAATGCCCAGAGGAAGCCGTGTCTGTGGCTATTGAAGAAGTTGTTCCTGACAGATGGGACAGTGAGGTTTACAAGCCATACATTTTAAACAATGAACCTAACCTTTATATAAAAGGTGGCAAGAACTTGATCAAATAGATCTTGTAGTCATCGCTATTCATTACATTCAAACCAAACTCCCAATGTAGGGCTGTGTGAACTGGCGGACTAAGAATACTTTCAATTGGGATTCCTTTCTACCGGGTCCCCTTACAGGTGATCCCGTCACCTTAAACCTGGCATCTACACGTTTCCCGGCCCACTCGTGGTTTAAATTATCAGGTTTAACCTCTTTTTATGCAGACTTAATGCATTAAATCATTGAAGAAATAAGAGGTAGGAAGATGGTTTGTGGTGATTCTGCCTCCACATCAAGTCACTTGATTCCGAAGTGTCTTCTGGCTGAACAGGGGGTGAAAACAAAAGATGATTACAACGGGCGTCTTGTTGGAGCGCATGATGTTGTTGCGCTGACGGTTCAGTCAGGAAAAGGAGATGCCGGAGGCATAGGGTTTGAGTTGATGGGCGCTCTTGGGTTAATGCAGTAGAGGCAGGTATCCGCCATCTTTATGGTGATTTTGGTCATGGTGACTCTGGTTGATGCCTTTGCCGCCGTCTTAAGAAAGCGTTTCGGGTAGCAGGAAGGGATGAATTCATGAGGCCGAAAGTTGTAATTACCAGAAAGATCCACCAGGAAATTATCGAGTACCTGGAGCAGACATGTGAAGTAATTCCGAACCAAACCTCTGAGCCTCTTGCATCGTGTGAGATCTTGGAACGAACGAAAGAGGCCGATGCGATAATGGTTTTTATGTCCGATCGCATCGATGATGATTTTCTCGGCGCCTGCCACGATCTGAAAATTGTAGCAGCCGCTCTGAAGGGTTACGACAATTTTGATGTCGGAAGTTGTACGAGGCGAGGAATATGGTTCACCATTGTGCCGGACCTTTTGACGGACCCCACGGCTGAACTTGCCGTAGGGCTATTGATAGGACTAACCAGAAATATACTCGAAGGAGATCGTTTTATACGGAGCGGCAAGTTTACGAGTTGGCGCCCGGAACTATGCGGGACTGGTCTGACGGGGAAGAAATTGGGCATAGTTGGTATGGGAGCTCTCGGCCGGGCAATAGCCAGGAAACTTTCCAGCTTTGATATGTCGATCTGTTATTCTGATCCCACACCGCTAGCAAATAACGATATGTCGTTCCTCGGCGCAAGTTTGGTTTCATTGGACGAACTTTTGGCCTACAGCGATTTCGTAGTCCTGGCGGCTCCTCTCGTTGCTGGAACTTTTCATCTGATTGACCAAAAAGCCATTGAGAAAATGAAAACAGGGGCGTTCCTCGTGAATGTTTGTCGCGGTTCGGTTGTGGATGAGACAGCAGTTATTTCCGCTTTGTCGGCGGGAAACCTTGCAGGATACGCTGCAGACGTTTTCGAAATGGAGGACTGGGCCAGGCGTGATCGTCCTCAACATATTCCCGAAGCATTTTTAGAAAAGAAAATGGAAACTCTTTTTACGCCTCACCTAGGGTCGGCTGTCGACGAAGTGCGGCGTGAGATTGAAATGAAAGCTGCCCGGAACATTCTTCAGACTCTTCGGGGGGAAAAACCGGCTGACGCTGTGAATGATGTACCGCTCATTGAGTGGAACTTGGAAGACGCCCATAAATCTAGATGAGTTCCATTCAGTAGTTAATTTTCAAAATGATCCCAATATAGTTCCAAATGCTTCTATAACGGCGTCAATGTCCTCGGATGTATTGAATGGCCCTAAGCTAAATCTTACACCTCCGTTAGGACTTGTTCCCAAATCCTGATGTACGAGAGGAGCGCAATGAAGGCCGGTGCGAACCGAGATGTTGAAATCGCCATCCAGTATCGCTCCTAGATCTGCCGAGTTCATTCCTTCGATGTTTAACGTTAGCAGCGGAAGATGATTGCTCAGACTGTCGGCGCAATAGAGTCGTAATCTCTTGAATGCCGCTAGACCATCACGGAGTCTGGTCAGGAGCCCCATTTCGTGAAAGTATATATTTTGCAAACCTAGTTGCGAAATATGACGCAAACCGGCGGAGAGACCAATAACCCCAAGGATGTTTATTGTGCCGGCTTCCAGACGCTGAGGATAGTCAGCGGTCTGTGCAAGACTATATGAATCGACGCCGGTGCCCCCGAAGCGTGTGGCACGAACATCGAGGCCATCACGAAGGACTAACCCTCCTATACCCGTGGGACCTAATAGGGATTTATGCCCGGTAAATGCAATGGCATCCAAATGCCATGCTTTCATGTCTATAGGTATGATGCCTGCGCTCTGGGATATGTCAATAGCAAATGGCACATCTAATTCACGGCAAACAAGTCCGATTTCCTGAACCGGCTGGATAGTCCCCAGAACGTTTGAAGCGTGGGTAAGTATTACCAGCGCTGTTTCACGTTTGATAACTTTTTTGACGTCCTCCGGATGAACAAAGCCATCCGAATCAAAAGGAATCAAGTCCAAATCGATGATTCCCTGTTCTTTGAGGTAGTGCAAAGGTCGAAGTACCGAATTGTGTTCGAGTCTGGAACTGACTACGTGGCAACCTCGCTTAACTAATCCAAAGATCAAAGTGTTTAAAGCGTCTGTGGCGTTGTAGGAAAAGATGACTCTATCTGGATCGTATCCACAAAAGAAATCATTGATCTGTCGCCTTGCTTGAGCCACCAGTTCTTCAGCTCTAACAGCCAAGTCATAGCTGCCTCGTCCAGGTGAAACTCCCAGGTGTTCATAATCCTCCAACATCGTACGAATGACCTCAGGCGGTTTGGGGAAAGTGGTAGCGGCGTTATCCAAATAAATCGTTCTGGGAAATGACGACATGGGGTTAGCAGTTCTTGGGGTTAGGTAGCCCGGCTATGCGACGAGCGCCTAGCCTTATACCATCAGGAAACATCTTCTCTATCTGCATCAAGCTCAAACCGACGCCCCTTTTTAACTCGCTGTTCAAAGGAGCCTTACCCATCGTTAGGTAGTAATCTCTCAGAAAACGTATTACTCGCCAGTGAAAATCATTTAGCTCAGGCAAACCTTGCGCCTGAGCTATGTTCTTTGCAATAGTTTCGTTCCACGATTCGGGATTGTTCAGGAACCCTTCTTCGTCAAACAATGAATTCGGGCTTTCCTGGATGTAAATATCCGTCTCCAGCGCTTCAGGACAATCACGCTTGTCCAAGGCCTCCGTCCTCTCAGTTTACTCCCGACTTCATAGACTCAAGGACTCGTTCGGGCGTAGCCGGAAGATGACATATGCGGGACCCTCCTGTGGCGTTCTGAATAGCGGAGATTATTGCCGCCGCAGTTGGCAACAGGACAAATTCTCCCACGCCTACAGCCCCCAATGTGCCACGTTTCCGAGGTGTCTGAAGCAAGATCACATCAATGTCAAACGCCGTCCTGATTGTCGGAAACTTGAGGCTTACCCAATCGTGTGTTTGGCCGTGAACGTAATGCTCGCGAAGGGCCATCCCTGCGCCCATGTCTACACCACCTTCTATCTGACCCTCCACAATCATCGGATTGATGATAGTTCCTGGGTCGACGACAGCAGTTATTTTATGAATCCTCACCGCGCCCGTCTCGGTATCAACCTCAACTTCAGCCATTTGAGCGCCATGAACACGGGATTCAAACGGTGTCCCCTGACCCGTCTTAGTATCCAGGAACGTAGTTTCTGAGATTCGGGAGGCTAAATACCGGGTGGGTTTCCCCGCTGAAACAAGTTCGTCATATGAAGTTGCGCCAACTTCAGCCATACTGGCTTTTAGCGTCTCTATAGCTTTAACCATGGCCCCGCCACTCATATATGTGACTCGGCTACCCGACGCCGAACTAGCGTCGGGAGCTCTGTCAGTGTCGCGAATGACCAGCCGGATTTTTTCTGGGGGGATACCCATGAGGTGAGAGGCTATCTGAGTGAGCATAGCGTCGTTTCCTTCCCCAGGGTCGGCGATAGATCCGTAGACGGTCAGCCCACCGTCAGAGTTAAGCTCCACGGCCACATTGGACCTGTCTGGACCTCCTCTGCCTATGCCAAAACTTCCTCCGGCGATCCCAACACCACGTCTGAATCTGCCTTCCTTCTGTGCGGCAGCTTCTTCGAGAGCCCTCTGATAGTGAGGTCTAATCGCTTCCAGGCATCCTGGATAAGGCCACTCATCCACAATCTGGCCCGTAGATATTGATCCGCCTGGTTTTAAGGAGTTTGAAAGTCGGAATTCCAGAGGATCCACACCCAATTTTGCGGCCAAAAGCTCGATGGCGGATTCCAGAGCGAAGTTCACCTGAGGAGGTCCAGCGCCTCTTGCCGCTCCACCCCATGCGTTGTTCGTGTATACCAGTTGTCCTTTCGCAAGCACGTTCGGAATATCGTATGATCCACTCAGCATATACAGAGCGCGGTTTAAAACCGATTTGCCGGCCGAAGTGTAGGCTCCGTTTTCAACCGTAAAGTCTATAGTGTATGCGGTCAGCCTTCCTGTCCCATCGACTGCCAGACGAGTCTTCATTTCGAATGGGTGTCTCTTTGTAGTTATTTGCATAGCCTCGGCAAGGCTACACACATAACGGACAGGACGCCTAAAATGGAGAGCGGCGGCTCCGGCTATCCCTTCGGCTGTAATGTCCATCTTCATGCCGAATTGACCGCCGATGAACGCCTGCTCGTAGCGCATATTGTTCCAGCCCAACGCTTCCTGTAAGGACAACCGGGATACACGAACAACG
>JAMCYH010000081.1 GCA_023474025.1 Deltaproteobacteria bacterium
AGTTTATAGCAAAAGAGGCGCCCACGGCAAAAGCTCAGACACTATTGACTCAGTAACCGATGGTACTTTTCCACCTTCAGAGGATCAATTTTTTGTCTAGACAGAAGGGTACACTTCAGAGTGTAGCCGATACGTATGGGTTTCACTCTTTCAAAAAGCGCTTTTTCGATAATGAATGTCACACCTCTCTCAGTTAAAACTTCGTCATCTTCTTTCTGCGCATCCAGAGCCATGATGAGATTAGGGCCTCTCCATCCGCCTTCGTCCATCAAGACTCTGATCGCCTGAGGCGCTTCCTGTTCTGCCAAAAATTGTTTGATCTTTTCCATTGCTTCTTCACTAACTTCAAACATATGGAACTCCTTTCAGTAGATTTACCATTCCGTTTCCGCCAATCGATCATCGAGATCCGTTACTGGCAAACAAGTATGAAATGGGGCAGAATTATGGATCAAAAAAACAACACCTTTCATGTCTCGGTTTGTCTGATACAGCATTCATAGGATACAGATTAGTTTTGTCTATTCTCTCTTTTTTTATTCCTTTTCTTTTGGATGATTAGGCTCTTGACAGCCATAAGGGACATGGCGTTTTTTATCCCGCATGATGAGCAGTCTTTGGCCCACAGCTTCGCAGGCTCTGCCAAATTCATTCTAGCCAAGCGAACAATTTGTTTTGAGGATTCCCATGTCATCTTGCCTTAAATCCGCCGGGCGGCAACGTGGGGGGAACAGCGTAGCCTACAGGCAGTTTACCGGTCAAGGTATCAAGAAAATCAACCATAGAGTCAACCTGCTGGTCACTCAATTTTTTTCCGATCTGAAGGTCCGCCATTAACCGTATCGCCTGCGACAGCGTTTCAACAGAACCGTCGTGAAAATATGGCGGAGTCATGGACACATTGCGAAGACCGGGAACTTTGAACACGTAGAGGTCCGCTGGGTCATTTGTGACGTTGAACCTTCCTTTGTCCACTTTGCTGGAGCCAGTTAATTCCCAGTAATCTCCGAAAATGCCAAACTTCCGAAACTCTCTGCCGCCTAATGCGATCCCGCCGTGACAGGAAACACATCCGGTCGCGAGAAACTCTGTCAAACCTGCTACGGCTCCAGCGGAGAGCGTCTTAGCGGCGCCTCTGAGATAATTATCGAAAGGCGCAGGAGTCACCAATGTGCGCTCGTATGCGCCGATGGCTTTGCCACAATTCTGCTGAGTAACCGGGTCTTTTTCACTCGGAAAAGCCATGGCAAACATTTTTTCATAGCCTGACACAGCTTTGATCTTTGCCTTCACGCTAGAGAAATCCAGGTTTCCAAAGCTTGCGGGACCAAGCAAAGACATGGCAGCCTGATCCTCAACGGAAGTTCGATCACCATACCAATGAGCGGAAAATTGGAGAGCCGCATTGAGGATGGTCGGAGCATTTCGAGGATTGGGCCGGTTTTCAACGCCGACAGATTTCGGCAGAGCGTCAGTGCCGTAAAGAGAAGGTTGATGACAACGGGCGCAACTCACCGTACCATCGAAGGAGAGACGCGGATCAAAAAAAAGCGCTCGCCCCAGTTCAACCAATTCCCGGGTCATTGGGAATTTTGGTGTGGCCGTCTCCTCTGAAAGGGGCTGAAAGAACCGCCTGGCTTTCACGAGAAGGGAATCTTCAGACTGGGCGTTAGATGGAACAAGAATATGAATCAGCAAAACAATTCCCAATAAGGTTAGCGCCGAAAAACTCTGACATTTGCTTCCTGATAGTCTACAAGCCATCACCCTTCTTTTGCCTCCCTTTCATCGTGGACTATCCTGCGCCCACGTTGATTCTCCTTTGCAAAAGCGCAGAAACCGCCATTATTAGTCGCAGGGTCTGGCAAGCCCCTGGCGCTTTCTTCTACAGTTGTATAAATGAAAGTTGCCAATGCTTATCCATTAGCAAGTAGAATCAGATGTCGTTCGAAAAGATCCACTCCCAATCATTTTCAGGAAGGAGATTTTTCTTAAGTTGCTCGGTCAACTCTTCAAGAATCAGCCATTCACCACACCCCCAGGCTACCGGTTCAGGGCTGCCGGGGTCTAGCATTGATACAACCGTACCTTCAGCCATATAAAACCTTGGTTTCCGAGGATTACCCCTAGTACCAGCAGGCCGACTCATGAACAGTAGCGGTTCCGTGGCGCTTACGGGACGAGCTAACGTCACATTCATCCGCACTGTAAATCCTACTCCCTTGGTAGCCAAAAGACCCGACCAACCAGAGTTCTCATCAAATATCGATATGATGACCGCAGGATGCAGTTCATCGTTAGTAATTTTAAACTGTTTTGCTCGGTCCAGATCATCATCCACGGAACCCCAAGGGGTCGTTACGAGAGACGAGCCCTCATGAGAATGGACTCTAAATCTCCTTTTGAGTCCAATTACATCTCGATGGTGACCGCAAACGAAACAGTTTCTGTAATAGGGGAGCTTCCTCACTGCTCCGGTAGGTTGAATCATCGGTATGGGATTAGAGTCCGCTTCAGCATGTGTAATTATCGCCTTCAGATAAGGTGTCTTTTCTCCTCTCTTGACAATTTCTGCAATTAAAGCCGAGCTATTAGCCAGTAACTCATGCTCCACTGTGAAGTCGACCGTTTCTCCAATTGCTACCCCAGACCCGCCAAATTTGTAGCTGATGTCCACCGGATACTCAGGGGCGGCATATCGACGCCAGGCATCAAGGCGCACAAACCCATTGCTATCCCGCCATGAGGACGTCCTATAGCGCCCTCATGATGCAACTCGAAGAGAACTTCAGTCTCAAACCTTCCGCTGGAAATCTCCATAGGTTTGGTTTTGAGAAAAGGTGAATCCCCAGTGAGGAACGAATAGGGATTATGTTTCACGATCATGATTTCCTCTCAATCAAATCAAGAAATTAATGGTCTTGTTTTAGCCCTATAGCGCTTCTCTAAAGTTCTCTGATTACACCGTATGCCGATAGTTTGTCATCGTTTATGATTCCCAGAGTCACCGTGTTGGGGCGGCTTATCCAGCATTTCAGAAAATTTTCTCTCTTGAAAGTAAAAACCTCATTATCATATGCGGTTATAGTGTCCCAAGGAACGTCGGTAAGACTTATGATTTCTGGGGCCATGTTCAATTGTTTGTCCTTGATCCACTTGAAACGAAAGTTGGTATAAGCAGGTTTAAACTCCGGCTTCTTATGGGAAACAAGATCTGGTCGGACGCTATCTAGCCCTATGTTGCGGTTTCCCAGATGTTCCAGGCCGGCCTCCCACAGTTGCAATCCATAACCTGTGTTACGGCATTGGGGCTTTACGATGTAAAAACCCATGAATCCGTAGGCCTGTCCGTACGCAACAGCAGAAACCATTGCTACGGGCTCGTTATCTAACAGTCCTAGAAGAAAGCCATTCGGGTCTGCAGCGTAGAAACGCTCAGCGTCATGTTTTCCGGGATTCCAACCCTCTGTTTCAGCCCAGTCAATGGCCATTTCAATTTCGTTTCGGTTCATCCGGCGTATGGTGAAATTCCCTTTGTTCATATCAATACTCCTGCTCGTCAATATCTAGTCAGCTTAACCCAACAGATGCTACCCTCAACTATTTCAGTGGCTGCAATTGCCAAAATATTTATGGTTACTCTTTAGTTTTATCTGTTTTGTCATCAATTATTTTGTCAAGCATTTCTTGTAAACGTTTCTTTTTGTCTGGGACCTGTTTCCTGAGTTCTTTCGCTAATGCCGAAGTTGACGAACCCCGTAACAGACGCTAAACCTTTATTGGACGGCTGTGATGTTATATCAGCTATAAGAACTGCGACATTCGGAGGAACCAGTTTAATGTCATCATCAGCCATTGCCACTGTTGTCAACATGATGCAGAGCTTGCATGATGCAACTCAAAACAAGATTGTTGAACATTTGAGAGAATATCTCGAGGACATTTGTGACGAAAAACTTTGGGACGAAGCATTCGAAAAAACTCAGGACAAGTTGGTCGCTACAGCCATACGTGTGCGGCAAGAAATTGGCAGCGGACATACCAAGCTATTGGATTATGACCAATTATGAAGTTGATTGTGGTGTCTTCTTTTTGGGCTGAGACTATGAACGATTTTTCTCATAATTTTTTCATTGATTCGAGTCTGACCGTCTTCTCACAAACATCACTTAAACAGGATAGTTACCTCAAGAGGCAACTGTTGTAAAATTTTCATCAGTTCACTTATTGCAGGCTCAAGGTCTTCGGCTGTTTCAGAAAGATTCTCCAGGTTAATAGCAACTGAGTTTCTCCTGCCGTATTGGACAATTTCTTTGAGCGCTCTTATCTTATCGGGCAATACGACTGGTGGATTTTGGAGATTATTCCTGATTGACTTCTGATCAACCATTGACATATTTTTCTATATTGATTGTGAAAGGAAGATGGATAATGCGAACTAACACTAAATTGCTTGCCGTAGGACTTGTGGTTCTTTGCTCCGTTGTGTCTCCGCTTATCTCTGGGGCCATTGGAGAAACTGCCGACAAAGAACTCAACAAATTTCAGGGAACCTGGGTCATGGTATCGGGGGACTGGGACGGAAAGAAAATTGCGGATGCGGACGTAAGCAAGAGTAAAATTACTTGCCAGGGCAACAAGGGGCAACTCACCGTTCCGCATCAGAGCAAGGAAACAATTTTTTTTGATACCATAAAACTAGACCCGTCGAAAAGCCCAAAGGAATTTCAGTTCATTCGCAGGACCGGACCAAGCGCGGGCAAGACGATAAAAGCGATTTACGAATTCGACGGTAACGATCAGTTCAAATTTGCCTTTGACCCGACAGCGGCGACAACTCCCAAGGAGTTCTCCGCTATAAAGGGAACTGGGTACATTTTGCAGATTTGGAAGCGAGTGAAGCCATAGTTGGAAATTTTTCCAGACCTGTCGAATAATTTGCGCATGATCTGTTTCGTGATATTTTTTAACAAGTTGCTGAATAACGCCCTGGTTGTTTCCGGACATGTCGTGCGCAAATTACCGTCACTCTCGTCTCAGGATGCGCCCTATTTACCACTAGACAAATATCAACATACTGAAATCAGACTGTTTTCACAAATAAGTGTCGAAGTCTGGAGATATGCCGTAGGTTGATGACAACCGTGTTTCTGTCGCTATATTCGAGCATTTTCCTGACGGCTCCTATCTTCTCGGGCAATAGCGAAGTCTTTCCGGGTCCTTGTCGAAGCTTGAGCAATCCCTCGCAAAGGGCCCGCTCTACTATTTCCCCGAAATCGAATCTGGTCCGCCTAAGTCTGGTGATGTCATCAAGAGATCTTGCGGGAACGCCGCAGAACATTGCCTAACCTACCTTTTCATTCGATTATACCAAGAGCCCGACTCAATCCCGAAAAAGTAATTCCACATTTATTGGCATAAATTTTTGAAGCTATCCGGAATCGTTTTGGCGCCGCGGGACATGATTACAGCAATTCGTTAAACTGATCTAATGTTAGTCTCTTGCCTGTTTTAGTATTTGGGAAAGTGTGGAACGCTTGATTGGAGTGTGGGAGGGAATGGTCAATTTGAATGTGCCAGTAAGGGTGTGTTTTTGAAGTCGAATATGACTTCCTTTTTGTATTACTACAACCCACCCATCCCTCTGTAGTGATCTGATCACTCGGTCAAACGGGAGACTCGGGATTTTCGTCATACTACAATCTCAACGATCTCTGCCATTTGAGTAAAAACCTGGTCGTCTTCGATGGGACGAAACATTCGAAATAACTCGGGACAAGTTGGTCGTTACAGCCATACGTGTGCGGCAAGAAATTAGCAGCGGACATACCAAGCCGTTGGATTATTGATAATTGAAAATCCGGTACACCGCACCTTAACCCGAGGTTAACCATAATCTTCAACTTAGGTTTTTAGGGCTATTTCTGACCCTTCCGCCTATATCGGCATTTCTTCGCCAATATCCCTTAATTGAACAGCTCAGAGAAGAACATGGAGTCACTTTACCCATTGCCCAACTCACAATGGACTGCGCTGATCAAATCGGTCATTACAAACGGCTTGTGCACAAATCCCTTAACAAGTGGAGTAATCTCTTTTTTTAATGCGCCTTCCATAGAATAGCCGCTCGCTATTAACACTTTCACCGATGGATCAATCGTGAGCATCTCCGTCAAACAGTCTCTCCCGGTTTTCTCCGGCAAAATGAGGTCAAGAAGAACCAATGATATTTCATTGTTTCTGGCCTGAAATATGTCAATCGCCTCTTTGCCATTGGTCGCTATAATTACCTTGTAGCCGGACCTTTCCAGGGCCCTCTTTTCCATTTCAGCGATTCGATCGTTGTCCTCAACAACTAAAATCATTTTCGGTTCCATGGGTTGATCTTTTGAATCAATGGCCGGGAAGTAAACTTTGAACTCTGTCCCCTTACCTGGCTTACTCTCGCAGGTTATATGACCGCCTCGTTGTTGAGCGATCCCTCTTACCACTGAAAGCCCAAGACCGGTTCCCCTTGTTGGTCCTCTTTGTTTAGTGGAAAAGAATGGATCAAATGTGCGACATTTGGTTTCATCATCCATCCCTCGTCCGGTATCTTTAACAGACAGCATTACATAATCGCCTGGTTTGGCTTCAGGATGCGCTTTGCGGTAATCTTCATCCAGCCTGACAATCGATGTGGCGACCTTGAGATCGCCACCGTCAGGCATAGCCTCTGACGCGTTAATGGCCAGATTCATGAAGAGTTGGCCTATTTCTCCTTTATCCGCAAGGATCGTTGTTGGCCTGTCCGTTAAATCCAGATCCAATCGTATGATATGTGGAAGGGTCCGGGATATTACGGTGGACAGTTCTCTTATTCTATTGTTTAGATCAAGCTCGGTGGGTATGGACTGGGCCTGTTGCCCAAAAGCCAGGAGTTTCGTTACAAGGTCAGCCGCCTCCTTGCTGGTTTCGATTATGGTCTGAAGATCACCATAACCAGGGTCCTCCTTTTTGTGGCGATCCATTAAAAACTGGGAATAGCCAATGATAATCTGAAGCATGTTGTTGAAATCGTGGGCTATTCCACCGACCAGAGTGCCAAGCGATTCCATCTTCTGGGATTGGAATAGCTGAGTCTGGAGGGCTCTTTTTTCGTCCTCCGCTTGCTTGAGGTGGGTAATATCAGAAATTACGCCTCTAACTCCAACAATCTTTCCATCATCATAGATAGGGCTTGCGCTGGCCAAGACTGGAACGGCTATTCCATCCTTTCTTAATCCTGTATATTCTACCAGTTGAGCTGTTTCACCTTCGATTCTTTTCTGAATATTTTCAGCCATCCTCGCTCTATCTTCAGGAATGACAAGGTTAAGAATATGAGCCTGAGTTAATATCTCATCTAAAGTATATCCGGACATTTCCAGCAAAGCAGGGTTTGCAAAAAGCAATTTCCCTGTAATATCGTACTCATACACCCCAATGGGCAAAAGCTCAGTAAGTTCCCTGAATCTCTTTTCACTCTTCCGTAACGCTTCTTCCGCACGTAATCGCTTCGAGATGTCAATAGCTACTCCCCCTATGAACTTCTTGCCAGAAGCGTCTTGAATAGGGAATTTGTACGTTAACCAAGTATACTGTTTACCTGTAGAGTCGCAGACTGGTTGAATAAATTCTGAAACTGCGCCTCTTTCAAGCGTTGCCCTATCCGAATCCGTAAAGGTTTTGGCAATCTCCGCAGGAAACAGGTAATCCGCAGCTTTCCCTCGCCAGTCGTTAGCGAATGGGTTAAAGAGCAATGGCCATGATCTATTGGCATACACATAACGGCCTTCTTCATCTTTAATAAAAGCCGCTACAGGCGCATTCTCCATGAAGGCTTCAAATTGAGCCTTACTGGCCTGAAGTTCACGCTCCACCTTTTTCCTGTCGCTTA
>JAMCYH010000290.1 GCA_023474025.1 Deltaproteobacteria bacterium
GGTTTCATCTTTTCCATCATTTTACGGTATGATGAAAATGCAAATCGGCATGATGGACTGCTGCAAAAAAATGACGGATGGCGCCAAGAAGATCCAGGAAGCCGCAAAAATGATTCAAGAGAAAAAGGACACCGCCCAAGCCGAAAAGATGATGAAAGACGGCGAGCAGATGATGGCCCAGGGTCAGAAAATGATGGTTGACCAAGCCAAAGAGAAGATGGCGGGCAACGAAAAAATGATGGAAGACGCCGACAAGATGCTCAAAGCCCAGAAGATAAATGTGGATGAAGCTAAAGAAAAGATGGCAAGCAACCGTAAAATGATGGAAAAGATGAAATCCATGATGGGATGCTGCAATGATATGATGGAAGGCTGCAAGATGATGCGACAGGGCACGGCTATGATGGGAGAACAAAAGCTCCCTGAAGCGCAGAAAATGATTTCCGAAGGCCTCATGAAAATGGAACAGGCCACCAAAAAAATCCAGGCGGAACCACCGGCTGCAAAAACGAAGTGAGACACACAAAACCTATTCTATCTTTCTCGCAAATATTGGACGACAATAAAACGCAATACCTCCCACCGTCTTGAGCCGAAAAAATATCGTTGAAATGGAAGGAGAATAACGTTGAGAAATTTAATAGTAATTATGATCGCGTTGGCAACGTTTATTGGAGCCGCTCCTGGAGTCATGGCAGGACAAAGTCAAATTGGAGCGGAGATCGACCAAGCTTGGGCAGCGGTGATGGAACAACAGAAGAAGCAGGAAGCGAAATGGAAGGCGCTGGATGATGAAGCCGCCAGACTTCTTGACCACAAAACCAAAAGCATGGGCGAATCGAAAAACAAAACAAAATAATTTAAGCCATAATGGTTCAACTGACTAAACTGAATGGCAACTGGGTGGAATTAGAAGAGGAACGATCCATGAACGGGACTGGTTCAATCATCGGGAGGCCAATCCGGAGAATGTCTCTGACCACAATTGTGATTGTCACTATCGGTTTCGTCACTTGCCTGTACGGCCTGAGTCCGACAACCGCCCTGGCTGAAGGACCCCACAGTATGTCTCACCCAGACAAAAGCGCCGCAGGGTCTGGAACAAAAAGTGAACCTCCGATGGATATGAATATGAGTTCCGGAGAGATGTCCCCGAGCATGAAAATGACGCCTCCAGTTGCCCCGCGCCCCGTTCGTTATGTTATGGCGCCAGAAGCGAAGATGCTAGCGGAAGTGCAAACCACGCCGGTCAAAAGACAAAGAGCGTTTAAGGAATTGCGGTTGGTGGGGATGGTTTTCGAAGCTGAAACCAGATTAGCCACCCTAACAGCCCGCATCGCAGGTCGACTGGATCAGGTTTACATAGATTTCACGGGTGTGAAGGTTAAAAAGGGCGATCCAATGGTGACCATCTGGAGCCCAACACTTATTAAAAGCCAGGTTGAGTTATTTGAGAGTATCAAGAGCGGAGACACTGAGGGAATCATCCATGGCGCCGAAGAAAAGCTCATGCAATATGGGCTTACAAAAGAGCAGGTCAAGCGTATTCGAGAAAGCAGAAAACCCGACCTTTATATAACGTTGCGAGCGCCTATTGGTGGCGTGGTAATTAAAAAGAACGCTATCCTGGGCCAATTCGTTAAAGAGGGGCAGGAAATGTTTGTGATTAACGACCTGTCCCATGTGTGGGTCAAACTCGACGCCTACGAACGAAATATGCCCTGGATAAGGTACGGCCAAAATGTAACTTTTACCACCGCCGCGGTTCCCGGGAAGACCTACGGCGGCAAGATCATTTTTGTAGATCCCGTCCTGAACATGAACACACGAACTGTTAATGTCAGGGTTGATGCGGCAAATCCCGAGTTTGAACTGAAACCACACATGTTTGTCAACGCCGTGATTCAAGTCGAGGTCGACAACGCTGGAAATGTAATCAACTCTGACTGGGTTGGGAAATATATCTGCCCCTTTCATCCCAACGAAGTCAGTTCGGTCCCTGGAATCTGCCCGGAGAGCAAACAGCCTCTACAACCTGCAAGCGCATACGGATATTCTGAGGCTAGCCATCCGAAACTGCCTTTGGTGATACCTGAAACCGCCGTTCTCTACACCGGGACTCGATCCCTGGTTTATGTTGATTAAAAGCCAGGTTGAGTTATTTGAGAGTATCAAGAGCGGAGACACTGAGGGAATCATCCATGGCGCCGAAGAAAAGCTCATGCAATATGGGCTTACAAAAGAGCAGGTCAAGCGTATTCGAGAAAGCAGAAAACCCGACCTTTATATAACGTTGCGAGCGCCTATTGGTGGCGTGGTAATTAAAAAGAACGCTATCCTGGGCCAATTCGTTAAAGAGGGGCAGGAAATGTTTGTGATTAACGACCTGTCCCATGTGTGGGTCAAACTCGACGCCTACGAACGAAATATGCCCTGGATAAGGTACGGCCAAAATGTAACTTTTACCACCGCCGCGGTTCCCGGGAAGACCTACGGCGGCAAGATCATTTTTGTAGATCCCGTCCTGAACATGAACACACGAACTGTTAATGTCAGGGTTGATGCGGCAAATCCCGAGTTTGAACTGAAACCACACATGTTTGTCAACGCCGTGATTCAAGTCGAGGTCGACAACGCTGGAAATGTAATCAACTCTGACTGGGTTGGGAAATATATCTGCCCCTTTCATCCCAACGAAGTCAGTTCGGTCCCTGGAATCTGCCCGGAGAGCAAACAGCCTCTACAACCTGCAAGCGCATACGGATATTCTGAGGCTAGCCATCCGAAACTGCCTTTGGTGATACCTGAAACCGCCGTTCTCTACACCGGGACTCGATCCCTGGTTTATGTTGATGTTCCCAATCAGAATCAGCCTACTTATGAGCAGAGAGAAGTCACACTCGGCCCCAAAACTGGAGACGGATATGTGATTTATCGTGGTCTGGAGGAAGGGGAAAATGTCGTCATCAAAGGCAATTTTCAGATCGACAGTTCCGTTCAGATACTCGGCGAACCCAGCATGATGAATCCCTTCCAGCCTGAAACCAAAGGCTCAGCTTACTCTTCCAAGCCCACACCTGAAACTACTTCTGTTCCCCGTGCCGCTCATCGAGAGAAACGGGAGGAAACAAACTCTGTCATTCAAAAGCCAGCCCCCGAAATGTCACCTGACCCACATGCGTCCCACGGTACAGGAGGGCGTTGATGGCGACTGACGATCCCCAAAATGAAATTGTAGCGACAACCTTCTTTTCCAAAATGATGCGCTTTTGGCTACAGCAAAAACTGCTGGTATTCATGGTGATACTAGCTGTTGTGCTTGTTGGCCTGGCGGTCGCTCCCTTTGATTGGGACATACCCATCCTCCCCAGAAACCCTGTGCCTGTGGACGCCATCCCCGATATCGGTGAGAACCAGCAAATTGTATTCACTACTTGGGAAGGCCGTTCGGCTAGAGATATAGAGGACCAAATAACCTATCCTCTGACGGTATCACTGCTCGGTATTCCAGGGGTCAAGGATATCAGGAGTTACTCATATTTCGGTTTTTCGACGATATATGTGGTTTTCGAAGACAAAATAGAATTCTATTGGTCGCGGACCCGCATATTGGAACGACTGAGTTCACTGCAACCCGGGTCACTTCCTCCGGGAGTTCAGCCTGTTCTCGGGCCGGACGCTACTGCTGTTGGACAGGTCTTTTGGTACACAGTTGAGGGTAGAGGATTCGGTCTGGATGAACTTAGGACCGCTCAGGATTGGTATGTCCGATATCTCTTGCAGTCAGCCAGAGGAGTAAGTGAAGTCGCATCTGTGGGGGGGTATGTCAAGGAATACCAGGTTGATGTCAATCCGAATGCTTTAAGGGCAAATGGGGTAACCCTGCTAGACGTCTTTACTGCGGTTCAGCGATCCAATATTGACGTTGGAGCGAGAACTATTGAACTTAACAACTCAGATTATGTGATCCGTGGATTAGGCTTCATCAAGTCGGTTCATGACCTCGAAAAAGCGGTGGTAAAGGTAAACGAAAACGTACCCCTCTACGTAAGCGACGTGGGTGCCGTAACCGAAGGGCCGGCGTTTCGGCAAGGGGCCCTTAACAAGGCTGGCGCAGAAGCGGTAGGCGGCGTTGTAGTTGTGCGCTTTGCGGAAAATCCTCTGCAAGTAATCAAAAATGTCAAAGCCAAAATCCGGGAGATTTCATCAAGCCTTCCAAAGAAAACCCTTGCAGATGGCACAATTTCCCAAGTCAAGATTGTGCCTTTTTACGACCGCACGCAGCTCATCTATGAAACACTTGATACTCTCAAAAGAGCGCTTTCAGAGGAAATTCTCGTAACAATCATTATCGTGGTGGTCATGGTGAACCACCTCGTCAGCGCGGCCCTAATCTCATTGATCCTGCCTCTGGCCGTCCTGTTGACCTTCTTTATAATGAAACTTACCGGGGTAGAGGCCAATATCATGGCCCTGTCCGGTATTGCAATCGCCATCGGCGTGATGGTCGACATGGGCATCATTCTTTGCGAAAATATCCTAAGGCACATAGAACACAGTCCTCCTGAAAAGAGTCGTTTGAAGATAGTCCACGAAGCCGCCACGGAAGTCGGAGGCGCTGTCATTACTTCAGCCTCCACCACTGTAATCGCTTTTCTCCCTGTTTTCACCCTAACCGGACCGGAAGGAAAGCTCTTTACCCCGGTTGCCCTCACCAAGACTTTCGCCATAGTATCCTCGCTTGTCTTGGCGCTCTCTGTTATCCCACCCCTCGCTCATTTGGTTTTCACAAAAAGGGATTTCCGAAAGGGTACCCTTGCGACTGTTTACGGATTATCAGCGGTTGTCGGAGCGTGGATAGGTTATACGCTTTCCTGGTCTATCGGCTTGGGAGTGTTATTCATAACAGGCGTGAAATTTGTCTCATTGTTTTCTCCCCAATCAATCAAGGATAGGGTCCCCGCAATATTGAATATCGCCGTGGTGGTTTTGGTCATCCTGTTGCTCACAGAACACTGGCTCCCTTTGGGCCCTGAAAGAGGATTGGTCCGTAATCTCATTTTCTGCGCTGTGATCATATTCGGTCTCCTTGGAATTAGAAAAGTTTTCACAGGGTATTACCGTCAAGCCCTGACATGGGCCTTGGGGCACAAAGCATTGTTCCTTGTTGCGCCTATTTCTCTAATTATTTTTGGAGTGGTGATCTGGTTTGGCTTCGACCGTGTTTTCTCTTTTATCCCAGCAATTGCGGGACGTATCGGCGGATGGGACAATCCGTCCGTGTCTGTGAAAGCGGACAACAGGCCTAAGACCACATCGCCCGAGAAGAAAAACTCTGGCATGAGCAGCATGCCGGGAATGAATATGGGGACGGAAGTAAGCCGCCCTGAAGTAGTCCTTACAGGCCCGATACGTTCGAGTAAAATATGGAAGGCCCTTTCAGGATTGTTCCCCGGCTTGGGCAAAGAGTTTATGCCGAGTCTCGAAGAAGGCACATTCCTCTACATGCCCACTCTTATGCCGCATGCTTCCATTGGTGAAGCGCTTGACGTGATCCATAAACAAAACCTGGCCATCAATTCAATCCCCGAGGTCGCGTCAGTGGCCGGCAAGATAGGTCGAGTAGAAAGCGCTTTGGATCCAGCGCCTATCTCCATGATCGAGACCACAGTCAACTTCCTTCCGCAGTACAAGACCGATCCAAACACGGGTCAAATGGTCCTTGACCCCAAGACAGGAATGCCCGTACGTCAATGGAGAAAGGAAATACATTCTCCTGATGATATCTGGAATGAAATCGTAAAAGTGGCCCACCTGCCGGGAACAACATTGCCTCCCAAACTTGAACCAATAGCCGGCCGAATCGCTATGCTTCAGACTGGGATGCGTTCCACCATGGGTGTCAAAATCCGAGGAAACAGCATGGAAGAGTTGGACTCGGTAGGCCTTCAAATTCAGAAATTCCTAAAAGAAGTTCCATCTATTGATGCGTCTACAGTTGCTGCGGACCGCAATATCGGCACGCCTTACCTGGAAATCGACATTGACCGGGCCGCTACAGCCCGGTATGGCGTTAACGTCCAGGACGTTCAAGATGTAATAGAAATCGCTATTGGCGGTCGTAAGATCACCACTACAGTGGAAGGGAGGGAGCGTTATCCTGTAAGAGTCAGGTATGACAGGGAATTGCGTGACTCGGTGGAAACCTTAGGCAATGTGCTGGTATCAGGATCTAATGGGGTACAAATACCCCTGATTTCGCTAGCGACCATCAACTATGTTCGCGGCCCCATGGTGATCAAGAGCGAAAACGCATTTCCGGTGAACTATGTCATATTCGATAAGAAACCTGGTGTCGCAGAGGTTACCGCAGTCGTGGACGCAGACAAATATCTAAAAGGAAAAATTGCGTCAGGTGAGCTAAAATTACCGCCCAACACATCGTACATATTCGCCGGTTCCTATGAAAACGAGGTGCGCTCCGAAAAAACCATGATGATTGTGATACCGATGACTCTATTGCTGGTTTTCCTAATTCTCTATTTTCAGTTCGGGTCTATTCCAACTTCTCTGAATGTGTTTTCCGGGATCTTTGTGGCCTGGTCCGGCGGGTTTTTGATGCTCTGGTTGTATTCACAACCCTGGTTCCTTGATTTCCATGTTTTTGGCGTTGACATGCGTAGTCTCTTTCATGTGAAGCCATATGACCTGAGTGTAGCTGTGTGGGTCGGATTCCTGGCGCTTTTCGGGATCGCGACAAATGATGGGGTTATTTACTCAACGTATCTGAACCAGGTATTCAGTGAACATAAATTTCATTCTGTACAGGAAATCCGAATGGCTACTGTTGAGGCAGGGCTAAAGAGAATCCGTCCGGCCCTCATGACTTCCGCCACTGCAATCCTGGCGCTAATGCCCGTCCTGTCATCACAGGGCCGGGGGGCGGATGTTATGGTTCCAATGGCGCTTCCCATATTTGGAGGCATGTTCCTAGACCTGATTACAGTGTTCGTTGTCCCTACCATCTATTGTCTGGAGAAGGAGATTCAGTTCAAGCGACGAATGAAATTGTCGAGTTAGATAGAACTGGAAGACAGGGACCGTGGTTAAGATTTCAGTCGGGCTCTACTCAATATCATTTCGCTTAACTGAAAGTAACGTGGGGGATTGTTCCCTGAACGAAGATTATACTGCTCCGCATCGTTCGCTTTGATGTACTCCCTGTCCGTGGGGCGGGGGAAGCTATTTACCGGTCGGAATGTGAGTCCTTTTTGGACGCTTGCTCATCGGGACAGACTAGAATTACAGTTATGTTATCTAATCCCCCTCTTTGATTGGCCGCAGCGACAAGGTTTGCGCAAGCATCTTGAGGGTCGTTGGAGGAATCAACAATACCAAGAATTTCTTCATCTTCAATCATTTCAGTGAGTCCGTCGGAACACAGAAGTAAACATTCGGTGTATTCCCATGATCGAATCGCTATATCAGGGTCCAATTCCCTTGCAACACCAAGCGCTTCGGTAAGACCGTGACGTTGATGGTGGGTACGTGCTTGCTGCCTGTTTATCAGGCCCTGTCTAAGCCATTCGGCCACAAAAGTGTGATCTTCGGTGAGTTGCTTTATGAATCCCTTCCCAATCGCGTAGGCGCGGCTATCCCCAACATGCCCAAGCACGAGACCATGATCCAGGAAAAGGGCTATCAGTATGGTGGTTCCCATTTCACTCCAGGCGGTGTTGTTCAGCGACTTTTCAAGAATCGTCTGATTCGCTCTAGATATGGCCTGCCTGACAAGCTGAATTGGGTCCTTTTCAGAATTAAGGCGCCTTGAGACAAAAGACGACACGGCTTCTACAGCTGTAGAACTAGCCACTTCCCCCGCATTGTGGCCTCCCATTCCATCTGCGACTATGAATAATCCAATATCTTCACTTACGTAGAAGCTGTCTTCATTTAAAGGTCTCTTTAGGCCGGAATCCGTTAGGTATCCTACTTTGAATCCCGTTTTCCTAGCGTTCATTCGCATTTCCTCCGCTCTTTGCCTAAAGTTTTGCCGAATTCTAAGGATTAACAATGTCTAGCGGTTTTGGGAGCATTGAACCGTATCCCAATAAACCTTAACTGGGATTGTGCCGTCAAGGACCTTATAGTGGCATTCGTTACGGAAAAGAAAGTTGAGACCATTACATAGACTTCGGATATTTTAATCGCTACCAGTAGAAGGAGCGGCTCCATCTTGACCGGGGACGTTTGTTTAAGTATGATCCCCAATGTTTTTGTAAGCCTTAATCACACTAGAAAACGGGCTGCCACTTATGCCACTAAAAAAATCGGTTTTCATATTTTTAGTAATTCTCCTGTTCACGCCATTTATGGGGATTGAGTCGCCGAACGCACAGTATCCTGGGCCTCCGCCTGGGCCGCCTATGGGATCTGCGGCGCCGCAGCAGATGGCGCCCTACCAGCAACAACAGCAACCTCTGGAATACGCGTTCCGCCCTGACCTTTCGAACCCCGAATATGGCGCATGCCTCAATCTCGAAAAGCGATGGAAGGCGCTCTATCAGAGCTACTATTCCGCTTACAACCAGGCCCGCATGATGAACCCGCGCGATCCGCAGTACGCTCAAATGGCAAATTATGTTAACAGCATGAAGGCTCAGATGGATGCAGCCTGGGCCGATTTTAGCGGACGATGCGTTTACTTCCCGAGACATCGGTAACTTCATGTCAGAAAT
This sequence comes from Deltaproteobacteria bacterium, assembly GCA_023474025.1. Lineage (GTDB taxonomy): Bacteria > Desulfobacterota > Desulfomonilia > Desulfomonilales > Desulfomonilaceae > CAJBEZ01. Next base: position 8,739 of record JAMCYH010000290.1, read on the forward strand.
AATAGAAAAATCAGTCGATTCCTTGGCCGAAGACCTATCCTCCTCTGAGGAGCCCCAGAATGGCAGTCGATTCTCCCTAAATCGGATACTGAATTCCATCCTCGTTTTTTCACTGGCAGGCGTTTTCTTCTATGCAATCGCCACATTTGCTTCTGATTACCAGGCAATTTTTCACGCGATGGCTCTGTTTCCTATCAAGGATCTGGGGCTGGTTCTGTTATTGGTCACTGTCGGTTGGTTAATCAGAGGGTGGAGATTTCACTATTATCTTGTAAATATGGGAGAAAGTGTTCCTTTCTTTTACGCTGCCATGACTTTCCTCGCTGGTTTCGCCCTTACCGGCACCCCCGGAAAAGTCGGTGAAGCTATGAAGGGAGTTTTTCTCAAAAGAGATTATGGAGTATCTGTAACCCGTGTAGTCGGAGTGGTGGTGGTAGAACGCTTGATGGACCTTTTCGGTGTGTTGATACTCGGATCGTTTTCGCTGCTGTTCTTCCCCGGGTGGAGAAATATTTTCCTGGCTCTGGCAGCAGTAGTAATAGCTGGTGGGATTTTCCTTTGCATGGAGAAAATATACCGTCCGATTCTTGAAGCGATGTCGCGGTTACCGATTGCCTCATGGATTTCTATAAAAATTTTGCGAATATTGTTATCTGGCAAGGATTTAATGAAGCCACGTATTTTCCTGGTCGGATTAATTGTTTCTGTTGTGGCGTGGGCAATGGAAGCAGTTTCAATGTTTGTAGTAATGAGGGGATTTGGGTTGCATGGAACTTTGACCGAAGCCAATTTCGTTTATTGTTTTTCAACAATACTGGGGGCTTTGTCCATGCTTCCAGGTGGTATCGGTGGGACTGAAGCCAGCATGATTGGGCTATTTGCATATTTGGGTATATCATATTCCGATGGTTTGCCTGCTGTAATCCTCATTAGGTTGTGCACTTTGTGGTACGCTGTATTCGCCGGGATGGCGCTCAGTTTTTATCTACTTTCTTTGAAAAAGGGCGCGAGATCTCCTGTTCGTCCAGTATAGTGAACTTTACAAAGTCTCTAATGGTGAATTCATGTATTGACTAACCCTTTTATATTCTGGTAGATTTGAAACGTAGTTGAGTTTGTTGGCTGTCCATATTGACTACAATGCAGAACAAATGAAGGGGAACCAAAACGGCTGGGGTGTTCTCTTGTTATTTTGACATAATCCCAACCCCACCTATTTAACGGGTGGGCAATTCACCTTTTCAGGAGTGGGCAAATGAGTGATGAATACGATGTGGAATTGACTGAAGAGCATATAATGCTTCGCGATATGGTTAGAAAGTTCGCGAACAATGAAATATTGCCTGTTGTGGAACAAGACGAGAATGAACATCGATTCCAGCGTGAACTAGTTACCAAAATGGGGGAACTCGGACTTTTCGGCTGCCCTGTCCCTGAAGAATACGGCGGCAATGGAATGGGCTATCTCGCCCACGCCATAGTTACGGAAGAAATCGGAAGGGCATCCGGCTCACTGAGGGTAGCTTTCAATATGCAGACCATGGGGACTGCTATGTCCATCCTGAAATGGGGTAGCGAAGAGCTTAAGAAAAAATATATCCCCGCCCTCATGTCCGCGGAAATTCTCGGTTGCTTCGGGATCACTGAACCTGATTCAGGATCTGATACCGCATCAATGGCTTCTACTGCAGTGAAAGACGGAAACGAATACGTTTTGAATGGTCGAAAGATGTGGATCACATGGTGTCCTGTGGCTGACATGTCTATAATTTTCGCAATGACGGACAAGAAAGCCAAGCACAATGGCATGAGTGTCTTTGTTATGGACATGGATTCACCCGGTGTGACAACTAAAGCAATAAAGGAAAAACTCGGCTTGTGGGCATGCCCCACTGGGGAAATCATTATGGAGGACGTCCGTGTCCCAGCTACCAACCTTTTGGGACAGGAAGGCAAGGGTTTTGGTTATTTAATGAAGGAATTGATCAGCACCCGGCTTTCCGCAGCCGCCGGAGCTGTTGGCACATGTCAGGCGGCTTTGGATGAATCTATAAAATATGCCAACGAGCGGCGACAATTTGGCAAATCTATCGCAGAGTTCCAGATGGTTCAGGAGGTGATCGCCAGAATGGTCGCCGAGACCGAAGCCGCAAGGGCCCTGGTTTGGCGATGCGCTATCCAGAAAGACAAAGGTTTGGTCAATAATATGAGGGAGACCGTTTTGGCAAAATACTACGCGTGTCGAGCCGCTGACGAAGTCCCCAATCTTGGGCTTGAAGTGCTCAGCGCGTATGGGTATTCAAACGAATATCCGATAGCTCGCATACTGCGCGACGGCAAAGTTTACAAAATCCTCGAGGGAGCGACCAACATCATGAAGATGATAATTGCTAATGACGCTCTAGGATTGAAGAAGGCAAACAGATAACGTTCGGGTTGAACAGCTTTTAGTCGGAATCGAAGAAGGATTGTCAAAGCCTAGAAAAATTTGCAGGCTGCAACAATCCTTCGTCATTTTTTATCGGGCGAAAATCTGGTCGATAAACACACGGGAAGGTCAATGGGTTGTGATTTTGTAGTTACACACAGGAGCGCAGGATCGAATGCGCGAACTGGTTTGTTGAAACTGTCTGGATTAGAGGTTGAGACCCCAGCTTTTATGCCCGTTGGAACCTTGGGGGCGGTAAAGGCTGTATCTGCGGAGACAGTGTGGGAGATCGGTTTTAGGCTTTTACTTTCTAACGCCTACCATCTGTATCTACGTCCGGGCCATCAGATAATAGAAAATTGTGGTGGCTTGGCAAAGTTCATGAATTGGCATGGGGCCATATTAACTGATAGTGGAGGATTTCAGGTTTTCAGTCTGGCAAGGTTGAGGAAAATCAATGACGAAGGGGTCATATTTCAATCTCATGTAGACGGATCCAAGCATCTGTTCACTCCGGAACTGAGTCTTAGCGTTCAGGAATCTCTTGGCGTGGACATAATCATGTGTCTGGACGATGTAAGAGGTTATCCGGTGGGAGAGTCAGAAGCTCTAGATGCCCTGAAACGGACTGAATCATGGGCGGCAAGGACCATTGCCGCCAAAAAAAAAGTTGACCCTGCCTTGTTCTCCATAGTACAAGGGTCCATGTTTCCTAATCTCAGGAGGTTGAGCGCCGAGGGACTCGCATCCATGGGATTTGATGGATACGCAATTGGTGGCCTGAGTGTAGGGGAACCTCACGATTTGATGGTCGAAACTATTGAGGCGACCACCCCTTATTTGCCATGGAACAAGCCTCGATATCTGATGGGAGTTGGAATGCCGATAGATATTCTGGAAGCGACCATCAGAGGGGTGGACATGTTTGACTGTGTTCTTCCTACCAGAAATGCCCGGAATGCATATTTGTTTACCTCATCAGGTCGTGTTAATATACGTAACTCAAGATATCGTGACGATCAGGGACCGGTAGATTCGGATTGCGCATGTGTTTTATGCCGTAACTATTCCAGGGCTTACCTTCGACACCTTTTTCAGGAGAGAGAAATCCTGGGCCTGTGTCTGGCCACAATACACAATCTTAACTTTTATCACCGGCTCATGTCTGATATCAGAACCGCAATAAAGGAAGATAGTTTAAACTCATTACTAAAGCTCTACCTATCCCAATCGGAGGAAATCAATGATTGATATGGCGTATGCCATGGGTACACAACCCGGACAAACTGGTGGTGAAGGACTACAGTCCTTAGTTCAGTTTCTGCCAATTATATTAATCTTTGTTGTTTTTTATTTCCTGCTCATCCGACCTCAGCAGAAAAAAGCCAAGGAACACAAGACATTATTGGATAACCTGAAAAAGGGGGACAATGTCATCACCCAAGGTGGCGTGTTCGGAAAAATCGTGGCGGTTCAGGACCAGGTTGTTGTTCTGGAAATCGCCGATAAAGTCCGGATCCGTGTAGCCAGATCATACATCGCAGGCTTGGCTTCTACGCCCCCACCCCCTGTCGAACCAAATGCCTGAGGAGAAGTGGTAGATGATTGAGAGTCTCAAGACGCGGTTTATAATAATTTTTGCTGTACTGATTGTCTGCATCTTTCTGATTTATCCATCGTTAGGACCGGTTCCCGCAATATGGTCCAAGTATCTTCCTGATAGCCCCATAAGGCTTGGACTCGATTTGCAGGGTGGATTGTACCTTGTCCTGGAGGTTCAGGCCGAAAAGGCTGTTGAAGCCGTGGTAGACCAAACCATGCTCGAAGCGTAAGGCCTTATGAAAGATGAACGCGTAAGATATGTTGATGTGCATCGCAACAAAGCGGATTCTTTCGTAATCTTTTTTAAGGACGCTGATCAGGCCTCGCTTTTCGATCAAAAAGTCCTGGAGAAACTTCCTAGTTTCAAAAAGGTTTCATCTGAACAGACTGAAAAGGGATTTGAGACAGAACTCCAACTCGATCCCAAGACAGTTGAGTCCATCAAGCAGAAAGCGGTTCGTCAGGCGGTTGACACGATCCGGAATCGAGTTGACGCATTTGGTGTCGCCGAACCCGACGTTGTTATTCAAGGGACTGATCGCATCGTAGTGCAATTGCCGGGATTGAAGGAAGACGTTAACCGTGCGATTGACATAATTCGAAAGACAGCCAGACTTGAGTTCAGACTGGTAGATGAAAAAGGTGACTTGAACGCAGCGCTGAAAGGTAATGTGCCTCAAGGTGATGAAGTTTTATATGAAATTAATAAAAATCCCAGAACAGGCGCCGTGACCAGAACGCCGTTTCTTGTCAAGAAACAGGTCCTCCTGACAGGTGATCTCCTGACAGATGCCCGGGTTCATCCTGATAGGGGCGGTCGCATGGTTATCGGGATGGACTTCAACAGGTTGGGCGCTCAACAGTTTGAGAGAGTGACGGGGGAACATGTTCGCGAGAGGCTCGCTATAGTTTTGGACAATCGTGTCTATTCCGCCCCCGTAATCAAGGACAGAATTGCAGGTGGATCTGCTATCATCGAGGGCATGTTCTCCCCGGAAGAAGCCCATGATCTTGCGCTGGTACTGAGAGCCGGATCATTGCCTGCCCCAGTAAAGATACTCGAAAATCGAACAGTTGGTCCATCCCTTGGAGAAGATTCCATAAGGTCCGGAAGAAACGCTATCGTTTTGGGAATGTTGATGATCATTGTAGGAATGGCGTTATATTACAAGTGGTCCGGACTTGTTGCTGACATTGCTCTATTGTTCAACCTCGTATTGATTTTCGCCGTTATGGTGTCGCCGGGCCTCAGAGCGACCCTTACCCTCCCCGGCCTCGCTGGGGCGGCTTTAACCATAGGTATGGCAATTGACCATAACGTGTTGATTTTTGAGCGGGTAAGAGAAGAACTCCGATCAGGAAAGACGCCAAGAATCGCTTTGGAGAATGGTTACACTAAAGCCTTTTCCACTATTTTTGATTCAACGTCTACCACGATCCTTGCTTCCCTACCACTAATTCAATTTGGGACTGGGCCGATAAAGGGATTTGCCGTTACGCTATGTATCGGTTTAAGCGCCTCAATGTTCACCGCATTGTTCGTGACCCGAGCCATATTTGATTACTTTTTTCAGGTTAAACGTGTGAAGAAATTAAGTGTATAACCTTTGACCAACTTGAGCCAATGGTCTTAACTTTAGTAAGGATTGAACAGTGGAACTTATACCGCCAAACACTAATATAGATTTTATGGGCAACAGGCGCTACGCGTACGCTTTTACAACTGTGGTAATAGTCTTGTCTCTTCTTTCTTTTCCCATCAAGGGCTGGATAAACCTCGGGGTAGACTTTACTGGCGGAGTCACGGCTCAGGTCCAATTCAAGAAGCCGGTCCATATCGAACAGATACGGCAGGCCCTAGAACCGATTAGCAAGGAACCTACCGTGCAACGTTTCTCCTTGAGCGGAGAAGATTACATAATTCGTCTGGAAACACATGATGAAGGGACTGAACAATTCTCTCAGAAATTGCAAGGTCTTCTGGAAAGCAAATTTGGGAAAGGTGTGTTCGAAATCAGGGGTCTAGAGATTGTTGGCCCCAAGGTCGGGCAGGATCTCAGGCACGCTGCAATATGGGCTACTGTCATTGCATTAGGTATGCTTCTGGTCTATATGGCATTCCGTTTTACTTTCAGCATGGGACTGGGAGCAGTTTTCTGTCTGGTACATGACCTTATTGTGGTTTACGGTTTTTTCGTATGGAACGGGATGGAATTCAATCTCACCATTCTCGCCGCGATGTTGACTGTAATTGGTTATGACATACATGATACGATTGTTGTGTGTGACCGAGTTAGGGACAACCTCAGAAGCATGCGAAAACAGCCTCTTGCGGACGTCCTTAATATTTCAATTAACCAGACTCTGTCCAGGACTGTTTTAACTTCAGGATTCACACTACTTGTCGTCATAGCTTTGTTGATTTTCGGCACAAATGTGTTGAGGGATTTCGCCTGGGCGTTGTTAATCGGTATAATTTTTGGGACCTATTCATCTATATTTGTAGCGTCTCCATTGGTATTGGCCATTGATAAATATATACCAGTGAAACGAGGTTGACATTTTTAGCCGATCGACATTTGCTCCAGTTCACGTAGATATATATATGTAGAGAAATGACAAAAATCCTGGGGCATGCTGACACGCTGGCAATTCTCAAGAATTCTGTTTTGTCGAAAAAAACGGCTCATTCTTATCTTTTTTCGGGTATTGACGGAATTGGGAAGAAACTGGTCGCCATAGAATTTGCATGCATGCTTAACTGCCCATCCTACGAAGCGGAAGAGCGCCATAAATGCAGGATTTGTGATCTTATCAGAAAAGGCTCTCATGCTGATGTGCGGATTGTAACACCTCAAAAAGGGTCCATCAGAATTGATAATGTTCGACAAATCCAGAGCTTTTTGAAATATTCGCCGGTAGAAGCCCAATACCGGGTCATAATCCTTGATGACGCTCATCTGATAAACAGATCAGCCCAGAATGCGTTGTTGAAGACCCTAGAAGAGCCTCCTGGAAGTAGTATACTAATTCTTGTAACATCCAGGGCTTCCGCTCTTCTCCCCACAGTGAAATCAAGACTCAGGCACGTCAGGTTTGGGCCGCTTGAAAGACCGCTAATTGCGGAAGAGCTGGCGAGAAAAAGGAAAATCGGACCGGACGAGGCCATGAGTCTTGCCGGCTTGGCGTCCGGTAGTTTGGGGCGTGCTATCGAGTTATTGTCAGCAAACACTTTGAAATTTCGAAACGCTCTAACCGAGGTTTTTACTGCCGGTCCTGATTTCGGCTTGGCTTCTCTCCTGGATCTTTCATTCCGGATTAGTTCGGACGTACAGAATTTTACTGACGCCATTGAGTTCGGAATGACCTGGATCAGAGATTTAATAGTTTTAAAATCCGGGGGAGCGACTACGTCCGTAATCCATACCGACCTTATTGACATTTTAGCCACTTCAGCCCAACATCATCCAATTCGCGAATTGCTTGAAATTCACACGGAAATGGCGAAAGCGCTTGAATTGCTAAATTCCGACACCAACATCAACAGAAACATGTTGGCAGATGTAATGTTCTTGAGGATACGTAAAATGCTCGACTATAAAACTGGAGTTCCAAGCCGACTTTCAGTTATTGAGGACAGTTCAAATGCCTGAGGAAACTAAGGGCTCGGACAAATCATATCTACCGAGATCCTGGGGTGACAAGTTTGGTTCAAAGCCTAAGGCTTCAACAAAGCCCTGCCAATCCGATTTGATATCGGATTCTTCTCTCAACGATTCTGAACAGGAACATTGTAACGACAGTGCCATGTTATGCAGTGGAGAAAAGTTTCATGATCAGGCAAATATATCAAATTTCACTTCTGATTCTTTCTTGATAACCGAAGAGATTTCAGAACAGTTACAGGAAACTCTGGAAACCGAAAATCCGGGTGAGTCATGCTGTGATTCCACTACCTTACTCGACCCTGATTCCGATCATCGGGGACTAGACCCAAGCATTGAAACTCAGGATAGTGGTTTCAATACGAGGACAGTGCGTGTGACCGGCATCAGATTTGGCTACGCATGTAAAGTGTATCATTTTGACGCAGGCGATATGGACCTTGTCCATGGTGACTGGGTAGTAGTTAAAACTGAAAAGGGATTGGGATTGGGACAGGTGGCTGTTCCCCCGTTCGAAAAGCAAATTGATTCGACTCAGGCTGAGGCCCTTAGAAAAATATTACGTAAGGGCGGAAAAGTTGACGTTGATCAGAAAGAACGCTGTTGTCAACGTGAGTCTGAAGCCTACGCATACTGCCTCGACAAGATTGATGAACTTGGCCTACCTATGAAGTTGGTTTCTGTAGAGTGCTTCTTTGATTGCTCCAAATATGTGTTTTACTTTACATCTGAAGGTAGAGTCGATTTCAGAGAACTGGTTAAGATGTTGGTTTCGAGATTTCCAGTACGGATAGAGATGCGGCAGATAGGCGTTCGGCATGAAGCCAAAATGACAGGTGGTATCGCCTGTTGTGGTCAGGAATTGTGCTGTTCCAGGTTTCTGACCGACTTCAGGCCCGTCTCGGTAAAGATGGCGAAAAACCAGAACCTATCCCTAAATCCTACTAAGATATCTGGCGTTTGTGGTCGCCTAATGTGTTGTTTAAGTTATGAGCATGACATTTATGAAGACTTCAGCAAAAGCCTGCCAAAAGTTGGCAAACTTGTAGCCACCAACAAGGGAGAGGGTTGCGTTATCAAGCATAACCCACTTGAGGAGACCCTTTTGATCAAGTTGGCTGACGACACCACAGTCGATGTAAGGCCTGAGGACATTCTGGGTGAACTTGAACCAGACACCCCCCCCAAAAAAAATGTCGCAAACAGTCTACCGTCACCGAAGACACCTAAAAAGAATCAGAACAAAAAACGTCAGGCCGACACGGCGTGCGAAGAAAATTGAAACACTAGTATATATTTTTGATCGCGCCAGCTTCCGAATCTGTCCCGATTAAAGGAATTTTGCTTCGGAATTTTCAAGTCCTGGACTGCCATCGCCCGAAGGATAGTTTCAATGAAACGAGTAATTCTTGGGACCGCCGGTCATATTGATCATGGCAAAACCCAATTGGTCAAAGCCCTTACCGGAATCGACACAGACAGATTAAAGGAAGAAAAGGAGAGGGGTATAAGCATCGAGTTAGGTTTCGCCTACCTCGATCTTGGATCTGACCTCAGAATAGGCATAGTTGATGTCCCTGGACACGAGAAGTTCGTGAGACAGATGGTAGCCGGGTCTGGAGGAGTTGACATAGCTGCGCTTGTAGTAGCGCTTGATGAAGGTGTTATGCCCCAGACGGTGGAACACCTCGATATATTGTGTCTTCTGGGAATAAAGCATGGCTTGGTCGTTTTGACCAAACTGGACCTTGTTGATGAAGAACTTGCGCTTCTAGCGGAAGAAGACGTCAAGGATCTCATTAAGGGCACGTTCCTGGAAAATGCTCCAATGATTCGTGTTTCCGCTCGTACAGGCGAAGGGATTGATGAACTAAAGCAAGTCATATTGGACCTCAGTAAGGACATCGGTCAGAAATCGGTCCACGGTCTTCTAAGGTTGCCTATCGACAGGGTGTTTACCCTAAAAGGTCATGGTACTGTCGTGGCCGGTACCCTAATTTCAGGCACAATATCAACAGGGGACGAGATTGAGATTCTGCCTCAAGCCGTTCGATCATCAGTGAGGTCAATTGAATCCCATAAGCAGTTCGAACAACAGTCATTTCCTGGCCAACGCGTCGCTGTAAATTTACGCGGTATCGAGCAGGATCAGGCGCACAGAGGAAATGTGGTCACCCACCCCGGGGAATTTCGCCCATCGTATATAGTCGATGTGAAACTCATGTCTTTGAACCGGAGCTCAATTAAACTTACAAATCTCCGAAAAGTCAGGCTTCATCATTATACTACCGATGTTGAAGCTACTATAGCGTTTCCAGACAGGGAACTGCTCGAACCTGGGGAGGAGATCCTGGCGCAGCTAAGGACATCAGCCCCCATTGTGCCGGCAACTGGAGACAGATTTGTAATTCGCGCCACCTCGCCTTCCGTAACGTTAGGAGGTGGAGTGATTTTGAACCCTAGGGCGCCAAAGCTAAAAGCCAGATCAGTCAAATCTTTCCTGGAGACCGAGCGGGAAGACGATATCGGCGTTATATCTTCCCTCATAAGGGGTTCAGGAGTAACTGGCGTAAACAGAAATGAGTTACTGGGCATGTCCGCGTTTTCGTCTTCCCGTTTGGACAAAACTCTCGACAAACTCCGGACACAGAGAAAAGTCATACAGCTTGATTCGACCGAACGAAGATTGGTACACCGAGACTTCTTGGAACTAGTAAAAAAGAAGATTACAGATCGACTTGACAATTTTCACAAAGACAATCCTTTGAGAGAAGGTATTTCAAAGCAGGAGATCAGGTCACTGACTCCAGGAGGTGACCGTCTTTTCAGGATCGCCGTTGACGAACTGACTTCGAAGGGCTTGCTGGTTGATCTCGGAGACACTGTCAGGGCATCTAATCACAAGGTCCAACTTAAAGATGATGAAAAAACTCTTCGCGAAAATTTGTTAATCATCCTAAGCAAGAATGAAAATTCTCCTCCCATCTTGAAGGATCTGGTAACGCAGGTCGGTTATGATCCCAAACATATCAAGAACCTTCTTTTGGTCCTGGAGAAGGAAGGAAAGATTGTAAAAATCAAGGAGGAAATGTATTTCTCCAGCAGCTTTATCAGGAGTGTGCGGGAAAGTCTCGTCGAGCGTCTAAAGAAAGAAGGATCAATAACCCCGTCAAAGTTTCAGGAAATAACTAAAGCTTCACGAAAATACAACATTCCACTTCTGGAATACTTTGATCGTGAAAAAGTTACTCTCCGGATTGGCGATCAGCGTGTGCTGAGGGGAACAGGCAGTTCAATGTCGGGTCCTAAAGGCGCGTAGAGTTGAGCGAGTTTCCTGGTTTTTTCAAGACACTTGTTTCTGATGGTTTCAAAAAGTTTTGCGTTATTTGTGTTTTGTTGCCGACATGACCTGGGCATTGCCCTAGCCTGCTGGTCCGCGCCGGTATAAACATCTTTAACAATTTGATTGATCGACTAAAACGACGCAAATGGTAAGCGCAATTATAATTGACATGACTAATAGCGTCGCACGATTGATGATATCAAGTAAGGCGAGGAAGCTTTTTATAAATTATTTAAAAAGCACCTCATTCTAGGAAGGAGACAACCTGATTAATGAAAATTTTGTTACACGCATGCTGCGCGCCATGTTTGGTGATCCCGTATGATGAACTTTCAAGTGAGGGGCACGAAGTAACGGCCCTATTTTTTAACCCGAATATTCATCCATACAGTGAGAACTTGAGACGACAGGACGCATTCAATTCTTATACGGCCTCAAATAGAATCCGAGTAATGGATGATGAAACTGGAATTGAAATGGAGGACTGGTTTCGGGAAGTCGTTTTTCGGGAAGCTCAAAAGTGCCAGGTATGTTTTAATTTCAGAATAGACGTGGTGGCCCGTCTTGCAGAATCAAAAGGATTCGACGCGTTTTCAACTACTCTTCTTTACAGTCGGTTTCAAAAGCATGATTTGCTGAAGACCACATGCGAAGCAATTTCAGAAAACCGTCAATTGCCTTTCATTTATCGTGACTGGCGGACAGGTTGGAATGAAGGTGTAAAACGCTACCGAAAGCTCGGTCTTTATCGGCAAAAATATTGTGGTTGCATATACAGCGAAAAGGAACGGGCAAAAAAAATAATTTGAGGCTAAATAGACAGATAAAACCCGTTTCTGGAATAATTGGCCTGTTGCCTATCTGCCACCTGGTGAGTTATAAATATGGTTCTTCATTCTTTCGGGTTGTGGGAACCGATAATGTTATTTTTTCACTCTTGTGGCGGGCAATCGAGAATCGTCTACACATTGATAGCGGCAATGTGCGTTCTTCTCAGTTCACTAAACATAGCGTTTTCCGGATCTTTCGCCGAATCGGAAATCAAACGGGTCGACAATCCAAGGCCATGGATAATGGTTGGGCTGTCCCCAGACGGCTGTTCCGGTGGATGTAGACGCCTTCGCTCAGTGATCTGTGAAATGAGCGGCAACAAGAATGTGGTCACTCTGGATTTCAAAACCGCCACATTCGAAATGATATCGGACCTGGACCCGGAATTTATTGTGCTAAGTCCTCAGGGAACACCGTGGTGCCGTTATACGGGACCCAACGGAGTCGCGTTACAAAACTTCCTGTGGCTCATTCCCCAGATTGCTGAAGCGATTGATGTCCCCATCCTTGGCATATGTGGCGGGCATCAGGCTATAGCGTTGGCTTTCGGAGGCAAGGTGGGGCCGATTCGCGCCGGCATGGATGATTGCATGCCATACTCGCGCGAACGACAATCCGGAGTGACGCAATTGAGTCAGGACACACATGATCCCATTTTTGTAGGGCTTGATGATAAAATCCGTATTGTTGAAAGTCACTACGATGAAGTAAAAGAATTGCCACCTGGCTTCGTCCTGCTTGCCTCAGAAAAGACAAGCCGAAATCAAATTATTCGCCATCCCTACAAACCAATTTATGGGATCCAGGGACATCCGGAAAGTTTCCTCGGTTCCAGACCCGATGGCGGAGCCCTCTTGAGGAATTTCATACATATAGCTGAGTCATACAATAAAAATATTAGATATTCATCAAAAGAAAAGCGGATTAACGTATCTTTCAATAAATTGACAAAATTCGTTAAATAGGATCACCAGTCGCTTAATTCATTGCGACTTATAAGAAAAAGTCAGCGACATTTGGAGTCGCTTTCGATTGTAAACACGGAGGTAGCCTATGGGCGATGAAGATCAGAAGATTCTAGTCGTAGGTGGTGGAATCAGTGGTATTACCGCTGCTGTAGAAGCCGCTGAAACAGGCGCTAACGTGGTCATAGTGGAGAGGAATCCTTTTTTGGGTGGCCGAGTGGCCCAACTGAATCAGTATTTTCCCAAGCTGTGTCCACCAACATGTGGTCTTGAGATAAATTTTAGAAGAATCAAGAATAATCCCAAGATCTCTTTTTATACTCAGGCTGAAGTCCTCTCAATATCAGGCAAGCCTGGCGCCTATTCAGTCTCAGTCCGGGTCAACCCGAGATTTGTGAACGACAACTGCACGGCCTGTGGCAAATGCGCTGAAGTATGTGAAACAACTGTTCCAAATGAAATTAACTATGGGATGGATACAGTTAAGGCTGCTTATCTGCCACATCAGATGGCGTATCCATTCAAATATGTTCTCGCGTCAGATATAATTGGAACAGATGAGGCCATCAAGTGCTCTGAGGCTTGCCCTTACAACGCAATTGACCTCGACATGAAGGCGGAGACCTTTGATTTGGAGGTTGGCGCCATCATTTGGGCCACAGGTTGGGACCCTTATGAAGCTGAGAAAATCGGCTACCTGGGGTTTGGCCGTTTTCCGAATGTTGTAACAAGTGTAATGTTTGAGCGGCTGGCCGCGGCAAATGGACCCACGGGTGGTAAAATACTTCGACCTTCTGATGGTAAGGAAGCCAAGACCGTGGCATTCGTTCAGTGCGCTGGATCCAGAGATGAGAATCATCTTGCCTACTGTTCCGGGGTTTGCTGTTTGGCTTCGCTTAAGCAGGCTACTTATATACGGGAACGGGTCCCGGACAGCAAAGCTTTTATATACTACATAGATGTTCGAGCCATGGGCAAATATGAAGATTTCTATACCAAGGTTCAACAGGACGAAAATGTTTCCTTGGTGAAAAGCAAAATTGCCCGAGTGTCTGAAGATAAAGAATCGGGAGGACTCATGGTGGAAGGTGAAGACATTTCCGCCGGATCCAGGGTGAGGCAGGTTGTGGACATCGTAGTCCTGGCTGTCGGAATGCGCCCAGGAACAGCCAAGATCAAACCGGACATGGAAATGGCTTATGATGACTTCGGGTTTGTGACCGGTTCTGGAGAGTCCGGCATTATACCAGCCGGATGCGTCAAAGCGCCGATGGAAGTGGCGGCATCTCTGCAGGATGCCACTGCAGCCGCTCTCAAGGCGATTCAAGTGGCAGTGCGGAGGTAATATCCTTATGGATCAGAATATTGGTGTTTATATGTGTTCAGGCTGTGGAATCGGCGAAGCTATAGATTTTGACGCCCTATCAAGTGTGGCTGAAGAAATTGGTGTATCCAGGATCGTCAGTCATGAGTGTCTTTGTGGCTCTGAAGGAGCAAAAATAGTCAAAGACGATGTCGCATCCGGTTCTGTCAATTGTGTTGTGTTGTGCGCCTGTTCAGGCCGTGTGAAATCTGAAGTATTCGCCTTTGATCCCATGCAGACGATAACGGAAAGGGTGAATTTGCGTGAACACGTGGCATGGTGTCAACCAGCGGGAAATGAAGACACCCAGGCCATGGCCGAAGACTATGTTCGCATGGGGATAATTCGAGTCCAGAAATCAACCCTACCCACTCCTTATCAGGAAGCTTTGGAAAAAACCTTGCTGGTAGTTGGTGGAGGAGCCGCTGGCATGCAAGCCGCCCTAGACGCTGCTAAAGCCGGTTATAGCGTGAAGCTGGTCGAAAAAGAAGCTGAATTGGGTGGCCAGATGGCAAAATGGCACAAATGTTTACCACTCCATCCGCCGTACCATGACATCGAAGAGATACAGATTTCATCAACTATTCAGGATATCGAGAACCTTCAAAATATCGAGGTATTTAAGAACTCCACAATTCAAAAAATTTCCGGCGCTCCCGGGATGTTCGATGTAGTCCTTAACAATGGTGGTGGCACACATCGAGTGGGATCTATAGTCTTGGCTGCGGGCTGGACCCCGTATGACGCAAGCAAACTCCAACACCTTGGTTTTGAGAAGTTTCCCGACGTAGTCACAAACGTAAAAGTTGAAGAAATGGCCAAGGTTGGCTCTCTGACCTGTCCATCCGACGGAAAGGTTCCCTCTGTAGTAGCGTTCGTTCAGTGCGCCGGATCTCGCGATCCTGAACATCTTCAATACTGTAGCGCTGTATGCTGCAGGGTGTCTCTTAAACAGGCGTTATATTTTAAAGAACAAAATGAAGAGACAAAAGTTGTTATATTCTACAAGGACATGAGGACTCCGGAACAGGCCGAGGAATTCTACAAAAAAGTGCAGAAGGAGGGGGTAATTTTCGTCAAGACTGACACATCGAAAATTTCAGTCAGCGAAGGCTCCGAGATGAAGCTTTCAGTAGAAGCCATGGATGAACTGCTTGGTGAACCTATCCAGATGGAAGTTGACATGTTGGTGCTTGCCACTGGTATGCAGCCGGCGGTTTTGGATGATCCGATACTGAACCTCGAATATCGACAGGGACCGGCCTTACCTGCGTTGAAGTACGGCTTTCCTGATTCACATTTTGTCTGTTTCCCTTATGAAACGAGGAGGACCGGGATTTATACCGCCGGGTGCGTCAGGCAGCCCATGACATGCACGAGGTCAAAAAGTGACGGAACTGGCGCGGCGCTTAAGGCAATACAGTGTGTTGAACTTACATCACAGGGCAAAGCGGTGCATCCCAGAGCCGGTGACCTTTCCTATCCCAGTCTGTTCATCCAAAGGTGTACCCAGTGCAAGCGTTGTACTGAGGAATGTCCTTTTGGAATGTATAATGAGGATATCAAAGGGACACCACTTCCCCACCCTACCAGATGCAGACGATGCGCTATATGTATGGGGTCATGCCCCGAACGAATCATATCGTTCAACAACTATTCGATCGATATGATCGGGTCCATGATCAAATCCATCAGCGTGCCTGAAGAATACGAAGAAAAGCCCAGGATAATTGGACTAATTTGCGAGAATGACGCTTTTCCCGCTGTTGATATGGTTGGACTCAATAAACTGCAATACCCGCCTTGGGTACGTTTCATACCCTTGAGATGTTTGGGATCAATAAACCTCGTCTGGATTGCGGATGCTCTATCCAAAGGGGTCGATGGGATTGTCCTGTTCGGGTGTAAATTCGGTGACGATTATCAGTGCCATTTCATACAGGGAAGTGAATTGGCTGACACAAGAATGACCAAAATAAAGGAAACCCTTGATCGTTTGGTTCTTGAGTCGGATCGTATAAGACTAGAACAGATTTCGATAGACGATTACTACAGGATCCCTCAAATCCTGGAGGAATTTACGTCCAAATTGGAAGAACTCGGGCCCAACCCATACAAGGGCTTCTAAACGAAGGATAAGACATGGAAACTAAAATACCATTTCTGGAAGTTAGTGACGCTATAGTGATGTCCGGAGCCGAAAGCCTTTATTGGTGCATGCAGTGTGGACTGTGTACGGGGTCCTGCCCATGGAGGCTCGTGTCCGGTGAAGCGTCGGAACAGTTCAACGTCAGATTAGTTCAACGTATGGGACAACTCGGACTCGAAGGCTTTGAATCTGAAAATTGCCTGTTTGCCTGTACTACCTGTCGAACCTGTGTGGATAGGTGTCCTCGAGGCGTGGACATAATTAGCAATGTTCGGGGTATGCGAAGCATGCTGGCCGAAGTTGGCACTATTCCAGCGAGTTTAAAACCTATAGTAGGCAGTCTTCATTCCCAGGGAAATCCATGGTCTGGTTCTAGAGAAAAAAGAACCGAATGGACTGAAGGCCTCGATATTCCTACATTCTCAGCGGACACGGAGTATTTTCTGTTTGTGTGTTGCACATCCTGCTACGATATCAGGAGCCGCAAGATCGCAAAATCTGTAGTGAAAGCCCTAAGAGCCGCAGGTATCTCTTTTGGTATTATAGGAAACGAAGAAAGCTGCTGTGGTGAGTCCATTAGAAAAGTAGGAGACGAGGCTCTCTTCCAGAAACTGGCTGAGTCGAACATTAATCTTTACAATGGGAAAGGTGTCAAAAAGATAATTGTCACATCTCCGCATTGTCTATACACGTTCAAAAACGAATACCCCGAGCTTGGCGGGAAATGGGAAGTGTATCACTACACTGAAGTCCTGGCTGACGCCATGAAATCCGGAAAGATCAAACCTTCCGGAGACTCTATTGGTCGCGTGGCCTTGCATGATCCCTGTTATCTGGGCAGACATAACGATATTTATGATCAACCCCGTGAACTCATTGAGTCACTTCCTGGATCGGAACTTTGTGAGTTATCGCGTAACAGAAAAAACAGCCTATGCTGTGGCGGAGGTGGTGGCCGAGTTTGGATGGAGACCAAGGCCGGAGAGCGTTTTGCCGAACTACGCATCGCGGAGGCATTAGACGCCGGCGCTAATATTTTGGCTACCGCATGTCCTTACTGCATAACCATGTTGGAAGATTCCTGTAACGTTATGGGAAAATCCGACCAGCTCAAAGTAATGGATCTTTCGGAGCTTGTTGCCGAGAAATTGTAGTGATCTGTCATACCAGCGCCTAGTCTGACTCCAATCATGCCAACGGGCGGTGATTCTGTTAGTCGGACTAAGCGCTACAATACTAGCAATCTCAAACTGGTTTAACATTACAGGGAACAAACCTATGCAATGGAGTCCCCGCGAACGGGTCTCTGTTGGTGTTTTTAGTGAGGCGATTTACATTAGCGCCGTGTTTCTGGCCAGCATGGACAAGACCAAATCCATGTGGCATTATTACCTGCCCCTGTCTCACAGTGTCAGTGATTTCGAGTTCGACATCCTCTGACCCGGCTTCAGTGGTAACTCGCACCATCTGTCCATTGATTAAACCTAGCGAATTTGCATTTTCAGGGTGCATCATGATCGTGCAAGTTTGGGCTTTGCCCTCGTTCCACGCAGGGTCCCTCATTATAGTATTGGCATTGTAATCCATGTGTCGACCTGCGGCTAGTACGAAGGGGTATTCAGGATTCATGAGTAAGTCGGCTTCCTCAGTCTGAACGTTGAGACCCCTGACAGCCTCCTCAAGCTCTGGGATCAGGACGTTCACACGTTTATCGTCAGTCCGGAGTTCAGCCCAGGGATTGGAAGTATCGCATTTTCCAATCCAGACACCCTCTGAATGATCAACAATAGCTTTAAAAATATCCTCCCCCATTGCTGGTCCTGAATTAAAACCCACCCGAGCGGCATTTTCTCGGAAAGATTTTGGCGGCGCCTGTAGAATTCCCCAGAGCGCCGCAAGGCTCATTGAGCCGAGACTCTTACCTAACGTTTTACCGAGAATAAACGGCATGAATTTCATCGCGCGGGGTTCGATCTGAGCAAATTCCAGAAGTCGCATACCAAAGCTGAAGCGATCTCCTAATGCTGCGTCAGTAAGATATTGGGGAATTTCAGGAAGCAACCCCAAACGATCAGCGAGGCGTGTGAGAATTTCTCCCTCTTCGAGGCATTCTCCTTCGGGCTCAACCACAGGTCTTCGCATCTGAAAAAAAATTTCGGGGTAGTTCCAGGCGAAAAAAGTGCCATCCCATTTCTCATAAGCGGATCGTGCCGGTAGAATGTAGTGGGCGAGCCTGGCTGTCTCTGTAAAAGCCACGTCCACCACAACCAAGAGATCAAGCTCTTTGAAAGACTGTTCATACATTGTTGTGTCGGCATAAGAACGCAATGGATTGGATCCACTCACCAAGACTGCCCTGAGTCGATCCTCCGTGTCGGAAAGTATCTCCTCAGGCATGACATTTGGTGGGAATGTGCCCATAATAGCTGGAAAATTCGTTGTACAAGTTCGCCATGTCCTGGGATCACGTTCATCAGAATGGGCCCCTATCGGCATCAAGTAGCCCGGCACAAAATTTCCTCCCTCGATCCCTATGCGGCCACAAATGGCTAACAGGATCAATTCGAGATATGATGATACCGTGCTGTGCCGCCCCATGAGGATACCCAAGTCGGAGTGGCATGACCAGTTACGAATGACCAGCAACCGACACAACTCGTAGACCCGATCATAATCCAACTCGCACAGAGCGATAGCCGGGCGAGGATCAAACTCGAGGAACCATGACTTGATCGATTCGAAACCACTCACATGTTTAGCAATATAGTCGGTCTTCTGCCAACCCGCCTGAAGAATTATACTTATGATTGCCCGAAGCAACAGGGCGTCCGTTCCAGGACGAATCGCAAAGTGCATGTCCGCCTTAAGGGCGGTTTCTGAACGTCTTGGATCTATTACGACAAGCAGCTTGTCAGGATCTTCGGAAATTTTCTTCAGATGGCGTCGAGCCTGTGGTATCTGATGGCTCATCCATCCATTCCAGCCGACAGCCAAAAGCATATCTGTGCCTCTATGGTCAGGCAAGGTCCCAAAGTACTGCCTCCCTAAACCCCTTCCATTTACCCAGAAATATCCTGTAAGTTCTTGAGCGAGCGCGCTGTAATGGTAGCGTGACCCTAGTCCCCGGAGCAGTCTTACTCCGAACGCCGCTTCAAAGTGGCATCCCTGGCCACCTCCTCCCATGTACGCTAGAGAGCGAGGCCCGTGAGTAGCTACAGTGGATTTGAGCTTGGTAGCAATCTCGTCCAGAGCTTGGTCCCAGGATATTTCCTTGAACTCGGCCCCTATCCTTTTAATGGGCCGTTTGAGCCGATCCTCATGGTGTTGATAATGAGCAATTTCCAATCCCTTACGGCAACAGTATCCCTCGCTGCGCACATTTTGCTTGTCAGGCCTAACCTTGACGATCCGATTTCCCTCAACCATTACTTCAAGGCCACAGTTTTGGGCGCAACATACGCAAGACGTCTTTTGCCACAATGACATTGTACCCTCCGGGGATTAAAACTAATTGAAAGAATATCATTCTTTTGGGAGAGTGAAATGAAAAGTTGATCCTTTTCCCACGGTAGAATCTACCCATATCCGCCCACCATATCGCTCAACGATTTTTTTGCATGTGGATAAACCGATACCTGTTCCGCTAGGTCCTGACAAATCCTTTACTCTTTCAAACATGTTGAAAATCCGGTCCAAATATGGAGGCTCTATTCCAATTCCATTATCGCTCACAGAGAATTCATACTCGGATTCCGTTGATATACAACCTATATGGATTCTTAGAGGCTCTGATTCTCTATATTTAATGGCGTTACCAATAAGGTTCTGGAATATCAGAACTAATTGAGGACCGCTAATCTTTACAGTTGGAAGGGTATCATTAGTTATAATTGCCTCGCTTTTCCTGATCGATGGACCCAGGTTTGAAAGGGCGTCTGCAAGACAAGTGTTGCAATCCGTCACGTCATAAGACACCGGGGTAAGTGTAAGGCGTGAGTACGCGAGCAGACCTTGTAGCATGGCATCCATTCTGAGCACCAAATTTATCGCCTTGGAAAGACAATTGTTTCCAGCATCCGCAAGCGTGTTCCTTGTGAGACGTTCCAGAACCTTGAGATAGGCTCCGATAGCTACCAGAGGTTCTCTAAGGTCATGCGCGGCGACATATGCAAATTGCTCCAGATCTTTATTACTACGCTCCAGGTCTTTAGTCCGTTGGCGAAGGGCCTCTTCAGCCTGTTTGCGCTCGGTAATGTCGCGGCAAACTCCTCGATAACCGATAAATTCTCCCTTAGAATTAACTATCGGGACGCCACTAGTTTCCAGAAAAACATTGTGACCATCTTTGTGGATGTGTTTAGTTTCAATTCCTCTGAAAGGTTTTCGAGAAGAAAAGATCGATTTAACAGTGCCGCTAAGTCTTTCCTCTTCTTTTCTGCTTACGAAACGAGGAAATGTGGCCCCTAAAGCGTCTTCTGGTTCATAGCCTAATAAATCCTTCATCCTGGGGCTAAAATATTTGAAAATGCCATTTTGATCCAATTCCCAGACCAGATCGCTCATAGACTCCACCAAATCACGGAATCGATTCTCGGATTCGCTCAGTTCGGCAGTTCGCTGTTCAACCATTTCCTCTAGACGTTCGCTGTAATGTCTCAGTTCCTCTTCGGCTTGTTTGCGTTTCGATATATCAGCGATGACCGCGACCACCTTGGCGGGCCTATTGTCCTGGCCCCGTATACAGGTAGTCGAGAGATCTACCCAAAGGACGCTTCCATCCTTTCTGAGATAACGTTTTTCGAACCTATATGAGCTTTTTTCTCCCGACATGAGAGTTTCCAAACTTCTATTAGACATTTCTCGGTCGTCAGGATGGGTTATCTCAGTGAACGTCAGTTGAAAGAGTTCTTGCTCCTGATAACCGAGCATCTCTAAAAGCGCCTTATTGACCTGCATGATCTTACCATCCCTATCAAGCACGTCTATCCCTACCCCAGCGTTATCAAAAACTCCCCTATAGTGTTCCTCTCGATCTCTTAAGGCCTGTTCGCTTTCCTTAAGTTTTGTAATGTCCGCAATTACGGCAATCGCCTGTATCGGCTTCCCATTTTCGCCCAATATGCCGGTAGTCGAAACGTCTCCCCACAAGATACTACCATCGTTTCTAAGATAGCGCTTCTCAAACCTGTAGGAAGATATCTCCCCAGCCATTAGAGCAGTCATGTTACGGCAGGATGTTTCTCTGTCGTCAGGATGGGTAATGTCCAGAAAGGAACGTTTATACAGGTCTGCCTTATCATAGCCCAGCATGATCAAAAGAGCCTGATTTGCCTCAATAATTCTATCTTCCAGGTTGATGGCGAGAATTCCTACTCCAGCGTTGTCAAATACCCCCTTATAATATTTTTCGACATCATCGGTAGTCATTGGACCCCCTTATTTCGGCTCCGCCAAATATTGTTCCAGGGCATTTACTAACGCTGCTTTCAGTAATTCAAAGACGTGAGTATTGTTTTGGACCTCAAAAACGATTTAACAATTTTGAACGCTGGGCCAGTCACGTCTAACTCAATAGAGCAAAGGCCAACTCGACGAATCTAACTGGCAGCAGGGCTGATAATACTTTTTTAACAGGTTACCAGAAAATTGTCGAAGATTTCAAGATAGAATCTGGGAACATTTTCATAAAACGGTTGTCTTACCCATGCTAAAAAGGAACAGATGTTTCAACCTGAGAAAAATACAACAACCTTCAAACCACCATGGAACGACACACCGTTCCGTAACTAACTTATTTCATTCATACTAACAGTATGTGAACAGGATATACATCAAAATCACGCAGAAACTTCTCTCATGGCCGATGGTGACCACCAAATACTAAATCTTCAGGGGAGGCTCTTCAATCTAAAAAAACGCCGTAGCAATCAGGAGTTCAAAGATGACTCTAAGGGACCGATGTTGGGAAATCATGGAGTGTGGAAATAAAGAGAACTGCCCGGTTTTTCCACACTATGGAAGATCCTGCTGGTTGATCAAGGGGAAGCTAAACCCACTATTTTCTAAGGGACAAAACGTCAAATGTCGCACGAATTGTGAAGCATGTGAAGTGTACCAATGGCACATGGCCGTCCTCGGAATGAGATCTCCATATGCTGGTCAAGAAATTGTTGAAGCAAAATTTTTTAAATCTGAGCGGCCTAGCGTAATCTGAACAAATTAATTATGGCGACCAAGTCTCGAATTATTTCACCAGTCAACCCAAAAGGAGGACATCTAAAAATGCGAAGCCTGATACCCTGGAAATGGGGAGAGAGCCAGGGCGCTCCACCCGAAAAAGCTGTGACAGAATTCAGAAAAGAGGTCGATGACTTATTCAGCAGGTTCTTTGGCTCCGAAGGATGGTTCCCGTCAGGCTATTTCTCCCGTGGATTTACGCCTGCGTTAGATGTATCCGAAACTGACGAAAACGTGCTCGTTAAGGCTGAATTACCTGGAGTGGACCCAAAAGAAATAGAGGTCAATCTTGCAGGGACAACACTCACGATTAAAGGAGAAAAGAAAGAAGAGCGTGAACAAACGACCGAAAGCATGCATAAAATCGAAAGGTCCTACGGGAGTTTCTTCAGGGCAATCAACCTGCCCTGTGAGGTAAATGAGGAAAAGATAGAAGCCACTTTTAAGGACGGCGTACTAAATCTCAAACTGCCCAAAACAGAACCTAGCAAAAAAACAACAATAAAAATTGATGTTAAATAGTTACAGTGGGAGGGCTGGGCTGGAAGAAGACTAGCCCTCCTTTTCAATTATTGTCGCCTCGCATATTCTTATCGCTTCCAGAATATCATGAGGCAAAGGAGAACAAAACTCTATAGTTCCCCCGGAAATCGGATGCTTAAAAGTTAGTTTAGCAGCGTGGAGAGCCTGCCTCTTGATAGCAGCGCCGAGCTTTTCAAGGATTTGATCCGCAGTCCCTTTTTTGCGAGATCTTGTTCCATAAACTTTGTCACCCAGGATCGGTAAACCTATGGAAGCCAAATGAACACGAATTTGGTGTGTCCTCCCTGTTTGCGGATGAATCTCAAGCAACGATATCAAACCAAGTCTCTGCTTAACCCTCCAGGACGTCACAGCGACTCTACCTTTGCTGGTTATCGTGGACATCTTCTTCCGGTCTGAGCGGCTTCTACCAAGTTCTTTGTCCACCACGCCGTCATCCAGTCCCGGGTTTCCGCGAACAAGCGCCATGTAGACTTTAGCCACGGAATGTCCTCTAAATTGATTTGAAAGGTCATTATGGGCAATTAACGTCTTCGCAACTGACCATACCCCGGACGTGTCTTTATCGAGGCGATGCACAATGCCCCAACGCCCTGGTTCCCCTATCCCGATCATTGCTGGCCTGGAATCCACCAGGATATCCATCAAAGTAACGGAACGTCTCCCCGCCCCTGGGTGGACCACCAGACCGGCAGGCTTGTCTAACACAATGACGTGTTCGTCCTCGAAAAGAATTAGAGGTTTATATGGGATATCTTTACAGACTGTTGTGCGCTCCGGTTTTGATTCAAGAGGGACAATAACTACTTGTTGCCCAGGCCTGAGAGTCGTAGAAGGCTTTATCTGCTTACCTTCCCAAGTCACAAAACCATCTTTTAACAAGCGTGATACCGAAGATCTTGTAATTTTGCCAGACAGGAGGTCTGCAAGAACTTTGTCGGCTCGACCC
>JAMCYH010000018.1:0-4351 GCA_023474025.1 Deltaproteobacteria bacterium
TTTTCTATCTAACACATTTTGGGACACTATTAAATATTGATTCCGAGTTTTGTCTTGCGATCGTTGTAATGGACCGGTTAGGTGAAATACCAATTCACTTATGGCTGATTGATTCTGAAATACGTATTGGTTTGGAATCAGAGGCGTAAAAGACGACATCCGGATAGCAGTAAATATGATTAATAATGAACCGTCCCTTTGGAGTAGGCGATTTAAAGGCTCCAAGAGCTACTGCTCCGCGGTAGAATTCTACTGTAGATCCATTTTTGAATAAGGCCTCCAGTCTAACTTGAAAACGCGCTCTGTCGATGAGTATTCTAGCCTCTTCGATATCATTTGTATTTCTGAAATCCTCCTGGTCCTGGCTGTATTCCCGCCAATCACGATACAGACCGGGTAGACATGGATCGTAAGGAACTCCTGAATTGTCTGCCGATTTTGATTCAGATTTCAGCGCTTCCGGATCCTCAGAACCCTTTTCCTGATTTGCCTGCTCTGAATTATTTGAATTTCCCGAAGTCGCTATTGTAGATAAATTTCCAGTTGGTTGCGAGCTAGCGAAAACATTGCTTGAATGGGTCGGACTCATCCACAGAAAACACAACGCGACATTTGACAACACTACGGCAACGAGCCATCTTGCAAGACCCGGATTTTTGGTATTTATCAGACGCATGCCAACTAAATCTCTGATGAAGTCGTCGACGTTGGCTGACTCGGTACGACAAATTTTGGCAAATCAAAGACCGACAGCGCGCTGTAACGAGCGCCTGTTGGTTCCAGGACACTTTGAAACAGAATTGCCCGATCAACAACAAACCGTATTCTAGGGTTGGAACCCATAGAGTTGATTAGCTCGACCAACTCCTCTTTGCCTTTGGATGACCTTGCTCTCCCTAATGTTAAATGAGGGGTGAACGATTTGATTTCTTTCTGAAATCCCCGTTCAAGAAATACATCCTCAACTGTGGAAACAATTCTAGCTAGTCGTCCTGACGCCTCTGTCACACCCGCCCAAACTACGCGTGGCTGACGCAGGTTGGGAAAAGCGCCAATACCTGTTGTTTCAAGCTCCAATTGCTGTTGAACCGAGAATATCGGCCTCAAGTTCCTCTCGATTTCCGGAATTCTGGAACTGTTTACATTCCCGAGAAATTTAATAGTGAGGTGAATCGATGAAGGATTCACCCACCTGACATCCGCCCTGCTCTTTTTTAGCCGGTTGAGTATATCTTCAAGGAACCGAACCATGTTTTCCGGCAAATCCAGCGCTAGAAAGGATCTTATTTCGTCTCGATTCATTAGATCTTACCATTCATCAAACAAATCATAGGGCCGTCCCCAATCCATATTTTGGAAGAGCTTTGATATACAGTTTTTGAGCTTCCGGAAGGAGCTTGATCAAATTTTGGATCCTGTCCTGGTCGGCGGGGTGAGTTGAAAGCCATACAGGTATTGGAGGTTTGTTGATTTTTGCCATTCTTTCCCATAAACGTATAGATTCCGAAGGGTCATATCCGGCCTTAGCCATGTACAACTGTCCTATCCTGTCAGCTTCCATTTCATGGGTACGACTGTAAGGCAAAAGAACTCCAATTGTGGCCCCTAATCCGAGCGCCCCGATTATCGCTTTGGTTTTATTGTCTAATTTGCCGGCCTCATCCTTGAATATCTCTGATCCCACCGAACTGATTCCCTGGATGGCCACTTGTTGGCTAAGCCGCTCGCCTCCATGGCGAGCAACGGCGTGGGCTATCTCATGTCCTATTATAGTCGCCAAGCCGGCTTCGTTTTTTACATATGGCAAAATACCGGTATAAACGACGATCTTGCCACCAGGGAGACAGAATGCGTTTGGTATGTCCCTATCAACCACATGAATCTTCCAGTCAAATCCAGGATGATCCAACTCTTCTGCTGCTGCGCTGACACGCTTTGCCACCCGCTTTACCGCCTCGTTTATCTTGGAGTCATTGCAGGATGGTTCACGTACGAGCAACTCGGAATACGAACGTGCGCCCAGAGCGTCAAGGTCTTTGTCAGGAAGAAAATTTAGTTGTTTTCGTCCGGTATGAGGCACCGTGGCGCAAGAAACAATCAGACTCATCGCCACAAATATCAGGAGCGGGCTAGTCCACAAATTTCCATGTAAATAATTCGACATAAGGTATTCAGTAATGACGCAATAAAAAAAGCGAATGCTTTTTAATCATTCTGGTTCCAGTCCCAACGGCCACATTCCTCTTTCTTGAAGTGTGGAGCGTAAGACTTTGAGGCCCTGATTAACTATTGGCATGCCTCCATAAATCCCGCATTGAAAAATTACCTCCGCGATCTCCCGAGGTTTGCATCCTACGTTCAGCCCGGCGTTTATATGAAGCTTTAGTTCTTCTAAGCGTTCAAGGACCGTTAATGCCGAGATTGTGATGAGTTGTCTCGTTGTATGAGGTATTCGCTCACGGGCGTACATTTGACCCGTAATGAACATAGAAAGGTCTTTTGCGAGGTCTTTGTCGAATGAACGCCATAAATCGAAAGGCCTTTCACCAGTGAAATTTTCAAAATAAAGGCTAGCTGTTTTTGCAGTTTTGGATTTGAGATCTTCAGTCAAAATGAAACCTCCTTGGTTCTTATAAAACAAGATTCTCTTACATAGCAGCCAGACCAATCCATGCGTCTAGTGATCTTTGGGATGTTTCTCTGGCCTTTCATCTCAACGGTGTTGGGAAGATGCGTCAAGTTGATAATCAAAAACTAAATACGTCACCATCTTTTGGGACAATCATCGGACATGACAAAGAATTGTCATTACAGAATCTGACTGCCAGCCTCTCCCAGTCTTCCTGACACAGTGGTATTGGATATGGCGTTTGTGTCAGAGGATCGGTCATCGGCTTAACAGGCGGAGTCTTTTTTACAGAGGTATTATGCGGGTCACCAGGAACCTGGTCTCCACCGGAGATATGAACCAGGAAAATCCGTTTTGTAGGTCTCCACTTCTTTATAAAATCTAAACCTCTTTGAAGGCTCATGTGAAAAGGCCTATTTTCTAACGGTTCATTCAACCAATGGCTTTGAATAATAAGAACTTCTGGCTCGTAAAGAATTGGACAGTCTGATTCGATATCCACGAAATCGGAAGTATAAACGAGTTTTTTGCAGTTCTCGCTTGCATCCATTTCACGAATCACATAACCGACGGATCCTTTGGCAGTTTTACCGTGAAATGTTTTGAATGGAGTTATGAAAGTATTTCCGACATTAATGTCTACACCGGGTTCACTTATTCTTTTCTCAAAAAGAGATCCCAGGAGATAGCCGAATCGGATCCCTATGGTCTGCCAGGCTGTCTCGGTAGCATAAACAGGTATGGGCTTCCACGCGTCAGGCGGAAGGGCCCTTTTGTAGGCTAGCAGGTCATCCATGCCAAGGTAGTGATCCCCGTGTTCGTGGGTGATCAACACAGCATCCGGAGCCTCCAGTTTGTAACGGTTCATATGAATCAACAAGTCTGGTCCTGGATCAACCAGAATTCTGACGGATGTTAATATTTGAATGGATGTTCGAGTTCGTTCTTGGCCCAACTCATTCATTCTCTGGCAGATCATGCAACGGCAGGAATATTCCGGCAATCGCCATGCGCTGCCAGTGCCCAAGAATAGAATATCCATACCCGTACCTCCGGAACGCCTACACCATTTATGTTTCTCGGAAAGCCTGTTTCGTAGGTTAACTAGAGATTGTTAATTCACCGGCGTCCTGATCGGTCACATTATTATACTATTTCACAAAAGTTCAAGCCCGGCAACGAAGTGCGTACAGAAAGACTTTCATCCTAGGTAGGTTTGATATTAGACGCAGACCTTTCTGCGATGGATGAGATCCTGACGGTCCAAAGGCTTTGGATCCCATGAATTGGGACGGTTTTATTTACCACGATATACAATAAGTCCATGACTCAGATCATACGGAGACACGGCAACAGTCACGCGGTCTCCCAAGAGAACCTTAATCCTGAATCTGGACATTCTTCCGGACAATTTGGTCCGGATGCTCTTTCCGTCATCTGTTTCTACCTGATACATACCACCTGAATGCACCTTGACCACAGTTCCTTCAACCTTTACGTTATCATCTCGGCTCACTTAATTCGTATCTCCTGTTCTTTTCTTTCCAAGGTTTAGCAATTTCAGTCTTATGTGAAGTTGTTCTGACCCCATCAAACTTTCAATATTGCACTACTTGTTTAAAAAGTCTAGCTGGTAGTTCGTGTTTTAGATTGAAGATTACCCTCAATCCACTTTTCATATTGCCGCCTGACCCGTTCAAGGTCTTCAGGTGGTATGTATCA
>JAMCYH010000018.1:4361-7912 GCA_023474025.1 Deltaproteobacteria bacterium
TGACCGATCAGGACGCCGGTGATCACGACCTTAATCCGAAACCCATATTCGAGAGCTCTAAGCTGTTCCAGGCGCTCCGACTTCTCGAGGTTACCTACCGGGAGACTGTTGAATCGTTGGAGGAAATCGTTTCTATACGCGTAAATACCATGATGTTTATAGTACGTCTGCTTTTCCGCGGAATTTCTACAAAAGGGAATCGTGGCTCTGGAAAAATATATGGCAAAATTATCCACGTCAAAAACAGTCTTTACAGCATTTGGGTGGTCAATTTCCTCGTCTCGCACGATCTTGTATATCAAGGTTGACATCGGGACCGACTCATCCTCAATGAGAGGATTTACCACCTCGTCTATCATTTCTGGTTCAATAAGAGGCTGATCACCCTGGACATTTACTATGATGTCACGAAATCCCAATTTTGCGATTCTCGCCGCCTCAGCGATTCTGTCAGATCCTGAAGCATGGTTTTCATAAGTCATTATGGCTTTACCAAAATGCTCGGTGACAGCATCGTATATAGGCTTGGAATCCGTAGCCACGTAGACATCGGATAGCAAAGAGCACGATTTAACCCGTTCCATCACACGGACTATCATTGGTTTGCCACAAATATCCGCTAGAGGCTTTCCTGGAAATCTGGATGATTCAGCCCTGGCAGGAATGAATCCAATTATTCGGAACGAATTATTCATGTAAGCTATAGTCTGTTTACTCTATGCGCTCAAGAAGCTGTTTCATTAATACGTTGGCAGCCACGAAACAACCGGGATCATATCGTTTGTTTGGCGGCCTCGTTCAACCCTAGGGCGATATTTTTTGCGTCACTCTCTGTGGCACGAAGGGAAACAGGAACCACTATCAACCTTTCGAGCAAACCTGAAGTTGTTGGTAAAAGGGATGGATTATAATCAATCTTTCCCTCATGATAAGGCTCACTAAATGGAAAGCCGCCAAGGCTCACTAAATGGAAAGCCGCCAGACCACGCCGTTTTCTTGTTAATAAGGTGCTCCCAGTTACCTAGAAAATGCCACAAATTGTTTTTGAAACTAATGGCCGAAATTCCCTTCTCTGTGACCTTTTTATGGAATTCCGTAGTGGCTTTACCGTCAGGAAGAAAGAAGCACACATGAGTATAGCTATCCCGACCATTTTCCGGTAAAGATCTCATCGTTATTCCATCGACCGCGCTCAAGGCTTCGGCGATAATTGAATGATTGGTTTTCTGGACTTCGAGAATCCTGCCTATTCGTCCTAATTGGGCCAATCCGATTGCTCCCTGAAATTCATTCATTCTGTAGTTGAACCCGAGAAAACGCCGCCCTTCAAGCGCACGTCCGACATTGGGATTGTGATCATGCCCATGATCAGCGTACTCGGAAGCCGTTTTATATAATTCGGGATCATCCGTGGTTATCATACCACCTTCGCCTGTAGTGATGGTCTTATAAAAATCGAAAGAAAATGTACCGCAGTTTCCCATAGAGCCCGTAAGCTTTGATTCGACTGCAGCCCCAAGGGCCTGGGCAGTATCTTCCAGAACCTTCAATCCATTTCTGTTTGCAATCTCCCTAATCTGCAATATTCTGGCCGGTCCTCCAAGCATGTGGACCGGGATAACTACTTTCGTCTTCGGAGTAATTTTTTTCAAAAGGTCAGCAGGATCCATATTCAGTGTTTCATCAATTTCGGTTGGAACCGGAACTGCGCCACATTCAATTATAGCTTCAAAAGTGGCTATGAAGGTGAATGCTTGAGTAATGACTTCATCCCCAGGCCTTACTCCAAGTGACACCAGCGCTACTTTTAGCGCAGAGGATCCCGAAGTGACGGCCTGCGCATAACGAGTCCCAATGAATTTGGCGAATTCGGCTTCAAAATCACGGACCTTGTAGATGCCTTTTCTTTCCTTTTCGAATTCATATCGGAAGAATATGCCGTTATCGAGCACGTCATTCACATGTTCCCGTTCCGCATCACCTATTAATTCAAAACCTGGCATTATTTTCTCCTGTGTGTTCCAATGGTTCCATAACCGGCCAAACCGGTCCACTGAAAATCTCAATTATGTAAAACGGTATTCTAAAAACGCTTTACTCCCCAAAGGCTGACTCATAAATCGACTCAGCTTCGTGCTGTCCCAAAAACCTCGGGTTGTTCTCAACCGGTCGGGTGACCTTCAAAGCGCCTTCAACCAGCAAAGGAATAGCCGATTTCGGTATCCCCAGATCGTAAAGGGTTTCCGGGACACCAATATCATAAGCTAGTGTTGTTACAGCGTCTACTGCAGTTTGAGCGGCCCACCTTGGGGACAAACCTTCAACTGATTCACCCATATTTCTGGCAATCAAAGCCAAAGAACTTTCTGCAGCCGGCAAATTGAATTCCATTACATGTGGTATCAAAATGGCATTTGCTAAACCATGTGGTATCCGGTAATTCCCACCGAGAGGGTAAGCCAGGGCATGGGCCGCTCCTACGCCGGCGTCAGCAAGCGCCATCCCACCGAATAGGCTCCCTAAAAGCATTTTTTCTCTGGCGTCTATATCTGATCCCTTATAAACCGCTCTCCTAAGACTTTGAGATATCAGTCTGATGGACGTCAAGCTGAGCGCCTCTGTGAAGATTGTGGATGACAGGCTCGTCATGGACTCAATTGCGTGAGTGAGCGCATCCATGCCTGTGAAAGCAGTCACATTAGGTGGTAATGACAGGGTGAGTTCAGGATCGAGCAAAGCTGCGTCAGGAAATAGGAATGGACTGTTTATGCCGCCTTTAACCTTTGTGGCCCGGTTCGTAAAAACTGCTGTAAATGTCACTTCCGAGCCGGTGCCAGCCGTGGTGGGGATCATTATGGTCGGCGCAGTCGGCTTGGGTACCATATTTAAGCCAATATAATCCTCAGCTTTTCCACCGTTTGTTAAAAGCGTCGCGGCTGCCTTGGCAGTATCCAGAGCGGAACCACCACCAAGACCAACCACCAAATCAGCCCCAAGTTCCTTACCTATCGATGCGGCGTCGTCAGCATTGTCCAAATAGGGTTCCGGTTCAACCTTTGATGAGGTCTGGACGGCTATGCCTGCTTCGGTAAGTGATCGTCTGACCTGATCTGTAATGCCGTGGCGATCAAGTTCGGGATCAGCTACTAAAAGACACCTGGCGCCTCCAAGTTCCTTAGCCACGGCCCCAATTTTGGAAGCCGCTCCGAGACCTGAGAATATCTTGGTTTTTAGATGGAAAGTTTTGAGGTTGGTAATCATTTGAACTCCAATTGTCACAAACGAGGATTTGATCTCGACGTCGAAAAAGCTATAACAAAAATGGTGGGTTCTATCAAGAAAAGAAAATTGTTACATTTTATTGGTCACTATGGTAAAAAAAATAGTTTTAGGAATTTTGGACCCTGGAGGCGTGAACCGTGCTTGAGATACTGTCTCGTGGTTTCCGAGACGCTCGACAGTATTTGCAGGGTATGAGGACTCTGAACGAGGAGAATGTCGCCGAAGCCCTCAAGATTGTCCGCATGTCCCTGCTGGAAGCTGATGTAGAA
>JAMCYH010000262.1 GCA_023474025.1 Deltaproteobacteria bacterium
CAGTCAATGCGGCTAGAGAATACCCACTACGGTGGGCAGACCACAAAATTATCCCAACTCCTACGAGCAAACACACAGCTATCGAAATTACTAAGACGCTGGTTCTCTTCATGACGCCTCCATTTTGGCAAATCCTATTCGGCTCGAATTTTGTTCCTGTCGGCTAAAGGGGAATTAAACCCTGCTCACAATAATCATAATACAATTTGCTAAAAAAGTTATAGTGAGCGTAAAATTATTCCGATTGGTAGCGGTTCTGATATTAATCAACGATGTTGCTACATCAGATCCATCGGATCCACATCTACTGTAATAGTTGATCCATGCCCGACTAGCAACCTCTGATCCATAAGAGTGTGAACCATTTTCCTCACAGCGGATCGATCGGGACTTTTAAGAAGTACCTGCCATCGGAATTTTCCGAGGATCTTTCGGCGAGGGCAGGGACTGGGACCCAAGATCACAACGTTAGGGAAATCGCTTTTTAGAGACCTGGCTTGACGCGCGATATCTAAGATGTTTTCCTGAACTCTGTTTTCATTTGTTCCTTGTGCTTTTATGGATATGAGATAGCCGTAAGGCGGGTAACAAAGCTCCCTGCGTATTTCCGATTCCAGTTCAAAAAACTCTTCATATGCGTGTTTGGCGGACAAACGTATCACCTCGTGCTCTGTATCAAACGTTTGAAGGATTACAGTGCCAGGTTTTAAGTCACGTCCTGTCCTGCCTGCCACCTGAGTCAACAATTGGAAAGTTTTTTCAGATGCTCTAAAGTCAGGAAAATTTAGGGATGCGTCTCCGAAGAGGATTCCGACCAATGATATTCCTGGAAAGTCATGGCCTTTAACTATCATCTGGGTCCCAACCAGTATGTCTATCTCTCTGGACCTAAAACGCGTCAAAATATTATCTAGCTGATTTTTCCTAAGGGTGGAATCCCTATCAAAACGTTCAATTTTAGCGTTCGGGAAAATCCTGGCGATCTCCTCCTGAACCTTTTGGGAACCCACCCCAGAAAAATACAGTCTCGAACTCGAACACTGCGGACATATGGGTGGGGCGGGTTGAGAGAATCCGCAAAGATGACATTTTAAGTAGCGGGCGCTTTTGTGATGTATGAGGCTGACGTCACAATTCAGACATTTAAAGATATAGCCGCATTCCTGACACTGAGCGAAAGTGTCGAAGCCCCTTCTATTCAAAAAAAGGACCACCTGGTCTTGTTTCTCAAGACATTCTCCAATCGCTTCTATCAAAGGTGGTGTTAGAAAGCATTTCGAAAATTCCCTAGCGATTTCGCTTTCCTTAAGGTCAACAAGGCGCACTAGGGGCAGGGGGCCACCGTGGTGCCTTGTGGGAAGGTCAATTCGTTGTAACTTACCGTTTGTCGCATTTAAAAATGTTTCAAAAGAAGGGGTAGCGCTTCCCAATACTACACAAAGCCCTTCAAGCTTACCTTTGACTAAAGCGAGATCTCTTGCGTTGTATGGGCAACCTTCATCCTGTTTGTACGACGAATCATGCTCTTCATCTACTATGATCAGGCCCAGATCCGGGATTGGCGCAAAAATTCCTGATCGGGTAGCGACTACAACCTGGGTTTCTCCGCTCCTTATCCTACGCCACTCAACAATTTTTTGAGCATCTGTTATACCACTATGGAAAAGAGATATATTATTCCCAAACCTGCCTATAACCTGTTTTGCCGATTGGGGTGTGAGAGCTATCTCAGGGACTAACATCAGCGCTCTTTTAGACAATTTGAGAGCTGTCTCAATGTTCCTCAGATAGACTTCCGTTTTGCCCGAACCTGTAACCCCAAAGAGGAGGTAAGGTTCGAATCCACCCCTTGCAATGGACTCTGATATGGTAGCGCACGCCGAGTGTTGATCCAATGTCAGTGTTGGAGCTATATTGCTGTAAGTTTTGTGCCCGTCGATTAACGCCTTCAATACACTGAGGTCTATGTCTCGTCCCGGTTTGATCGGCGTAATATGCTCTTCTGGTGTCAACAATCCCAGACGTGTCAAATGATCAACCTGCTTTTTGCCAATTGTAGAGACCATTTTTTTTAGAGAAATGCGGCCTGACCTGGACGATTTCAGTAGCTTGGCTGCCTCTTCCGGTAAAGACAGTTCGTCAATACGTGACTTTGTCTCTTGGGAGACTTTTAAATAAGGTTCTGATCGTTTTTCAAACCCAGATGGAATAGCAGTTTTTAAGACCAGACCGATTGGCGTCATATAATAATTGGAAACCCATTTTATGAAATCCCACCAGGTTTGATCAAAACACGGAGCTTCGTTAGGGATTTCGAGGATTTCCTTGATTTCGAAATTTATTTCTTTTGTAGGGCTTAAACCAACAATGAATCCGGCGCGAATCTTTTTGCCCAACGGAGCGAGGACTCTACGCCCAAATCCGAGTCTTTCCCTAAACTCCAGCGGCACATCATAAGTGTAAACTCCCTCTAGAGGGAGGGGAAAACAAACGTCTACGAGTAGAGAATCCGGTTTTAACGCGCTGAAATGAGACATATCAAACCATTGGTTTTCTTTATTTTGGATTCTCTGGCTATTTCAAACTAATGCCCCGAAAAATGCCTGTGTTTCAGGAATCGGCAGGACACGGGCATATTTCTCTTCGCCCGCACTGCGAACAATGACCGCCCATCCAAATAAAATCGAAATAGTTTATAAAAGGTTCAACCTTGTCCTGACC
The DNA here is from genome assembly GCA_023474025.1 of Deltaproteobacteria bacterium. GTDB lineage: Bacteria > Desulfobacterota > Desulfomonilia > Desulfomonilales > Desulfomonilaceae > CAJBEZ01. Next base: position 2,722 of record JAMCYH010000262.1, read on the forward strand.
TTCGAACATAAATCCAACTTCGAAGTTTCTGTTTCTGGAACTCTTTGCCCCAATACCTGCTCCTGTCAAATTTGCGCTACCAACGAGAGCATAAAACCCGTCGACAATAAAGATTTTCGCATGCATTCTGGGACACTGCAGGAACTCGACACCAGCGCTCAACCGCCCTTTGGCGTCTATCTTCTCATAGCGATCCCTGAATGGCTTAGATGGAGTTTCGGAGTGAATGATCCTAAACGATACTCCGCGTTGAATCAGCATGGCCATCAAATCAGGAAACGAAACAAATTTGGATTTATATCTTAAAAAAGTCATCTTAACGTTTGCAGTAGCGATCCATACAAAGCGCTCAGCGCCACAGATGTGCTCCTGTGCGAATTGTTCAAAGATATCTCGATCCCACAATGTTTTCATATAAGGATATTCGTCTAATATTTAACAGCTTTGGCCCATGCGCCTCGACGCTCCAGATCCTTGTCCAATTCCAGGTCCTGACGCGCCGCAACCAATAATTCAGAACCATCAGCTTCCAGAATAAGACGCCAGAGAACAACCAAACCTCTATCAGAAAGTGACCGCATGACTGCCTGAATTCTTAGATACTCATCTGACCCGGGTTGACTGGTAGGATCAACCAGAACCCCTCGAGTAGATACCCACCCGGGATTCTTTATGCGTTCCAAAATTTTCTGTTCAATCTCGGAATCCAAAATATTTTCCTCCATGTTGCCTTGACCTGTAATTGGTTCCGTTCGTAAGATAGATCAACTGATTTCAAAATTCTACAACAAGCCAGAGAAATAACATGGTATGCGCAGCTATTGTAACTGCTGGAGGTGTCGGGCTAAGAATGGGTCACGATATTCCCAAACAGTATCTGGAGTTGGCCGGTATTCCGATATTGGCTCGTACTCTCGATGTTTTTGAGACCCATAACGAGATAGAATTCATTGTTTTGACGACCCCGAAAGGGCATGTAGATTACTGTCAGTCAGACATAGTTGAGCGTCATGGTTTCCGAAAAGTGAGAAATGTTACACAAGGAGGCGCCACAAGACAGGGTTCCGTCCTAAACGGACTAAGACTCGTTCAAGACAGTGATTTTGTGTTAATCCACGATGGAGTAAGGCCTCTGGTTGAAGCTTCGGTAATTTCCATGTGTATTCAGAGCGCGAAATCGCATGGCGCCGCGATAGCGGCAAGCCCCATAAATGACACGGTAAAGAGAGGCGCCAAATTCATTACCGAAACACTGTCCAGGGAGAATTTGTGGCTCGCCCACACACCTCAGACATTTCGAACATCACTGATACTGCATGCCCACCAAAAGGCGATAGCTGACAATTTCCAGGGAACGGATGACGCCTCGCTTATAGAACGTTTGGGGTTAAAAGTGGCAATCGTTCAAGATAGCCATTACAACATCAAAATTACCACTCCCCAGGACCTTGTCGTCGCAGAAAGATTCCTTACTGTTAAGCAGCCCTGATTAAGGCCACACACTGCGTGGGCTGCCAAGGTTGGTTTCCAGGCAATGCTTGGTCGAGTCGTCAGTGATCTGAATTGGATATTTTCCGGTAAAACAGGCTGTACAAAAATCCTTGGCGGGAATGGGCATAGCCTGTAACATGCCTTCTAAACTCAGATAGGCCAAAGAATCCGCTTCTATGAAATCGCAAATCTGTTGGACAGATTTCGAACATGCGATAAGTTCGCCTTTGCTGGAAAAGTCAATACCGAAAAAACAGGGAAAACGTATTGGAGGGCAACTGATTCTCATGTGGATTTCTCGCGCTCCAGCCTCTCGTAACGCCCTGGTGCGCAACTTGCTTGTAGTTCCCCTAACAATTGAATCATCAACCACAACAACACTTTTGTCTTTAAGAATTTCACGAACCGGATTCAGTTTAAGCCTGACTCCGAGATTACGAATTGCAGGCGATGGCTGGATAAAAGTGCGTCCTACATAATGATTACGAATGACTCCGTATTCGAAAGGTAACCCGCTACCTTGAGCATAACCGAGCGCAGCGTAATTACCCGACGCCGGCATGGGGGCGACCAGGTCCGCATGCGGAACAGGGCTCTCGAGAGCTACCTGAACCCCAAGAGACTTTCTGATATTGTAGACACCATGTCCAAAAATTGATGAATCAGGTCTCGAGAAATAGATGTATTCGAAGATGCACATTGCCAGGTTTCTACGCTTGGGGCTTTTGATGGACCGCAAGCCGTTCTGGTCGGCAATAACGATTTCACCGGGCTCGACATCCCGAACATAATCAGCTTCAATTATATCTAGGGCACACGTTTCAGAAGCGAAAACTATAGCGTCCTTTTTGCGCCCGATACATAAGGGTCTGAATCCAAAAGGGTCCCGTGCTGCGTAGATACCGTTTGAACTCAAGAAAACCAGAGACCAGGCGCCTTTCAATTCCTGAAAAACCTTAATCAGCCTGTCTTCTAATGGTCCCTTCTTATGCAGAATGAGATGAGCTATTAATTCCGAATCAGTAGAAGTCTGAAAAATAGCCCCTGATGCTTCGAGTTTACGCCTGAGTTTCGCAATGTTAACTATATTGCCATTGTGTCCGAGAGCGAAGAATCGATCTATCTGCTCGACCAAAAATGGCTGGGCGTTCCTCAACATAGAACTGCCGGTTGTGGAATAGCGCACGTGTCCTATTCCCATGTTTCCTTTCATGTCATCAAGCTCTGCACTCTTGAAGACATCAGAAACTAGCCCCATGCCTTTCTTCGCTGATATGGTAGAGCCGTCTGAGACAATAATTCCGGCCGATTCCTGGCCGCGATGTTGCAATGCGTACAATCCCAGATAAATGTGTTTTGCAGGGTCATCCACCCCGTATATGCCAAAAATTCCACAAGCCTCTTTTTTAGAGGGGGTTTGAAACATGAATTTGAACTCCGATTTGAGCCGCGGTAGGTTCGAACTTTCTGGTTACAAATTACTCCACGTTTGGGACATCGTCAACCAGCAGAGTTATGGAATTGTTATTCCGTGAGAGAAATCAAAAGGGCCTTGAAGATTTCAAGGCCCAAATTAATTGTGTTTGCGCTGACATCAGCCATCGCAAGGTCTGTTGACAAAAAGGATTATCATTGCCCCTGCGGCGCTACCGGAACTGCCTTATTGAATGAGTTCCAACCTGTTCTAGGGTCCTGCCCCTGAGGAATTTCAACCGGATGGGGCATTGCTATTGAAGTGCCGGGACTCTCGGTTGGCGCACCTGTAACTCTTTGCGCTTGACTTTGTTTTTTTGTCCTCGCCTGTTTTGGCGCCGCACGTCTCTGTCTGGTTTGTCTACCTGGAGGGGCCTGTATTCCTTCATCTTCCCCTTGGGGTGGGTAATACTGGACTGAAGTCCCTTCAGGAGTCTGTGTCGTTATTCGGACTGCTCCAGCCGGAAGATCATCTCCGAATTGAGGCGGTTGTCCGGCAGCCGAATACGGCGCTGGCCCGGTTTGTCCTGGTTGAGCTTGCATAGGTGGCGCCGCTTGTTGGGTAGGAGGCGGAACATAGCTCACGGGTGGAGGCCCCTGAGGCGTATTGGCCGGTTGCTGGTAGTTTTGCCAGTCTGAATAGACACCCTGCTGGCTGTAATTAGGATATGCGGGCGGCGGAGAGTATCCCTGAGGTGGTCCATAGGCCTGATTGGGTTGCGCATATTGATTGGGGGCCTGTTGATTGGGCTGTTCCTGGCCTTGAAACTGCTGATAATTGAACTGATTCGAAGCCCCTCCATTCCAGACACCAAGGCCACCAGGCCCAAGGACCGACTCCAGTATTCCCTGCGCAAAAGATGCGGCAGGCGCCAGTAATACCAAAATTATGATCAGCGCTATCTTTGCCATTTTGTCACTCCTGAGCTCTGCTGACGGCTCAAAGGGATTATCTTAGAGTCTAAAACTATAGATTAGTCCATCTAATTAATATTTTACAGTATTACTAGCTATCTGTCAACGCGTGATGTAAAGTTTGAAACGCAACCCCAAGCTATTACGCGGAAAAAGTGGGATTCTTTTCTCATCAAACATCAATTCGGTATTGATAAGACAAGCTTCAAAGTTTTACCAGTTCGTAGTTTCGTGAGCCAATTCCAACCTTTTCCGCATATTCCAGTTGATGTTCCCAATCTATGTCGGGAAACAGGGCCCTGAATTTGTCCTGTCCAGGTTCCATGGCCTGATCGAGTTTTGATAGAGGATTGCCGGGCGCCAAATTAACCAGGTCCGCAGCTGCCTGATCAATTGCAACGGGGTCCAAAGACCCAAGGACGCCAACGCTGGGCACTATTGCCCTATCTGAAAATGGAGTGCAGTCGCACAGCGGGGAAACGTCTGTTACAAAGGTTATGAAAGCAACCTTGTCCGTCTTTTGGCTCAGAACCGCCTTAGCATACTCGACTATCTTCTCCATGAATGTTGGAATCGACTCGTTCCATTGGATAGAAATAGCGCCTTGTTTACACGTCAAAATACACTCGGCGCAGCCTACACACTTTTCAGGATTTATCCTGGCCTTCCTCTGCCTTTTTTCGCCCTGGACATATATCGCTCCACCCCTGCACCACGTGACACAATCTCCACAGCCCACGCATCTCCTCGCATCTACTTTTGGAGCGATGTTGGAATGCTGATCCAGCTTACCTTTTCTAGACGCGCATCCCATGCCGAGATTCTTGATGGCGCCTCCGAATCCCGACAGTTCATGACCCTTAAAGTGCGTCATTACCACAAGGCCGTCAGCGTAATGAATATCGGCCCCTATATACGCTGTCTTAATATGTGCCCCATTCAATGAAATACCTACATGGCTGTTACCCCGAAGTCCATCAGCTATGATAACCGGAGCTCCTGTCACCTCCCGGGTGAAACCATTGTCATAGGCAGTGCACAGATGGGACCACGCCTCTATGCGTGATCCCACATATAGAGTATTGGTGTCCGTAAGAAAGGGCTTTGCTCCGACACCTTTTAGGATATCCACCACTCTACGGACGAACTGGGGTCTAATGTGGGCAGTGTTACCGGCTTCACCAAAATGAATCTTTATCGCTACAAGATCCCTTTCCTTGAAAAGGTCACAGGGAATGAGTGAGTTAAACAAATCAACTACCTTGGCCAGAACACTTTTCTTCCAGGAAGCGGAAAGATCAATCATGTAAACTCGTGAACTCATTTCATCACTCCTAAAAATCAATTTTCATAATTATTCGATTTTTTATGGACGATTTTCAATCGTTTTGCATTCAATAGATAGCGCTTTTAAAAAATAAGCTGATTTCAGTTTATTGAGACAAGATCTTTTTGGTCTAAAGATGCATAAACTTGACATTTTCTCAACAAAAGTATAAAAAGCCGATTCAATTATAGTAAAACTTTCAGGAGACTACCTCAGGTGTCGGAACCTTCGTCGAATTCAGTGAAGCGCTCCTCATCATCTTTAATAGATGTTCGTGTTAAAAAACTTCAAGAGTTGGTAGAAGCGGGTATTCAACCTTACACGTCAGGCTTTACCCCAGATCTCAATTCATTGGAACTGAAATCAAAATATGCGCACATATCGGAATCTGAACAGACAAACGAGCTCGTGTGTTTGGCCGGACGGGTTATGGCTATTCGAATAATGGGCAAAGCATCTTTCATGCGTGTTCACGACGTAGCCGGTGATTTCCAGATCTATCTGGGTAGAGACGTACTCGGAGCGGACCAATACAACTGGTGTAAGAAACTTGATATTGGAGACATAGTTGGCGTAAGTGGTTTGCCTTTTAAGACAAAGACGGGTGAGGTTACTGTGCTTGTCAAGGAGCTTGTACTATTGACAAAATCAGTTAGGCCTCTTCCTGAAAAGTGGCACGGCCTTTCTGATGTTGAAACTCGCTATAGGCAACGGTATTTGGACCTTATCGTAAATAAATCCTCCCGCGACATTGTAATTACCCGTAGTCGTATCATATCATATGTTCGAAATTTTCTGACGACACGTGGATTTATCGAGGTCGAAACCCCGATGATGCAGCCTATTCCGGGTGGAGCTACGGCACGTCCTTTTGAAACCTTTCATCATGCTTTAAACAGGCAACTTTACTTGAGGATAGCTCCCGAGCTATATCTCAAAAGGCTCTTGGTGGGTGGATTTGACAAGGTTTTTGAAATTAACCGAAATTTTCGAAATGAGGGGATTTCTACTCAGCATAATCCGGAATTCACTATGTTGGAGTTTTATCAGGCCTACAAAACCTATCAGGATCTTATGAGGCTTACCGAAGAAATGCTCTCAAATTTGGCTATGGAAATACTTGGTTCATTCAAATTCGCCTATGGAGACAGAGAGGTTGACCTAACACCACCCTGGCCGCGCATTACTGTGAAGGAATCTCTGATAGAAAACGGTGTATTGAAAGAGCACGAACTCGAAGACAGAAACGCTGTATTCATTAAGGCCATGGATATGGGCATAGCCGTCAACAAAGCCGACACCTTGGGAAAACTCCTCATGGCGATATTTGACGAGGTGGTGGAATCGAGCCTGTGGGGGCCGGTTTTTATAAGCCAATATCCCGTAGAGGTCTCTCCACTGGCTCGAAGAAACGACGAGGATCCTACGGCGACCGATAGATTTGAACTTTATATCTGTGGTCGCGAGATGGCCAACGCTTTCACGGAGTTGACAGACCCGGTGGACCAACGAAACAGATTCGAGGAACAGGTCAGAGCGCGTCAGGCCGGAGACGAAGAGGCGCATTTTCTTGACGAAGATTTTCTTCGCGCTCTTGAATATGGGATGCCACCCGCTGCCGGTGAAGGTTTGGGCATCGATCGTCTGGTCATGCTATTAACTAACGCTCAGTCAATTCGAGAAGTGATACTGTTTCCTCACATGAGACCTGAAAAAGGGCTTGAATGAAGCTGCCACTAGAACTCAGGGTCGGCCTCCGTTACATCAGAGCCAGACGCAAACAGGCATTTATTTCCGTCATCAGCGCCTTTGGCGTGCTCGGGGTTATGCTCGGTGTCATGACCCTCATAATAGTGCTCGGTGTGATGAACGGATTTGAGCGTGACCTTAAAGACAAGATATTGGGTACGGTTTCCCACATAGTCGTCATGAATAATTCCACCAGGTCGATCCAGGAATGGAATAAGATTATGGTACGGATCAAGGCTTTGGATGGGATCAACGCCGTAACCCCTTATATTTATGGGCAGGCCATGCTCTCGTCAAAAGGCAGGGTCAGAGGAGTGATAGTCAGGGGAATAGACCCAAATTCAGCCCCTCAAGTCATTTCCATTTCCAAATATATGGAAAAAGGTTCCCTGAAAGGGTTGGGTTCCACAAACCAGGCCGAAAAGGGTGTGATTATAGGGAAGGAACTTGCTGCGGCAAATGCCCTCAAGGTGGGGGATTCCGTTCAGTTGATATCTCCCCAGGGAAAGAGGACTCCTATCGGGGCTATTCCAAGAGTCCAAAACTTCAGAATAGTAGGTATTTTTAAGTCTGGCATGTATGAATTCGATTCCAACTTGGTATACATGGGATTGGAAGAAGCTCAAAAATTTTTCGAAATGGGTTCAGGGGTTACAGGAATTGAGGTAAACCTTAAAAATATCTACGATGCGCCCAAAATAGCTTCCAGGATCGAATCCGCTCTTGGGCCACCATACTGGACCAGGACCTGGAGAGATATGTACAGGAATTTGTTCAGCGCGCTGAAACTAGAAAAAATTGCTATGTTCATCATTCTTACGTTTATTGTGTTGGTCGCGGCGTTTAACATTATAATCTCATTGATCATGCTGGTTATGGAAAAGAGTAGGGACATCGCTATACTGAAGTCCCTAGGAGCAACGTCCGATCGTATAATGAGGATATTTGTCGTCCAGGGTATGATTATAGGTTCTGCAGGCACACTGCTTGGAGCTGCCGCCGGACTGCTTGGTGGATGGCTGCTTGCCAAATACCCGTTCATAGAATTGCCGGAGGAAATTTATACTATCTCAACTCTCCCCATCGCAATTTATCCCATAGATGTAGTAATAATCTGCGTAGTAGCAGTGACCATATGCTTTCTCGCCACTCTTTATCCTTCCTATCGGGCTGCTCGCCTAGAACCGGCGGAGGCGCTCCGATATGAATGACGAGTATATTTACCAGGTCTCTGATTTACACAAGGTTTACTACAATCCAGCTGGGAACCTTGAAATTTTGAGGGGTGTCTCGTTACTGGTTCGGCATGGGGAAAGCGTGGCTGTAACGGGCCCATCTGGGGTTGGCAAGACTACATTACTGCATATGCTCGGACTATTGGACGAACCGACTTCTGGAACAATTATCATCGATGGAGTAAACGTTGGAGAGTTGGGGGAAATCGAGAGAGCAAAATTGCGGAACAAACGAATTGGTTTTGTGTTCCAGTTTTTTCAGTTGCTTCCAGAATTTTCAGCCATTGAGAATGTTATGATGCCTGGGCTAATTGCAGGCTTAGGCATTCGGGCATTGCGGCCCAAATCCGAGCAACTCCTGATTAGTGTCGGACTTGTAGATAGAATGCGGCACCGTCCAGGTCAACTGTCCGGTGGGGAGCAACAACGTGTCGCGATAGCTCGAGCCCTGGTGATGGAACCTGACGTAATTCTGGCGGATGAGCCGACTGGTAACCTTGATCCTGAAACAGGCGCTGAAATAGAAAATATACTTAAAAATCTGAACCTAGAGCAAAAGACCTCCCTGATAGTTGTAACTCATAAAGAGACTTTGGCCAAAGCGATGGATAGGCGGGTGTCACTTTGTGCGGGCAAGATAGAGGAGCTTCAATGAACAAGGCCCTCTTGGTTTGCTTTATAGTTTTATCCTTCATAACCTTTTCTACCGAATCTCAGGCAAAGAAAGTCGAAAAGATCATCGTTTTCCCCTTCAAGATGGTAACCAAAGGTTCTAAGGCTAAGGACTTCAGTAATGAGCTGGCGGGGGCGCTAGCGGCAGAACTTACCAGGGACGGTGATATCGAGGCGATACCAGGCGCCCCTTTTCTGTCAGCGATTCAAGACAAGAAAATTGACCCCCAACGATTGATTAGAATCGCCGAGAGGGGCGGCGCTCAAGCCGTTATTTATGGTGTAGTCACCGAACTTGATGATGGTCTGTCCGCGGAAATTAATGCGCTACTTGCGGAACCTGGCGCAAAACCAAGGTTCTTTTCGGCGACAGGTCGTGACTTTAAGGACCTGTCCAGCAAGATGAAAGAGGTTGCCAATGACATTGGCGGGACCGTGCTTGAGCGACCTAAAGTCGGTGAGATCAAAATTGAGGGTAATAAAAGAATTCAGCGCGAAGCTATCCTCAACAAGATGCAAATGAAAACCGGCTCCCCATTTAGCAAGAGCGCTTTAAGTGATGATATTCGTGAAATCTACTCGATGGGCTATTTTGATGATGTCCAGATTAAAGCTGAAGAAAACCCCAAGGGTGAGATGGACCTATACGTAACCCTGAAGGAAAGACCATCAATAAAAAAGATCAACATCGAAGGTAACAAGGTTTTCTCGAAGGATGAAATTCTCGATGCGTTAACGACGAAATCGTTTACAGTGGCAAGTCTGCAAAAGATTCGGGATGATGTTGCGAAAATTAAGCAGATGTATGAGAAGGAAGGTTATTACCAGCCAAAAATTGATTATGATCTCAAGGAGCTAACTCCTAGCGAAGCTAGCCTTACCTTCAAGATTGATGAAGGGAACAAGAGCTATCTAACTGATATAGATCTCGAGGGCCAATCCAAACTTCCAGCAAAAGACATTAAAAAAATTATGACGGTCAAAGAAAAGAGCTGGTTTTGGTTCCTGGATGAATCAGGCACTTTTACGAGAGAAAAACTTGAAGAAAATCGTATGCGTATAATCGCATACTATCTCGAGCACGGTTTCATAAATGTACAGGTAGGGGCTCCGAAGATATCTATTGAAGGTAACAGGGTAAAGGTCACTTATCCAATTAGGGAAGGCGACAGGTTTCAGGTCAGGAAAGTCGACGTCGAAGGCGACCTTGTTATCCCGGCCGACCAGCTCAAAGCAAAGCTGGAATCAAAACCCCATACATGGTTTAAACGGTCTGCGCTGGCTGATGACATTAAGACCATTACAAAACTATATAATAACCTTGGGTATGCTTACGTTGACGTGGAACCCATCCAGAAGATCAACGACAAATACAATTTTGTTGATCTGATTTTCAAAATTACGAAGGGCGACAAGATTACGATAGAGCGCGTCGATATCGCAGGTAATGACAGGACTCGAGACAAAATAATTAGACGCGCTCTCACAATTGCGGAAGGTGACATCTACAACGCGGACAGCTTCGAAGCGACAAAGAGCAACCTTGAAGCAATGGATTTCTTTGAAGCTGTGAAGCTAAAAACATCCCCAGGTTCTCGCCCTGACACTATGAATGTTACAGTCGAAGTTATTGAAAAGAAAACAGGCTCTCTAGCCGCAGGCCTGGGATATTCTTCACAGGACGGGGCCATGGGCAATATAGATCTGAAGGAGAGGAACCTTTTCGGGTTAGGAATTGTAGCTAACGCCAAAGCGAACCTTTCAGCCCGTCGAAGCAACTATGAAGGATCTGTAACATACCCGTGGTTTCTGGACTATCCCGTATCAGTTAGCGCAAGAGGTTACCAGTCTATCCAAAGTGAATTACAATACGTTCGGGACAGTAATGGCGGAAGTTTGTACCTGTCATATCCACTTTACGGACGTTGGTCCATGTCCACCGGCATCGCCAGAGATTCCAGCAAACTCTCCGGGTTTCAGCAAATGTTTGCTCAATCTGTAATGGCATATTATGCGAAATATCACACTAGCGCCCGTAAGTATTTGAATATCTCAGAGAATTCCGTTTCTTTTAATATCGGCAGGGATACAAGAAATAATTCAGTCATACCCACCGCCGGAACAAAACTGACTTTTGGCGCCAGAATTTCGGGATTTGGTGGTGATGTGGCTTTTTCCAGTTATTACACCGAAGGTATCTATTACAAATCCTTATTTTGGAGGGCAGTGCTCAAACTTAGGGCTAACGCTTCCATGCTGACCGAATATAACGGTGATCCGATACCATTTGATCGCCGAATCCTACTGGGAGGGATCCAGAGTATAAGGGGGTACAAAGTCGGAGAAATCGGGCCACGTGACAGATACGGCAATATTATGGGAGGAGACAGGGCCATGTTTTCCAATGTGGAATGTCTTTTTCCCTTGGTGGATAGTTTAAAACTCAATGGAGTAACATTCTTTGATATAGGAAATGCCTGGAATGTCGAGGATAGTCCTTTTATGACCAATGTTAAAGCCGGGGTAGGCTTTGGTGTGAGATGGATATCCCCAATGGGGCCACTTAGAATAGAATACGGATGGAAACTTAATCCTCTAAGAGGTGAGGATCCAGGAGCATTTGCCTTTGCTATGGGACAACTATTTTGATAGAGAAACAACCGGATGGCTACTCGCTTATCTATTTGTATAAACCTGGAAAGCAATAAGAAATGAAATTTTGAAAGGAGTCTAATTCATGACCCGCTACAGCGTATTTACAGGCATACTTACCGCATTAATCCCGGTACTTGTTATAGGGACGTGTTTGGCCCAGCAACAGCCGCTTACGGTCGCTTACGTTGATTTGCAGCAATTTCAGGCCAAATCAAAACGCATTCAGGAGATGCAGAAAAAATTCTCAGAACTGAATAATATCAAGAGGACCACTCTTGAGAAAAAACAGAGCGAATTGAAAGCCCTTTCCGATCAGCTTCAAAAACAGGGGCCCATGCTCAAGGAAGAAACCAGGAATGAGAAGATAAAAGAGATCGGGATGAAAGAAATGGAGTTGAAACTAGCTCAAAAGCAGGCGGAAACAGAACTGCAAAATGAAGCCAGGGCTCTGGACGAGTCGATGATGCGAGATCTCATCAAAATAATTGGCGCGTTGCGGAAACAGAAGCATTTATCTCTGATACTCAATTCAACTAGCGCAATTTTATCAGCGGATGATTCTCTTGATATTACTGAAGAAGTGGCCAAGCTATATGACGCCAGCGCAGGATCGAAAGCAGCAACCCCCGAAAAGGGCAAAGCGGTTGCGCCTCGTCCGAAACCAAAGGCAAAATAGGCGACTTGTAATTGATGAATCTCAAGCTGGATGAAATAGCGCATTTCCTCGGGAAAGAAGCCTCCGAGACTCCAGGTCCCGAGATCTCTGGAGTAAGGCCGCTCGAGTTTGCCACAGATAAAGATATAACCTACGTGGCCGAGGCAAAGTTCATGCGTTTGCTTGGGACCAGCAAGGCTGCGGCTGTGCTGGTCCCTAGAGGTATGTCGGTCCCCGAAAGACCTTTTATTGAATGTACGAATCCGGAGGCAGACTTTGCGAGACTGAGCAAACTCTTTTATGGTTACCCTAAGAAATCATGCTCTAATGTATCCGAATCCGCCTCGGTGCATCCTACGGCACGAATTGGAGACCATGTCACTATTGACGCGTATGCTGTTATTGGGAAAAACGCTGAAATAGGTTCTGGCACGTCTATTGGAGCCCATACTGTAGTTGGAGAAGGGGTAAGTATCGGTCAGGATACCACTATTTTCCCCAATGTGACGATTTATCCCTGTGTGGCCATAGGGTCTCGCGTTATAATTCACGCAGGCGCAGTCATCGGGGCAGATGGTTTCGGTTATGCTCGGGACGTTGACAGTTCGGGTTCAGTGATGAACATAAAGAAATTCCATAGTGGGTCTGTAGAGATTCAGGATGATGTTGAAATTGGCGCCCTGACAGCTATAGACAGGGCATTGGCCGGCGTTACAACTATTGGCGCGGACGTTAAAATCGATAATCTTGTCCAAATTGCCCACAATGTGAACATTGGACCCGGAACAGTAATTGCGTCTCAGTCCGGTATTGCAGGCAGCTCGTCTGTAGGGTCTTTTGGTATGCTAGGTGGACAGGTTGGAATTAGGGATCACGTTTCGGTAGGAAATGGAGTCGTCCTGGCGACACGTGTCGGAATATATCGTGATGTTCCAGATGGTTCGGTGATGGCTGGCTCGATACCAGCTATGCCTCACACCATATTCCTCAGAGTCCAGTCCTTATTTAAGCGATTGCCTGAGATGTTGGAACGAATTAGAAATCTGGAACGAACTGTGTTGCAAAATCGTAAGGACAAATCATGATTCATCCTTCAGCCATAATAGAATCCGGCGCTATCATTGATCCTACTGTGTCAATAGGGGCCTATTCGGTTATTGGGTCACAAGTTGAACTTGGACCGGGCGTAAAAATCGGCCCGCATGTTGTAATTGACGGAAACACTAAAATTGGCGCCAACACTCAGGTTGGTCAATTTGCTTCGATAGGAGCTCCTCCCCAGGACCTGTCTTACCGCGGCGAAGACACGAGAGTAGACATCGGTCAAGACTGTCTGATCCGGGAGTATGTAACAATCCACAGAGGCACCGTTAGGGGAAAGGGCGCTACCACTATAGGTCCGGGCTGCTATCTTATGGCTTACTGCCACGTTGCGCACGATTGCGATTTAGGTGAAGGCGTGATAATGGCCAATTCGGCGCATCTTGGAGGACATATCGAGATCGGGAAAAAGGCCATCTTAGGGGGGATCGTAGCCGTCCATCAGTTCGTTAGAGTTGGTGAATACGCCCTTGTTGGTGGGGTGTCCGGAGTGGCCAAGGATGTGCCTCCCTACACGTTGGCGTCAGGTTCGAGAATTTATTTGTATGGGTTAAATGAAGTTGGACTTCGACGAAATGGTTTTCCATCCGGGACAATAAGGATACTCAAGCGGGCGTTTAAGATCGCTTTACGATCGTCACTGAAAATTGATGAAGCAGTACGAAAAATTCGGCAAGAAATGTCTGATACTCCGGAAGCTCTGATCTTTGCAGATTTTCTAGCTACATCCAAGAGGGGACCGGCTAGGGTTTCCCTTAGTCGTCATGCGTTTAGGACAAATTGACGTGACTAAAATTGGTGTGATTGCAGGTAGTGGCGATCTGCCTCTCAAGGTTGTCAACGAGGCTTCCGAACGCGGGTTTCAGCCGTCAGTTCTCGCGTTTGACGGATTTACTAATCCCAGGATAGCGCAAATCACAGCTAATGTTCATTGGTTGAAGTTAGGGCAACTTGACAGGGCAATTAAACTTCTCAAGCAGCTAGAGATCAATCGCGTCGTAATGGCGGGGAAAATCGACAAGAGCAATCTTCTGCGGTTATGGCGTCTGAGACCGGATCGAAGAGCTCTAAAAGTAATAAAACGTATGACCGACTGGCGGGATGACACTGTCCTAGGGGCAATTGCTGATGAACTGGCCGCAGAAGGAATTACCATCGATAGTATAACACTGTGGGCAACCAAACTGATGGCGGCTCAGGGTGTTCTCTCAAAAAAGGTGCCAACACAGCATCAAATGGAGGATATTTATTTCGGCCGGGAAATGGCTCGAGCTATAGGAGCCCTGGATATTGGCCAGACCGTAGTGGTTAAAAATAGGGCTGTACTAGTGGTTGAAGCAATAGAAGGAACGGACAAGGCCATATTGAGAGCCGGTGAACTGAACATCCCGAATTCGGTCGTGGTCAAAATGGCTAAACCCGACCAGGACATGCGGTTTGATGTCCCGGGAGTCGGACCTTCAACTATTAGGAGTATGATAACTGCTGAAGCCAAGGTTTTGGCCATAGAGGTAGGCAAGACGATGATCGCTGATCCCGAAGAAACGATTTTGATCGCCGATAGGGCAAAAATCAGCGTGGTCGGAATACCTTCGTCTGGAACCATATTGTTGAGCTGATTTATCTTTTCAAAGCTATTGATCATAGGAACCTGTTCTCGCTTTCCAGGGATTAGCCCTTGTCTTTTGATATTTCCACTCGCGTGTCCATCTATTGAGGCGGTAAGGTGTCAGTTTACCAAAGACTGTTAAAATATTTGTCCCCATACATCGGTAAATTATGTTTGGCCGGAGTATGTATGCTGGGGGTGGCGCTACTCACCGCATCACTTGCTTATCTTGTCAAGCCAGCGCTTGATGATATCTTCTTTCAAAAGAACCTGAAAATGCTCATGGTGATACCGATTGTCGTAGCGTCGGTATATATCTTTAAAGGTCTTTGCGATTTTGGTCAGTACTACCTGATGGCGTTTATAGGTCAAAGTATAATTCGCGATCTCAGGTATGAGATGTTCTGCAAGATCGAGGACATGTCGGTTGGCTTTTTCACCAAACATTCAACCGGGGAATTGCTGTCTAGAATGAACAATGATGTGTCTCTCGTCCAGGGAGCTTTAACGACCGCAATTACCGGTGTAGTACGAGACACCCTTACTGTTATCTTTTTAGTCGCAGTGGTTTTTTATCGGGATTATAAACTTGCTTTGATTGCCATGTTTGTTTTTCCACTGGCAATATATCCCCTGATAAATTTCGGACGCCGAATGAAGCGCTATTCCCGAAGAATGCTGATCTCTCTCGAATCGATCAATGAACGGCTAAACGAGACAATTACAGGTATCAGGATAGTTAAAGCATTCGCAATGGAACATTACGAACGGCAACGGTTCGCCGAGGTTAATGAAACCCTTTTTAAGGCATTTATGCGCAGGTTCAAGGTCAGGGCGATGTCAAATCCTGTGATGGAAGCTCTTGGTGGTTTTGGCGTATGCGCTATCGTGACCTATGGTGGGTATCAGGTAATTAACGGGGAATCTACACAGGGGACTTTTTTTTCATTTATGGCCGCTCTCGTCATGCTTTACGAACCGATCAAACGAATCAGTGATGTTAACAACTCATTCCAGGAAGGGTTGAGCGCAGGGGAACGAATCTTCAATCTTCTCGATGTCGAACCAGATGTCCTTGACGCCCCGGACGCTATAACTTTAGGAGAAATCTCGGGTAGGGTGGAATTTCGAAATATTAGTTTTTCTTATGATTCAATTCCCGTTCTAAAGAATGTCAACCTTGAGGTAAATCCGGGGGAAGTGGTAGCGATCGTAGGAGAAAGCGGTGTAGGTAAAAGCACACTATTGGACCTGGTAACAAGGTTTTATGATCCCGCAGAAGGGCAAGTGCTTGTTGACGGTGTAGATGTTCGCACGGTTTCCCAACGATCCCTCCGTGAGAAGATTGGGATTGTAACTCAACAAACCATTCTTTTCGACGATACGGTTAGAAATAATATAGCGTACGGGAGGCCAGACTTACCGCTGGAATTGGTTATAGAGGCGGCCAAGGCCGCCCACGCCCATGACTTTATAATGGCCCAGCCTCAAGGATATGATAGTTTTATTGGCGAGAACGGAATCAAACTGTCCGGTGGCGAGCGCCAGAGAATAGCTATTGCTCGAGCCTTACTGAAAAATCCTCCGATTCTTGTCCTGGATGAAGCCACCTCCAATCTCGATTCGGACTCCGAGAAATCGGTGCAGGCCGCTCTGGAAGAACTCATGAAGGGTAGGGCGACACTGGTTGTAGCCCACCGCCTTTCGACAATTCAGAATGTGGATCGTATTTATGTCATGTCTCAAGGCAGGATAGTCGAACAAGGCGCTCATGGTGAATTACTGGCTTTAAACGGAGAGTTTGCCAGGCTTTACAATCTTCAATTTTCAAACTCAAACAGAGAGATTGCCAAATAGATGGCTCTCCATAATATTGATCCCTCTCGGATAATAAGTAGAGTCGCTTACCCTTTTCTTGGCGCATCGGCGGGCGTTTATTTTTTGGTTCAGTCAGCCTGGCGTCTGTCCCACGAGTTAGGTGTTGTCCCGAGTCACCAGGCCCCAATACCAGTAATTTCAGTTGGTAATATTTCCATGGGGGGAGCTGGGAAAACGCCTTTTGTCATGTTTCTTGTTGAAAGACTGGTGGAACAGGGTCTGAGGCCATGTGTGGTTAGTCGTGGTTACCGGGGTTCATACGCCACGGAACACCTCCTGGTCAGCGATGGAACATCGGTTACTCCCAAAATTGACGCGAAAATTGTCGGAGACGAACCATTTCTTCTGGCAAGTAATTTGAAGAACAAGGCTCCGGTAATGGTCGGGCGTGACCGGCTAAAATGCATTAGATATGTTCACTCGAATTTGAAAAGTGATCTGGTGGTTCTTGATGACGGCTTCCAGCACCTTAAACTTAAAAGAGACGTAGATATTGTTCTTGTTTCCGGCAGAGAGGATCACATGTTTCCTCTGGGGGGACTGAGGGAACCCTTATCAGCTTTGAGTCGAGCAGACATGATAATTGTTGACGGTAATCAGGAAGTCACTTGTAGAAAGATGCGGGAATTTCTGTCATCTCATGAACATTTCACCTACCAGAGCTACCCGGTGGGTCTAATGAGAGACGACCTATGCCATACCAGCAATTTCGATGATTTAAAGGGAAAAGATGTTTTGTTGGTCTCAGCGATAGCCAACCCTGTACGGTTCAGAAAAACAGCCGAGACCCTCGGTTGGAGAATTTCTGGTCATATTGTTTACAGGGACCACCACATATACAGTTCAAAAGATCTTACTCATATACTTGAGATTGCAAAGGGCGTCCCGATAGTTTTTACGGAGAAGGACTGGGTTAAACTCACACCGGAATTCCAACAGCGAAGTGACGTATTCTTTCTCAGGATTGGGTTGCGTGTCGCCAATTCGGAAAAACTAATCGAAGAACTCGTTGAGAGGCTAGGTGTTCATGGATCTGAGCAAAAAACGGGTTCTAATAATTAAACCGAGCTCCCTTGGTGATGTAATACATACGCTCCCGCTGGTACACGCTTTAAAACGTCATTATCCAGATTCCCATATAGGATGGGTCATCCAGAAAAACCTTGCCGCTTTGATTGAGGATGATCCCGATGTTGATGAAATCATATCTGTAGAAATTCCTTCAACTTCAGAACCTTCTGCGAATTTTTGGGTCTACTTCAGCGCTCTAACCAAGACTTTCAGTTGTCTTAAATCCCTCAGATCGAAATTTATGGACAATCCATATGATTTGGTTCTGGATCTGCATGCGTCGTTTCGAAGTGGACTAATGGTCGTCATGAACCCGAGTGGCCTTCGATTGGGGTTTGCTGACGCGAAAGAATTGAACACTTTTTTTCAGTCAAATTTGATTAGTTGCGGACCAACGAAAATTCACGCGATTGATAAGATATTAACTTTTGCGGAGTTTCTTGAAATCGATGCCGCGCCTGAGGATTTCCGACTATCGATAGCCGAAAACTGTGAAATGGAAGCGTTATCTTTCCTTGAAAAAGCAGATATATGCGCTGGGCGGAGAATAATTTACACTAACCCTGCAACCAGGTGGGCGACAAAATTCTGGAACGAACGCGCTTGGGCGGAACTTGCAGACAAACTGATCCATGACTTGGACGCTGTTGTAATCCTTGGAGGCGCTCCCGCAGAGTTGGGCTATCTGAACGCAATTGTTTCCCTGATGAAGCAAAAACCGTTGATGGCGGCTGGGCGACTTAGCCTGATGGGAGCCGCCGCTTTAATCAAGGTATCAAACATATATGTTGGTGTCGATTCTGGTCCGATGCATATTGCCGCATTATTGCGGCGTCCTGTAGTCGCTCTGTTTGGACCGACGGACCCTGCCAAAATCGGCCCTTATGGGAAAGGCCACGTCGTGGTTCGCATGGAGGAATTACCCTGCCTCGGATGTAGAAAATCGGCCTGCGCTGACAAACGGTGTCTAGACGGAATCTCAGCTGACAGGGTGTTTCAGGAAATTACGGAACTGACAGGGTGGAGTTGAGCGAACGCTGCGGGGGGCTAATATGGATGTTGCGATTTCAAAAAAAATTATGGTGATTGTAATCAATTTCAAAATTTGATCGTTTCAATATCCAGTCCTTGACGAACAAGCCTCAGTTGTGGTTTATTCAAGTTTTACATTTAAGATCGAGCGCCGAATTTTATAGACGGTAGCTCACTTCCGAAGGGGCGCCTATGAAGCGATTCAAAACTGAAGACATTCGAAATGCGGCAGTCGTCTCCCACGCCGGATCAGGGAAGACGACCTTATGTGAGGCCATGCTTTTTGACTCAGGGGCGGTGGATCGTCTCGCCAAAGTTACGGACGGTTCTTCCAATTTTGACTTCGAGCCTGAAGAAGTCAAACGTGGTATCTCAATTGGTTCGGCCCTCTTTTCGGTGGAATGGAAAAAAAAGAAGATTAACATAATCGACACGCCTGGTGACACGAATTTTGGCGCGGAAGTAACATTTGCGCTCACAGCGGTCGATGTCGCTCTGTTGGTCGTCGACGCTGTCGATTCGGTCAAACCTCTCACTGAGAAAGTATGGTCGTCAATTGAGAGCGCTGAACTCCCCCGAGTGCTGATCGTCACAAAAATGGATCGTGAGCGAGCCAATTTAGAAAAGGTAATAGCAGACATAAAACAGGCATTAAAAGTCAAACCAGTAATGTTGCAAGTGCCAATCGGCAAGGAAAACAACTTTAAAGGTGTAATCGATCTCCTCACAATGAAAGCCGTGTTGTTTGAGGGAGATGGGAAAAATTTCAGCAGGGTTGAAATCCCTGATGATCTTAAAGAAGAAGCGTCATCTTATCGGGATGTCCTGATAGAAGATTTGGCTGAAGTAGATGATGGTTTGATGGAACGATATCTGGAAGGCGAAGAACTCGGAGCTGATGAACTTTTTAACGCTCTGCGTGAGGGCATACTGAAGCGGGTGTTTATGCCCGTTATGATCTGTTCGGGCTTTACGAACAAAGGCATTCAGCCAATTCTTGATCTAATCACTGACGCCTGCCCATCTCCGGCTGATATGAAACCGGTAGTTGGTTTGACCCCAGCCGGTGGCGAAGTTTCGAGGACTCCGTCGGCTGATGAGCCTTTTTGCGCTCGTGTTTTCAAGACCCTGGCGGATCCATATGCCGGCAGACTGAGTTTGTTCAGGATTTTTTCAGGTAAGCTTACACCCGATTCTAATTTTTACAACGCATCGCGACAGTCCAAGGAAAGATTTGGTCAGCTATTCATATTGAGGGGTAAATCCCAGAAGGCCATTGAGGCTGCTAACGCTGGAGACATAGTCGCAGTCGCGAAACTTAAAGAAACGTTGACAGGTGACACTCTATGCGACGAGAAATCACCGCTGGTTCTGCCAATGCCGCCACTCCCGCAGCCCGTAATTTCGTTTGCGATTGAGCCTAAAGCCAAAGGTGATGAAGAGAAGATCACCCAGAGTTTGGCGCGACTTGCCGAAGAAGATCCTACCCTTTCAGTTAACCGAGACTCCAGGACAAACGAATTTCTTATTTCTGGCATGGGACAGGTCCATATCGAAGTTGTAGTAGAAAAATTGAAAAGAAAGTTTGGAGTTGACGTAAATCTTAAAACACCAAAAGTACCGTACAAGGAAACCATCAAAGGGCGAGCAAAGGTAGAAGGCAAGCTCAAGAAACAAACTGGTGGGAGAGGTCAATTCGCTGTGGCCTGGTTGGAGCTCGAACCGATGGAACGAGGGAAGGGCTTTGAATTCGTTGACAAAATAGTTGGTGGCGTTATCCCCAGGCAGTACATTCCGGCAGTCGAGAAGGGTGTAGTAGAAGCAATGGCGGCTGGAGCTTTGGCCGGGTGCCCGGTCATAGACGTTCGCGTAAAAGTATTTGATGGAAAGTATCATGATGTTGACTCGTCGGAGCAGGCATTTAAAATTGCCGCATCCAAAGGTTTCAAGAAAGGGGTCCTGCAAGCTAATCCTGTGCTCCTGGAACCCATCATGAATATGGAAATAATTGTCCCCGAAGATTGTATGGGCGACGTCATGGGTGATCTCAATTCGAGGCGGGGAAGGATCAGTGGTATGGACGCCAAAGGCGGCAATCAGGTTATCAAGGCCCTGGTTCCCATGGCAGAAGTACTGAAGTACGCTTCGGACTTGACTTCAATGACATCTGGTCGGGGTATCTTCTCAATGGAATTCTCTCATTATGAAGAGGTCCCTGCAAACATTACTGAAAAAATTATAGAAGCTTCGGGTAAAACTGCCGAGGAAGAAGACTAGTGACAAAAGTATCAACGACATCAGGTTTGTCCAGAACAAGTGGTCGGGTCATAGCTGTTTGTTCCAGCGAAAAGAAAGGGACCCCAAAAACCGATGTTGGGGAAGGGATCATTGAGGTAGGTTTTGGACTAAAGGGTGACGCCCATGGAGGCGCCTGGCATCGACAGGTGTCGTTACTCGCTATCGAGCAGATTGAAACCATGAAAGACAAAGGGTTTGATGTCAAGCCCGGAAGTTTTGCCGAGAATATTTGTACTGAAGGCTTTGATCATGTTGGCTTTGATATCGGGGATCGTTTGAGGATAGGCCAAACGGCGATCCTGGAGGTGACACAGATTGGCAAGGAATGCCATACGAGGTGTGCCATATACAACAAGATCGGCGAATGCATAATGCCTGAACAGGGGGTTTTCGCCAAAGTTATTGAAGGAGGCGTCATCAGGACAGGTGATACACTGGAAGTCCTTGCGTGACCTTGAAGGATTTCTTTTTCGGGTAGTCTCTATGGGAAACAGAGGATTTAAAGTAGCGGTTCACCAATTTTTTGTTGACATAACAGATCGAGTCTTTGTATATTTACCCTTCGTGCGGGAATAACTCAGCGGTAGAGTGCAACCTTGCCAAGGTTGAAGTCGCGGGTTCAAATCCCGTTTCCCGCTCCACCAACGTATTGAAATGATTAAAAAGAGCCCTGAAAAAATTGTCAGCAAATCAGGGCTCGAATCGTCTTTAGGGTTTAAATCTGAGTTAACAATCAGAACATCCACAAAAAACTACGCGGATAAAAATCTAAAAACATAAAACTGTAAAGTATAGGAAATCTACCGTCACCATCGTCCTTCCGCAATAATCACAATATGCTAAGAGTGACGATACTTTAAAATCTATCGTCACCAATCAAAATAACCCTTGTAACATTGCATCCCATGTGACAATTGAGATTGGACTAACGGCCCTTGCATCCCGAATTCGAACTAGTTAGTTATCCACATTCATTTTCGCTAATCTTCCCAAATAGTTGTCAAGCCCTGGTAGCCTGTATGAGAAAACCCATAATCATACTAAACGCAATGGTCAAAAACAAAAGGCCTTTTTCTTATTCTTCTATTGACTTTTAAGACAGTCGCTACTAGCGCCCGGGTGTACAGATCCTTGTGTCCGGCAAGATAAAGCCAACCCTCATCAGTGGGAATATAAGTAATATCGGTAACCCATACCTGACCAGGGGCAGTAGCGTAGAATCTTTGTCCCAGTATATTGTCAGCGACAGTTTAGAATGACGTGGAGTAGGTAGTCATTCTAAACTGTCGCTTCTGAATACAGCGAAGGCCAAGTTTCCTGCAAATGCCCTTTATGCGATGCACACCGACCTTTACCCCGTTATCAGAAAGATCCTTTTGTAAACGTTCAGGACCGTATGTCTTGCAGGTACGGCGATGCGCCGCCTGGATCTCAACTTCCAGTCTCTTCTTCTCTTTAGACCGAACAGATGGCTCTCGACTACAACTGGCATAGTATAACCACTCAACGAAACTCCAAGAACTCTCACAAAGAACAGGGACTGGAAAAAAGAGTCGCATGTCGCTTATTACCGGGTACCGTGCAGCGACTCCCTCGCAAAGTACGCTGCCGCTTTTTTTAATATGTCACGCTCCATCTTCACTATCTCCAACTCACGTTTGACTCAGGCCAATTCGAATTCTTGTTTACTCAGAGGTCTTTGAGATTTACCAATTTCATCAAGTTTCCCCTGTTAAGCCACCTTGATCCAACGCTCCAGAGTGGATTTAGGCATTGAAAGACGATCCGCCGCTTTGGCGGCAGATAAACCACCCTCTAGGACCAACCTGACAGCATCCTCACGGAACTCCTTAGTGTAAGCGCCATACGGAATCTTAAACTTCGTCATCCTGACACCTCCGTCTTGTCTTTTATCTAAACATTGGTGTCCATTTTTTTCAACTTAGCTCAAATCAAAGCTGTTCGAGCACCTCTTCTGCTTTTATGACGAGGACGCCTCTGGCCCACACGAATTTCTTCTTTGCCGCCTCGGCCAGTTCCCCCGAGGTCTGAACCTGTCCTGTTCCTCGTATAAGGCAGCCCTTCCCGGGTCCGTTTAAGCCTTTGACTTTCCGCGTGCCAGCCAGCAATTCTATCCTGCTGTTCTTCGCGAGATTGCCTTCCGTCTCATGATAACCTCCTGCCGGTACAAGGATGATTTGGTCGTCTATTATGCCCATAGTTTTGATATATGCACCCCAAGTGCCGACAAGATGAACTCCGTCAACTCCCGTGGTTGCAATAGCGACCCATTGAGCATTGTCGAGAACCTCTCTACATATCCCTTCGATCTTTGCCATGATGGACCTCCTCAAAAAAATCTGTGGTTGGAGTCCGCCCATTCTTCGCGGAAAACTACCGTCGAATGTAAAGATATAGTTATATAATGGAAAGTCAAAAACTTGTCGATGAACGGTTCAGAGGAGACCCATTGACTCTTTCGGTGCGGTCAGTCTTCGGCGAGCAACCGGGATAGGCGGAGTGAACCCATTATCCAAGATAATCAGTGTCCGCGCTTTCTCGTCTCGGATAAGCTTGCTTACATGTGCGAGATTCACGATAAAGCCTTTGTGAACTCTGAAGAAGCCCGCGATCCGTGTACCGCTGGAGTATGCTCTTCAAACTCGAGTGCAAGTAGTGGGACTTGCCGGGAGTATAGATTTTGCAGTAATGATGGCGCAGGTACCTCGATCCTCAGCCATCTACCGCAAATCCATAAGCCACCAAGCAGTTAAGCCCGGGTCACAGGTCCAATTTTATTCCTGAGTCACCACATAATTTGATTGAAGTGGGGTCGCAACAAGTTTAATCTCTTATAATTAGAGCGGCTATTCAATAATCAGAAACCAAACAACTTTCTCTGGAATGGCTGAAATAGGACATGATCTATCTATCGCTCCAATTAGATATTTTCCTGACAAAAACGGATGATCTATCGAGAAAATTTCGTTGGATTTGCAAACTTAAAGGCTAATACTCCCCCCAAAACTCCCAAAACTGCCGAAGAGCTTATCCGCAATCAATCCAAAACCTTGGTGAAGCGAGTCTTGGATTCGCAGGGAGCCTTCAGGCGTCAGTTTGTCCACAATCTGGGGCAGCATCCCGGCCGGACCGCCCTACGGCACGTCCGGCGAAACCCCCAGCTTTTCCGCAATCTGGTGAGATTGACCACTTCGGTCAAAGAGATAAATAAAACATAAAATTGTAAAGTGTAGGAAATCTACCGTCACCATCGTCCTTCTGCAATAATCACAATATGCTGAGAGTGACGATAGTTTAAAATCTATTGTCACCAATCAAATGGCCTTTGTAACATAGTATCGCATGTTACGAAGATGTTCAGTTACTGGCCCACCAGACCGAACCAGCGGGGAATCCCGGGCCTACGGAAGTCCACGAGAATGCGGCAAAGGGTGGTGCGCTGTTCCCTCCAGTGCCGGATATTCTTTCCAGGACACCTTAGAGGCTAAAACTTCCTACAGCCGTGGCTGTCGCAACGAAACCTTAGATTAGAATCTGCGTCTAATTTTACAGGATACATGACCACTCAGGAGAAAGGACCGCTAGCCATGAAAAGAAGAAATTACGAATTGGTTGCAGGCGTCGTGCTGGCAGCCGTCCTGTTAACCGCTTTTAGTTTTTTTGTCATCCCTGCAATTTCTTATGGAAGCGTCGAACAGGACCGCACAGCATGTGTAAGCGTGTGTAATGACCCAACCGGAGACTTGATGTTTTACGGTGGCAATAGTCTCTGGCAACTCCGAGCCGTGTGTAATCAAAAATGTGAGAACAAATTTTGGAAGGAATGGCAGAAGGAGATGAGCAACGTAGGCAAGAATTGAGACTGCTTTTGTTGTTTCTCACATTAGATTGACCAATTTTTTCTGATTATTTGGGGCAACTGTTCTGTTTTTTCAATTTGTTTAGTCCGAGCTGGGTTCCCCAGCTCGGTATCAGGTTCTTAAAGCATTTCGGTCGCTGCGAGCCTCATACCAATTAGTATTCTAAAGAGTGATATTTAAATAGGGAAAAAGAGTCATCGAACTTAATGCCTTTGGGTCAGATTCAATTCTTATGAAACCTTCGCATAGCGCTTGTTCCACCTCATCCAAAGAACCAAAAGCTTTATTGTGGAATTCGTTTTCACGCAGATCCTCCCACAAGTGTTCAGCTGGATTGAGTTCAGGACTATGTGAGGGCCGCGCAATTAATCTTATGCTCTCAGGGACCTTAAGTTCCATAGATTTGTGTCAACCCGCCCGATCTATAAGCATCAGTACGAAATAGTTGGTGAAGTCATCAGATACGTGCTTCAGGAAAATGTTCATCATCTCGGTGTTTGCGTACGTAAGGATCAGAGATGTCATTTTTCCCAATTTGTGGCAAACAGCGGCGTAAGCGTACAGATATTCTCTGATGACCTGTCTGGGAGCTATTGGGCGAATGCCGGGTGGAGGGCCCAACAGCGATGAAAATCACTGATTCTACCGAATCTGTCTTCGTCCTGGACCATGATGACTACTGCTCTAGAATCCTCGGGATCTCTGGATTTCAAATGTTTGCTGGCTATGTCAGGGATTTTTGTTTGAATTCCGCTTTGTCCGTTTTAAAATCTCTTCCTCGGATAGATGGGGCTGTGCATTGATAACCTTGGACATGAAATCCTCCCTCAATAAATTCGGAGGCGCATATCATATTACCGCTAACAGTACAACTTGGTATTAATCCCTCCAAAAGCATCGCCCCGGTCTGGATGTTTCAGAGCGTTATGGATGTTGATTTCTGATTCACAAACGCGATCTTTTCTAGCTCTTCGCGTATTCGCGCGATCAATATGCTGGGCCGAGATCCCGCAGGGAAATTCCCTAACAAGGCTTTCTTTGATACGACATGGGAGCTTCAGATATAGCCACGATTCGAAGATATATTGGTCGATGGCGCACTGAGATGACCAACACTCACTATTATATTATAATAGCGCTTAATTATGTTATCCCTGATTATGGAGCAATTGCATCGGAGAGATTCGCTTTTCTGCGCACAGTGGTTGCAAGCTCCTTTTATAAATAAATTCCATTGAGAACATCGCCATAACCAATGCATTAATTCGAAGGCTAAACAGGAGATCCGGATGAAGGCAATAATTGTTCGGCAATTTGGCGACCCTGATGTCATGAAGGTGGAGGACATTTCTATTCCAGAGCCTTTGCATGAACAGGTTCTTATTGCTGTGAGAGCAGCGGGAGTCAATCCAGTGGATACATATATCCGGTCCGGCCAGTACGCCAAAAAGCCGGAGTTACCTTATACTCCAGGCATGGATGGCGCTGGGGTAGTTCAGGCGGTCGGACCGCGAGTTAAACGTTTCTCGGCTGGAGACCGAGTCTATATTGCAGGCAGCATCAGCGGAACGTACGCTGAATATGCTTTATGCCTCGAATCGCATACGCATGCGTTACCAGATCAGGTTTCATTTGAACAGGGGGCATCCCTGGGGGTGCCATACGGCATCGCGTACAGAGCGCTTTTCCATAGAGCATTCGCCAAACCAGGAGACACCGTTCTGATTCATGGTGGAACAGGAGGGGTAGGGATAGCGGCCATCCAGTTGGCTCGCTCTCACGGTATGAATGTTATGGCAACGGCAGGATCTGATACTGGCCTTGAATTTCTCATCGCACAGGGAGCGCGCCACGTCTTCAACCACCGAATTGATGATCATTTTGAACAGATTATCACAAAGACAAATGGTGTCGGCGTCGATATAATTCTCGAAATGGCGGCTCATTCCAATCTCGGTCGCGACCTGAAAATTCTTGCAGGAGGTGGCCGTGTAGTTGTTATCGGAAGCCGAGGCCCTGTAGAAATTGATGCTCGTGACGCTATGTCGAGAGACGCTTCCATACTTGGGGTGTTACTTTTCAACGCTTCTGATGACGAACTTGCGACTATCCACGCCGCTTTGGGGGCAGGTCTGGAAAACGGGACGATTAGACCTGTGATAGGGAAAACATTTTCATTGAACGATTCGCCATTGGCCCATAAGTCATTAATGACATCAACGGCCCACGGTAAAATAGTTTTAATGCCTTAAACAGGGGAGCAATATGACAAATCTTTTTGACACATTTACCATCAAATCCGTAACGCTTCGTAACAGGATCGGTGTTTCTCCGATGTGCCAATACGTTTCCAACGATGGCGTAGCGAGTGACTGGCATCTGGTGCATCTGGGTTCCAGAGCCATTGGAGGGGCTGGCTTGATAATTGCCGAGGCTACGGCAGTCGAACCGCGTGGCAGAATTTCACCAAGAGACGCCGGACTATGGGCGGACAAGCATGTGGAACCTCTCTCGAGAATTACCAATTTTGTTAAGGAACATGGCGCTGTACCTGGCATCCAGTTGGCGCACGCTGGTCGCAAAGGGAGCGCCTCACGTCCCTGGGAAGGGGACCATTCCCTTAAAGATGAAGAAGGAGGCTGGGAAACAGTTGCCCCAAGCGCTCTTGCTTTTGGAGAGAAACTCTGGCGCATACCTAAAGAAATGAATCATCAGGACATCAAAGATGTTCAGGACGCATTTGTGGCTGCAACAAAGAGAGCTATAGAAGCCGGATACAAGTGGCTGGAATTACACGCCGCTCATGGATATCTCTGCCACAGCTTCTATTCACCGATTTCCAATAAGCGAACCGACGAATACGGAGGCAGCTTCGAGAACAGGATAAGATTTACGGTAGAAACATTCGAACGCATGAAGGCAGTCTGGCCCGAGAACTTGCCGCTAGCCGTTCGCCTGTCGTGTTCCGATTGGGTTGAAGGCGGATGGACTATAGAAGAGACCATTGAACTGTCCAAAAAGCTAAAAAAAGTCGGGGCTGACATGATTGATTGCAGTTCCGGTTTTGGGAGTCCAGATCATAAAAAGTACCCATTTGGCCCCGGATGGCAGGTCCACTTCTCCGAAGCCATCCGAAATCAGGTTGGGATAGCAACGGCTGCGGTAGGCCTCATAACCGATCCTGGTCAGGCTAATGAAATAATTGCTGAAGGTAAGGCGGATATTGTGCTGCTTGCACGGCAAATGCTAAAAGATCCATATTGGCCTCAGCATGCCGCCAAGACCCTGAACCACGATTTAAAGAGCATTGTGCCATCCCCATATCTTCGCTGGATATAAAATGCTGAGAATTCAGTGTTATCAGTATGAGCGGCCCATGCGCCGCTCATCGATAAAACATGATACGACCCTTTCTGAACAGGACTGTACCACGCCAGAGAGACCACTGGTAATTTTCAAGATAAATCTGTTTTGAGCCCCATCACCTGATACAATTGCACAGGGCCATCAATCCCCTTTAGTTGAGTTTCCCCGACAGAATCCATGATCACTTCATTCGAGACGCGTTCGTGAACTGATGAAGTTACCAGGATGTCTCCACCTCTTGTCTTAGTCTGCACGCGAAACGCCACGTTAATCGGGCTACCTACCGCTCCGTATTTCTTTCGCCTGTTTGAGCCGATATTTCCCACGACCAGTTCGCCCGAATTTATTCCTATTCCCATGCTGAGTTCAGGCAAACCAAGTTTTATGTTGTCCTCATTCAGTGGTTTCATGGCTTTCTGCATCTCGATAGCGCACAAAGCCGCCCTGCGTGAATGATCAGAAAACCTTCTCGGCGCTCCAAAAAAAACCAGGATTCCATCGCCTGTAAATTCATCGATTGTTCCACTATATCTGAAGATAATGTCGGTCATAACCTCCAGGTAGCGATTGAGGATTTCCAGGACCTTCCTGGAATCCATGGATTCTGTAAGTTTTGTAAACCCCCGGAGGTCCGATACAAGAATGCTTATTTCAGAGAGTTCACCTCCAAGGTTAATTCCACCAGGCGATTCGAGTATTTCGGTAACTATTTCATCGCTTAAATACGATCCGAAAGTCTCGAGTACATAAATTCTTTGGGCACGTTCTCTTTCAAGCTTTTCTTCCGCGAGTTTCCTCTTTGTGATATCAATTACTATACCTTCGTAATGAGTAATATCTCCCTTATCGTTCCTGACAACCCACATCCTTTCATCAAGCCAGCATATAGAACCAGCACCGGTAATTATCCGATATTCCTGGCTGAATTTATTTTCTGTATTACTTGTTTCGGAGACATTCCTCAATTTGCTGGCAACCATTTCCCTGTCATCAGGGTGAAGAACGTCGACCAGTTTAAGGCGACCAGAGTAAAAATCTCCAGCCTTAAAGCCTAATTCTCTGACATTTTCAGATACATACTCGATTGGCCAACCTGGCGCCGCCTTGAACCGGAAGGCAACTGAAGGACTACGTCTTACTATCTGTTCAAGAGCCCCAACCGGTTTTGTAATCAGGCGGACAAACAATGGCGCAATTACCATGGCGATGACAACAGCCCCTGAAACAGTCAGGATAGCAATTATCATGGTGCTCCGAAAAGAATTCCGGATCCTCGAGTCTATCGATTCCTGCTGAATTTTTATAGCTTCCCTAACACTTTCAACATTATTAGACACTTTAACAGCCACTATTTGAAAAAAGTTTTGAAGATCGTGCCTCTGTTTTGTCAATACTTCAAGCTGTTTCATACTAGAGGGACTATATCTGAAGATAATGTCGGTCATAACCTCCAGGTAGCGATTGAGGATTTCCAGGACCTTCCTGGAATCCATGGATTCTGTAAGTTTTGTAAACCCCCGGAGGTCCGATACAAGAATGCTTATT
>JAMCYH010000246.1:0-790 GCA_023474025.1 Deltaproteobacteria bacterium
TCGGTCTTGAAAATTCAGAGATCGAAGTTTTCTTGATCTTTCCTTGAGCTGAAACCATAGTTACAAATCCCTCCTGGCTCAATTCAGGAATGGATAGAACTTTTATGTTTTTCGAACCGTGGGCGCGTCCATTGGCTTCGTGTTTTCCAGTTGCCTGAAGAAGGTCCGTACTCTCGTGGTCGGGCAATTGTGAACCTGCTTAAACTTGATGAAGGTGAGACTATTAAAAAAGTTCTATCCATTCCTGAATTGAGCCAGGAGGGATTTGTAACTATGGTTTCAGCTCAAGGAAAGATCAAGAAAACTTCGATCTCTGAATTTTCAAGACCGAGGTCTACTGGTGTCATTGCGTTGACAATCGATCAGGATGATCAATTGGTAGACGTCAACCTGACTAGTGGCGAAAATCACATACTTATGGCTACAAGAAAGGGCAAGGCCATACGGTTCCACGAAAGTCAGATTAGGCCCATGGGCCGCCAAGCGCGTGGTGTCACAGGAATAAGGATGAGACCTGATGACGCAGTTATTGCAATGGAAGTAGTGTCTGATGATTCCGGAACGCTTCTGACCATTACTCAGAATGGACTTGGCAAAA
Organism: Deltaproteobacteria bacterium; assembly: GCA_023474025.1. Lineage (GTDB taxonomy): Bacteria > Desulfobacterota > Desulfomonilia > Desulfomonilales > Desulfomonilaceae > CAJBEZ01. The sequence goes on from JAMCYH010000246.1 coordinate 599, forward strand.
GGACATCTTTGAAGGAATATCCACCTATTAATAGAGGCGGACAGGGAGTTATCACTATACGAACCACCGAAAAGAGTGGTGATGTAGTCACCATGAGAGTTGTTGAGGATCAGGACCACATCCTCATCCTAACTTCAGGAGCCAAAATCATACGTTTGAGAATGGAGGAAATCTCGGTCTTGAAAATTCAGA
>JAMCYH010000246.1:800-32537 GCA_023474025.1 Deltaproteobacteria bacterium
TGGTGTCATTGCGTTGAATTACACAGGGACGAACGCTAGTAAGAATGGATCCAGGTGAACAGGTCCTTGACATTGCCAGGGCGGACGCCTCAGAAGACGATGACAAAACATTTGAAGAAAACGAGATTGAATCACAATAATCGTTAGGTAAGGTTTTTTAAAAAATGGGGGGGACCATGAAAAATTGTTGGCCAGCATGTTGGATTAAATGGATTCTGTTATTATCAGGGTCTTTATCTATAGTGTTTACTGTTGTCGTATGTTTTCAGTCTTTTAAATTCTGGCGTGAGCTTAAAGGTAATCTCCCAGGATGGATCGGGAAGGTCCACAGAGCTGATAAAACTTTGGGGTATGCGCCTATCCCCATTAGTTCAGGGGCAATGGTCCTTGCTGACGGGTCTACTATTCCAGTTTTTTATGACTCCCACGGTTTCAGGTCAGATTCTCAAGAAGTTTTTGAATCAAGGCTCAGTGAAGAGAGTCAACCAAATTATATTATGGGGTTGGGATGTAGTTTTACATTCGGATTTGGCGTCCAAGCCAAATCAGCATTCTGTCATCGGATAGCCGACAAATTGGAAATGGTTCCGTTGAACGCAGGGCGATGTAGCTACGGATTAGCCGAGATGCTAATTTTGGCAAGACAGTTCATTCCTAAGCTAAAACCCAAAATTGTGTTAGCGCAATATTCCCCATGGCTTGTACAGCGTTCCCAGCACAGGTACGCGCCGACCTTTTATGGTTTACTGCCACATCCCTATTTCTCAGATGGAGGTGGATCGAGTTTAATTATTCACAGACCCGATTTTAATACGGCCATCTTTGAAAAGGATCTCGCTTCATTCAGGAGATCAGATGGTAATTTTTGGGGTCTGTTGAATTTCACTCTAAATTTTGGATGCCCTCTGTTTTTTCATGACTTTTACAATTTGAGTTTGGTTGCAATAAAGAATCTGGTTGGATTGATACCTGAACCATCGAAAAATCAGGCATTGGTTGAAACCGAGGCTTACGGGGAAATTGCTTCGATTTGTAAACAATTTGACTCGCAGATGTTTGTTGTAGTTTTGGGATCTAGCAATTCAATTCTTAATCTCCCCGGTTCATTGAACCATTTAAATCTTCGTATCGTGAATGCTCAGTTCGAGTTGGTCAAAAGGCTAACCAGAGGCTCGGAACGTGAATACGCAAGGAATTATTATCATTGGGGATCAGTTCCCCGCAGAGTTATTGATAAACACCCTAATGAACTGGCCCACGAAATTATCGCAAACGCCGTGGTCAAATTTGTTTCAGAAACACTTCTGAATGAGAGAAATTGATTTAACGACGACCCGCTATCAAATTGATGTCGTCGAACCATCATACTTGAATTGTCTTAAGAAGATTGATTATTATTCGGTCAGCTCACATTCAAATAATGAGGCCCGTAATATTAATGTACAATAAGAATTTCCTGATTTCCTGTGGCGTTATATCTTTACTTCTACTGCTTTTATTATCTTTTTTTGTAAACATGTACAATGTTCCGTTATTTTTGTCGCTAAACTGTCTAAACTCCAATCTATCAGACGCCTTTTGGATTTCAATGACAACGCTCGGAGATGGTTTGTTATTGGGCATAGTCCTTGGCATGTTTATCATCGTTAACCCGAGAATTACACTACTCGGTCTTATATTGATGGCATCGTCATCAGTCGCTACAAATATTATTAAAAGTTTACTTCCAACGATCCGACCTGCAGCGTTCCTTCCAGACGTTCACGTAGTAGGCCCTTTACTCAGATCCGGTTCATTCCCTTCGGGGCATAGCGCAGCAGCTTTTGCAACTGCCCTTGCGCTGGCACATTTCAGCTCGTCCCGTACGTTAAGGGTCGTTTTACTTTCATTTGCGACGCTTGTCGGACTATCCCGGATTTTCGTGGGAGCGCATTTTCCTAACGATGTTTTATGGGGAATAATAATTTCCTTAGCCATCTATGAATTGACTAGCCAGTTCTTGTGGCCTCAGATCGAGCCTAATGTCCCGGATCATCCCGTCCTGTACAACAATTTTTTTAAGGTTCTGATAGCTGTCGAGGTTATTACAGCTTTATTCTGCCTGATCATATACTCCCAAGAATTTGCTGAATCCCCACCAGTTGCTATAGCAGTCTCCTCCGGGGTGTTGACCTTTTTCTCCATGGCTTTTTTAAAACTTAACAGCCGTTATTAAATTTCAGATCGGAAACCTATCGGAAATTTACTCGTTCCATGACTCGGATCAAGCACCACCATTTTTGGTTGCAATTACGGTAATCACACCATAATTTTTCATGAGCTTGGAGATGTTTGCCAAGAAAATTCCCAGCGCAAGGTCTAGACCATCAATGAAGATATCCCAGGGAGAAAGGGATTTCACGACCTCACCAATCCATTGCCGGAAATGGACATCCACTGACCTGTTTCGTAAAAGAGAAACTGACTTGTTTTGATAGACGGAACACTTCGCCTCATCTTTCATAACCAAAACGTTCCAACCATATCTAATCAGTCCAAAAGGATACGATCTGTAAATTTTCCCATTGTGCAGGATGGCCCGCACTTCCATACCATACCTGGCAAGATATTTTTTTGCGGTAGATGGGGTAAAAAGCCATAGATGTCTGGGAACATCTTCATCACACGACAATTTCATTCCTGGAGATTCAATATTGGGGACGGTAAAAATGAACGTGCCATTCTCACTTAGAAGTCTTCCGATTTTTTCAAAAAAAAACGAGGGCCGTCGAACGTGTTCAAGCACGGCCCATGAGGTTATCACCTTATAATATCCTTCGGGCAAATTCATGAGGGGGAAATTTCCGAGGCGGATTTTTAAGTCATCCTTAGGTCCACCCCAGTTGGCAAAGTCAACACCCTCGGCGTTCCAGCCCGCGTTAGTCGCGCATCTTATAAAATGCCCAGTGCCGCATCCGACATCCAGAAGGCGTCGTTCTTCTTTTGGCAATTGGGGTAATAGTCGCAGCATATTTTCAAATAACTGTCCCAAGTAAGGCTTTTCGTTCAAATAGTCTGAAGGATACAATAGAGGAACACTTTCATCTATTGGCATCGGGTTGACAAAAGCCATCCCACATGCGCATTTTACCAAGTTAAACTCCAAACCTGTGACATGATCAATTTTTGAATAAACGATCTCATGATCTGTAGATCCACAAAGATCACAAGCGATGTATTCGCTCCTGACTAATTCTCCTAAATTACCAATCATGGCCGGTCCTCAAAAGGATTGTGTTTTGAACCCTGGTCCATTTCAGATATGGGTTGTTCCGCAAGAATTGTCTGTCTACTTTCCGGTTTTTTTATTCAGCGCCTACCAAATTTAATTAGTAATTTTTCAAAGATTGATGAAAATGCCGGCGCCCTTTCTCTACGGACCTGATCAATCAAATAAACTGATGCCGCAACAAATAGCAGCGGAGGAAATGGAACAGCGATTTCCGGGGATACCAGGTAGGACCTTGCAGCGCGCTCTGCTGCCAATGTCAAAGCATAATAGACAAATATGGCTATCAAGCCCAACGATACGTTGTTAAGCTTTCCCTTTCCAAAACTCACAAGGCCGATCGGGAAGGAGATCAGAGCTAAAGCTATGCACGAAAAGGGGTAAACGAACCTTTGCAGTATCAGGATTCTGGCGAAAGTATCCACTCTCAACTTAAAAATTTTTAGCTGCTCCGTGTCCTGAGGTTTCGGCGCAGTGATGACGCTTACCCTCTGGAGAATTTCTGATATAGACATCTCTTCAAGTGATTTTTGCTCCTTTTCGAGACTCATTCGATTTAGAGGATATTTGAACGTATAACTTTTGAAAGCCAGGCTACCGGTTGAGTCACCACGTGAGTCTTCTTTCAGGATAACTCCGTCTCGCAAATCCATAATGAACGCCTTACCTTCCGGATCAGTCGCAACCTTACCCTTTTTCGCTATAATTGTCGTTATATCATTAGGTTGAGATGATTCCCTGATAAATATTCGATTCATTAAACCATTTGAGGAATCGACTTGATCAACGTAGAGAATCATATTTTTTAATGAATTGAAAAAAGCTCGTTCTTCTATTCCGACATCCAGTCTCTTAGTCAGAGCTTCTTGCATCAAACGTTTTCCCTCGGAAATTCCTTTAGGAATTAGAAAGAGGGTGCAAAGCAAACTTAAAAAGAACCCCAAAAAACCCAACGCCAAAACAGGTGGCAAAAGGCGAACTATGGAGATCCCGCTCGACTTGATAGCAGAAATCTCGTTATCAGAAGCCATCCTCCCCAACCCAAGCAGTATTCCTACTGATATTGAAAGAGGTGAAACGGTAACGAGAGTTCCAGGTAAAGCGCTTGCGAGGGCCTGAAATAAAATCATTGTTAATTCCAGACCAGATTCCATACCCTTCTGCAATATAGGTAGGAAGCCCGCTATTAAGCCAGTTATGAGGAAGATAGCAAAACAAAAAAAGAATGAAACGCAAACTTCCCTAAATACATATCTGTCTAAAATTTTCAAACCTAGAGTTTACCGGTAAATTTATCGAGTATGTGTATTTTGAAAGCCATATCAAATTAGAGATCCATGCTCCATGGTCTCGATCGCCCTCTTTTCAAGTTCAACCGAATTCAGATTTATGCTCACTCTTAACGCCCTGAGACCAGGAACACCAGGCAAATCATTCAATTCAACGTATTCTAGGTCATTTTTCAGGAAATTCCTGTCCTGAAGATAAGTGATATGGCGAGTCATCTCCAGGGCTTCTTCCGGTCTTGAATATACTATGGCTATTTTATCAGGCTGTGTAAGCCGCTCATCGCACACTTTGATTGTAGCTTTATCAATTCTGGACCTAATAATTTCGTGCCCGGTCTCATAAGCTCCGTCAACGTCAAATCTTTTTTCGTCAAATCTGAAACGAATGGATACAGTCGAAAAATTGGCCAATACCAAATGGGTGATCATCAACGGCTTTTTCAACTTGAGACGAAGATTCCCCGCATGCCAAGCCATTCCGCAACAGGTAATCAGTTGCCATAAACGCAGGTTCTTGACATAGACTTCGCTAAATTTTAGTTTTTCCGACATCGATTCCCCGAGGTACAGCACATAATCAATGCCATCGGTCTGATGTTTGTGGAAAAAGTGTGGAAATATAGACTGAGCGAGACATTGTTCCTTTTCGAGATATAGTGACAACGTCTTGTTTAGGAGAGTTACGCTATCTTCAAAATCGCGTCGCTCACGAAAAATTGTGCCGGTTATCGGATCACGCAATTTTTCATATTCATCTATCGAGTCAGCCAATTCAGCCCCTAGAGACCGTAAGAATGGAAACAGAGGTTCGATTTCCCACCGGACCAAATTTATTATCGGAGTTTCATCAGCTATTGTAACCCCTTCTGATATTTTTTTAATTTTATCCCGAATTTGATGATTGACCTCATCAAGAATAGGGAACGATTTCTTCCTGATAGCGAGCGAAACAATTTTGCCGGCAAGTTTAAGCTGCTCACTTAAGTCGTTTTGAATACAAATGTTTCTAGTCATAGTTGATTCTTGGATGTCAGCAGCAGAGTACAGGAGGTATACATTTTTGAAAACGACTGGAGTAAATTCCTCCACTGTTTCGCCGTCAGAATGTTCAAAAGATTCTATTGCCGCCTGGCGAAACCGCCATTCTATAGATGGATGGATGGCCGTACATTTTTCTTTAATCGTTCGATCAATAGCAGAATTGAATTCTTCCATCGATCTTTTCAAAGCAACAGAGAATATGGGGAGAATTTCCTTGATCAAACCCGAGTGTAAGATTCCGAATTCAGAAGGATGTGGCGACGTTAGATTCAGCAGTCCTATGTGCTCACCGCGATACTTCAATGGAGCAGATAACAAAGACCTTGCGTCACTTTGCAAAAGCGGGACGTCGGGGTTCAAATTCATAACCTTTCCGGATAAATCTGAAATTGTGAGAACCTGATCTGTTTGAAATACAGATTCGAATCTAGTCCCTGTGAAAACACTCTTCGGGACGCGATTAGACAACGAAAAGAGTCTGTTCTTTAACGTCACCCCCTTTTCCGTAAAAATAAACGCCTGATCACGGTCAAACGCTACGATTCCAGCCTGTAGATCAGGCACAGCCAGCAATGTACGCAGCCTATGTTCCAGGCGAGCTATTCCAGAACCACCGGTTATGGAACTGCTATCTACCAGATCACCTTCGAGCGCGCTAATCATAGCGTGGGTTGTTACATCAAATGCATATGCGACTACGAAACCATGAAACTCAAAATTCTCGATCTGGATAATTCGGCTCAAAATATCAAGATCGGAAATATTCTCCTTGATTTGAATCTTTTCCTGCTCAGTCAGTTCAGCAACAGGAGTAACGCATTGGGGTTCAACAAATTTCGTTTGAATTAGAATCTTATAATATCTATCGAGGCCGGTATCCGGGTCTGGAATCACCCTCATTAAAGGCAGGTCCAGGTCACTGTCGATTTCGTAAAACTTTTTGAGAACCAACAGATAGGACTTTAAAGCCGTAACCCTGTCATAAGTCTCCGAATCTGGAAAAGGTCTTCCTTTGAGCGAACCGTCACTATTAAGGAACTGTGTTTTTAATAGTGGTGAAACAAAAAATGGTCTCAGAGGGACCGGTATAAACGCGCCTGACACCTGAGTCTCCCAAAATGCCCTAGGGAATAAAGCAGACATTAGTGTCTTTATGATAGCCTGATGCCGTTCAAGAGCTGAGAAGTCAGTTATAGGCTCCATGAGTTCCGAGGCTTCTTCGAGTCTTGAACTGAGTTCATCTCCTGAAAGTCCCCACGATGCGTCCGAGGAGTTCATTGTTTTATTCCAGAAATCAATTAAAGGCCTGAGGCTCAAGACCGTTTTAATTGGGAATTGTTGTTGTTCCTTCATAGGCGCCCTCCTCTGGACTTTGTTCTTTGACTTCACATTTTTCCTGATATTTCGCATTTATGCACAAGCTCCATTAGCGGTCAAGAGATCGTTTTCTTGTGGTAATTTTGTGTCGTGTAATCTAAATGGAACTGTTGAGATCATTAATCAATCAAATCCAGAAAATTGTGTTTCGAGGTATATTGGGATTTATGAGCCTTCTAAGGAGCTAGCATTGCTTATTCGTCCAGACAAAAGAACCTTAACTTACCATGGTATCTCTGAATTGCAAATCCGACTGTTTTTTTGGTGTTCATCCCTGCTTTTAGCGGGCTTCAACGCTTATTCTACCCGCTTTTTTATTAATGACGACGCTATTGCGTATATTGAAATCGGGGAAGCTATAAAACATTTCCACTGGCATGATGTAGCTAATTTTACGTTTAGTCCAATGTATGGACTACTGATCGCTATTTTTCAAAGCATTCTTCAACTCAATCCATTTAATGAGATACTTTGGATTAAGCTCCTTAACTGTTTGATTTTTTTCGCCACATTGGGTTCCCTTGAAACATTGTTACGATTCTTGAAGCGCGAATACCAGGTTAACTCGGAAGCTGGACAAAATCCTATCCCCTGGCCCCTCATACAAGCTGCTCTTTATTCGATCTTCCTGGTAACAACACTTGTTTCGGTCCGAGTACGTTTGATCAACCCGGATATGCTGGTTTATTGTCTAATACTCTTATGTTTTTCTACGATAATGTGGATTAGGGAGAATGACGAACCATTCTTTAAATATTCTATTTTAGGGGTATTGATAGGATTCGGGTACCTTGCAAAAGCTTATCTCTTTCTTTTTTCCCCGGTTTTGTTGGCAATGGCTGCCTTCTCCATCCGGTCATTCAAAAAATCTATCCCCAAAATTGCTTTGGCGCTATTATCCATGATCTTGATAATGGGCCCACTCCTAGTGACGCTGTCTATGAAAAAAGGTAGTTTCACTTATGGAGAAGGGGGCCGACATGTCTACTCAATCCTTATCGGTGGTCAGGGTAGCCCCGTCAATCCAGGAAAGATCATAGACGCCCGCAACAGAATATATGTATACGAATATGGGAATTTCTGCACTAGACCAAGCTCCTTTGATGTCTGCTATTGGACTATTGGAGTGGAACCCAAATACAACAGTGCGGCCCATGCCAAGATGTTTTTACGAAATCTTGCGGAGACCGTCTCTCAATCACGATGGCTCCTGGCCATAATGGTTTGGGCCATTTTTCAGATTTACTGCGGTTCATTCAGAATCGGGGCGCTTAAACCGATCGGTGTGCCTATTTTGTTTGGCGTCCCTGCCTTTTTTGGTATTGCGCTATTTGCCCTGATATCGACTGAACCTCGCTATGTGGCTCCATTTTTATTTTCCGGATCCGTAGGTTTGATCTTTGGTATGAGTCGCGGAGGAAATAGAATAGTTTTCAACAAATGGGGAATTGGCGATCTAGGTATGTTACTTCTTATATTGTTTTTGATGGGAAACGTTATCAACTCCTCGATTGATCAGGCAATTAGAGGTCTTGAATCTAAAAAAGGCAAGCCTTCCTATCATGAAAATTATCAAGACCAGGTATCGATTAGTGATTTTTTGTCAAAGATGGGTATAAAACACGGAGACCATGTTGCGATCCTGGGACATTCAGCTATCCAGTGGGCGAGAATGACCGGCGTAAGAATAACCGGAGAAATTGAAGATCCCGACAAATTCTTTTCGATTGATTCAGGTGAACGATTTAATTGTTTGACTCTTTTAAAAAATGTGGGCATTAGGGCAGTGATCGCTCATGGTAAAAAATGGACGCGTTTTGTCGATGAAGGTTGGATTTTAATTCCAGGGACTGACAGTTATTTTCTTAAGTTGTTGTAATATATAATATTTATATTACAATTACTTAATTAGTCTATTGAATCAATGATCCTGAAACCGTTTAGACAAAACTCATCGTGTTTTAGACGTGTTGTAAAGATATTTTTATCAAGAAACAACATTAAAGGATGTCATGAATAGCTTTTTCTAGACCAAGCCAGTAATGATCAGGAAGCGATCTGTACAAAACTGGATCATCCAGTAGAACCCCAGAGAGAATAAACCCGATGGCCTCTACGGAATTTAACGTTCTTGCAAAGAAAGGAAGTTCGCCCGCTCAATTATGGGACTTCCGTATTCGACTTGGGTTTTGGGGATTCGGACTGGTATGCGCAGTTATTCTTTCTTACACCACCAGACATTTTATTAATGGTGACGCTATAGCCTACATGGACATGGCGGAAGCCTTTCGCACAGGTTTATGGAAAGAGTCTGTCCTGTTGGGATACTCACCCGGTTATTCCTTACTCTTAGCAATGATTGAGACCGTTTTCCCAACAACCCCAGACAGGGAATTGTTCCTGGCAAAGTTTCTAAACTTTATAATTTTTATCGGGGCTATGGCCGCATGTGATCTGTTTGTCTCCAGGTTAGTAGATGAAAGCGATTCGGATCCTTCTAGAAAGCCGTTGCCATCTCACTTATTGAGGGCGATGTGTTTTTCGGCTTTTTTAGTTTCATCTTTAATTTGGGTCCGGATCCAGATCGTAGCGCCGGACATGTTGGTTGTAATCTTTGTTTTGTTGTCGGTTGTCACGGTCTTAAATATCAAGCGTGATCACCTGAGGTATTCAAACTTCCTGGTCCTGGGTCTCACAAGTGGCTTGGGATATATTTGTAAGACCTTCTTTTTCCCTTTTTCCATGTTTCTGATTATCCTGGCCGGGATTTACTGTAATTCCCTGAAAAAGGCCGTCCCGCGTTTGCTATCCGCGGTTGTGGTCATGCTTATAGTCAGCGCTCCCATTATAATTTCCCAGTCTCTGGAAACTGGGCGGCTTTCAATTGGAGAGGTTGGTAGCTACAATTACAGCTTTTATGTGGCTGGCCAAGGAGCCAGGATTCATAATCCGAAAGTGATATATCATAACCCTGACATACTGTATTACGAGCACGGAAGGCTTTCTACCTACCCACATGGTGACCCTGCTTATTGGGCGCTAGGGATTACCCCTGTGTTTAATTTACAAGCCCAGTTGAAGGCTATAAGGAGCAGCCTGATCCAGTTGCTAAGCGCGATTTTATGGCCAATAACAGTTGTGCTGTTGTGGTTTGTGACTCAATTTAGGACCGCCAGTTTTGTCCCTCTCAGAATAATTCCCCCTTCCACCTTTATAATGATGGCTTTAGTTTGTCTTGCCGGTACCGCGACTTATTGCATAGTCTCTATGGAGATGCGTTATGTAGCGGCATTTTTGTTCCTGGGATTTGCGGCTCTAGCTGTGGCCCCAAGATACAACGAGTCGGATCTTCAAAACCGGTGGTCCATTGCCTTGCAAGCCACTACCGTGGCAGCCATATTTGTTGGCATGGTGATAATTTTTGTAGCGGATCAAAGCGTAAGGTCATTGTATAACTCCGGAAACAAGGTATCCCATCGTGAAACTTTTTTAGATATGTTGGCAATGAAAGACACGCTCGAAGCCAATGGCATCGGCAAAGGTGACAAGGTGGCCGTATTTTCCCCCATAAACTTCAAACTTTATTGGGCAAAAATGGCAGGAGTGAGAATAATGGCCGAGATTACTGGAGTGGACTCATTTTTTGGAGGCACATCTGTAGAAAGGTCTAAAATGCTGGATGTTCTGAAAATCAATGGATTCAAGGCCGTCGTGGCAAAATTGCCTCAATTCTTTGCTCTTTCTCAGGAAGGCTGGACCAAGGTCCCCGGCGCACACGGTTATTATGTTAACTTTCTGGATAGACACAGATAGTTGAAACAAAAAATCATTTCCACTATTATCATTTCCGATTGTCCTGAGCTACTTGAAATAACTGGGCATTTAGAGAGGAAGAGAGTTTGACTTGGCCAAAAACCCCAGCCAAGAGAATATTTTTCTGGTTCTTGGCTTTTGCTCCTCTTTTAATTGTGATAGAGGCTTCTTCTTATATACTGATCAAAAAGACTATCCCCAGTAGAATTATTGCCAGACTTGGGAAAACAAATCTCGACTCTTACCTGATTCAAAGAAAAGAAATGCCAAGCGCCCGACCCAAGATATTGTCGTCTTCTGTCGGGATCCGCGAACAAAAAGCCATCACCGCCGGTTTAAAAATGTTTCACCCCGTTCTCGGATGGAACTATCCGCCAAATATAGTATACCAGAATATTGATGGCATAACTTATCATCATGGCCCTCACGGAGAGAGAATTACCTGCTCCTCGTACTATGAAACACCAATAGCTACTTACGGTGATTCTTTTACTTACTGTGAGAACGTGAGAGACGAATGCACGTGGCAAACTTTCCTTGCTCGCAAATTGAATCAAAACGTTCTTAATTTTGGAGTTGGAGGCTATGGAACCGATCAAGCCGTGCTCAAATATGAACTCCAAAATCAAATCAAGACCAAGATTGTCATGTTGTGTATTTTACCCGAAAACATAAATCGTGTGGTCAATATATACCGACCTTTTTATACATACAATGACCCTTTGAGACTCACTAAACCCATCTTCATCAAAAAAAACAACCAGTTAAAACTTGTGCCAAATCCCCTAAAACGCCTTGCTGACATCAAAAAACTCGACGAAAAGACATTCCTTGAGGATTTAGCAAAATATGACTATTGGTATCAACTGGATCAAAAATTACCGGAGCTATCGTTTCCTTGGACAGCTTCTCTGTTACGTTGGAGGAAGCCAGTATTTCAACAGATTTATATATCTTTGCCATGGTCATTACGTGCCCAAAGTTCCTTGCATTACCCCTGGAATCTGTTTGACGAAGATTATCCATTTTCCGTTATGCAACACGTCGTTGATCTTTTTGTAGCAAACGCTCACAAGCGAGGCGCTACCCCTCTGATCGTTATAATGCCGCACAAGGACTTTATCCAAGAATCAATGGATTACGGTTTCAGTCGAGTCGCCAGGCTAACAGATTATTTATCGAAGGCTAAATATCCATTCATCGACGTAGTTCAAATTATGGCAGATATGAACTTGTCAAGGTCAAAACTCGGAAAATTGTACCATGACCATGCCACAACAGAGGGAAACCAGGTTCTGGCAGATATTTTGTATAGTTATCTTAAAACCAATTTCAAACAACTCTTAAATTTCTGATGCCCCTTTAATTGCTTAGGACCAAGTTCCTGTTGAAAAAGCATCTTCGAGATATCAGCGTCGCTTCAATCGTTGTTAAAAACTTTTTTCGATTCGAGAGCGTCAACGATCTTACCAGCAATGGTTCTACACAGGTAAGGGCTATAATGAATGGCGTCAGCGTAAAGGGAATTGTGAAGACCTTCCTGCATATCGGCCAACCATAGAAAATTATCTCCAAGTTGGCGATTCGCAACATGTCGAACCATGTTTTCATAACCTTGTTTCAAATATGGCATATATCGATTGTAGTCAAATGTAGCGAATAAATTGTACTTTGCCTCACATTTGTAAACGGGTATAGGTTGCCAGACAAAGAGTGGATAAACAGTGAACGCCTTGGAAACAGCCTGGATTAGCTCTCTATTAATTTCATAGCGTTTAATCGCGTTATCAATTTTCTCATTAGCGTTGCGTGAGTGCGCTTTGGCATGATTTGAATGACCAAACATTAGCTTGAATATCGGCATCTGCATTACACAGTTTGTGAACGGTGGTTTTTCCCCCTCGGCCATAAATTTCGTCAATTCCTTTGTATGAGGGGGATCATCGTCGCCATATCCCAAATCATTTAACCCATCTATGAATACTGCGACATTGGGGACAATTCCCGATCCGATCAACTTTTCGAAGAGGACTCTCTCCTGGACTGAAATGTAGCCGCCACGGCCAAAATTGTACACCTGGATTTTACCAGGATACTTGGCTGTTAATATTTCCTGCATATAGGAAGGGATTGTCTGCTGATCCGTAACCCCGTAACCGAATGTTGTAGAACCTCCAAAAACAAAAATATTTGTTTTTTCAGAATTGGGCGGCCACGGTCCCTGATCTTTAATGGGCCTGAATCCATGAACATCGACATTTACAAACTTTCCAACAAAAGGTTTTTCCTTAAATTGAGTATAAGTGTCAAAAACCTGGGAAACATGTCTGATTTCGGTTAACAGCGTGTTTATGTCGTTTTTCTCGAGGTCTGGAAAAAGTACTTTCACAGGATCTTCGTACTTTTTAAAACTATAACGACCAGTAGCCGCATCAGCCTTTTTTCTCAGTTGTCCACGAAAATCTATAATTGCGGAAGCTATTAAATTTAAGACCAAAAACATGATTATAGAATTAAGAGCGATTAGAGCTAATGCGCCATAACCAGACTTAATTTTATTACCTAGATTCCGAAACTTCATATTTGGGCTACCTTCTAATGATTTGAGATTCCAAGTATATTAAAATGATTTTCTGTTAGTCAAAGACGCTGAATCAAAAGTTCGGACACACGTTCTCCAAGTCTAACTGATGCGCTTAAAGTACGGTCCTCTGGATAGTATTGGGCCGAATCAGTGACATACAGTCCCTTAATCGGTGTTAACATATCTGGTATTATTTCTGAAAAGTTGATCTTGCAAACAGCTTGTGCGTTAACATCTCTAAAAATTCTAAAATTCAGGATAGTATCCTCGTTGAAATCTGGCTTGATAACCTTTAGGGCGCTTATATATTCGTTGTAAAACTCCGCGTCATCCCAAGACCATCTCGGATTATTCTGGCTCAAATAATACGGGATATATACAAGATGACGACCTTTCAGATCTGGTCGAGCGTTCAAATTCGTGGTTTCCACAATCCCATTAAAAGAGACCCTCGGATCATTGATATTAAGCCAGAAATTTTCAGAAAAAGAGGTGGATAATTCGAATAACGCGCAAACTATGTTCAGATATTTTATCGAGGCTAATTTTTCCCGATAAGGGCCCTGAAAATCCACGAGCTTCAGAAAATTCGGGATGGCACAGGTTGAAATCACATGTTGTCCGTTCACAATCTCCCCACCCTCAAATCTCACACCCGACACCCGGTCATGATCTATCAAAATACTCGAAACTCCGGAGTTGGTTCTTAGGCAAAAATTGCCATATTCTGACAACCGCTTTTGGATACACTCAATCAAATTATAGGAACCCTGTTCAAGAAAACCGTAGCTACTACTGGCGTCAAAGAAGTTTTCACGGGATCTTGATACTCTGTGGATTCTATGCCAAACCCATGCGGCTGAAATTTCTTCATGAAAGGCGCCAAATTTTATTCTTAACAAAGGGTCCCACACAGCCATATAGGCTGACATACCGGTTCTATTTATTAGCCACGGTTTGGCGGATTTCTTATCAAGGCCCTTCCAGTTTTTCTGAAATTGTGAAGTGACTATATGAAATCCAAATCGCAGTCTACTGGAAACTGGAATTGGACTAAAAGCGAGCAAATCCTGGGGAGTATTAAAAGGATATATTTTGTTTTCTATGAAAATCCCGGTCTTGGCCTTCCGCCAGCTAATTTTCTCCGTCAAACCAATATCGTCAATAAATCGTATTAAATCCAGGTCCTCTCGACATATAAAATGGTAGTACTTTTCTACAGGTTGCTTCCCTTCCGACATCACATGACCAGCCAACCCCCCCACATTTCCTGAGGTCTCTACAAGTGTTACGTTTAAACCTTGACGAACCAAACGCAAGGCGGCAACCAGTCCAGTAACACCTGCCCCGACAATTAGAACACTGTGAGGCTCAGACATGCTCCCGAACCTGATTAATACAAAAGGAGAAGTCTATCCACAATGAGACGACTATTGAACCACTACTAGTGAGAAACAAGATAATCTTTTGCCCTCAGAATGATACTTTTTAGATGAAACCAGCTTTTTATTTCTCGAACCATTTTAAAAAGGGTTACCGGACGAAGGTAAAACTCTAGAAACGCACGCCTCTGAAAAGCTTTCAACTCATCCTTGGTTATACCCTGCGGAGAATACGGCGTATTTGAATATGCCAGTTCCTCCCAGTTTAGAGAATCTAGTTCCCCTGAATCCAAAAGCCTTTTTGTAGCCAATGTGCCTGGCAAAGGGAGAAAATTGCTAAAGTGAGCCCTTTTTAACGGCAGACTTTTTGCAAATTGGAGGGTCCTCTCCATATCTTCTTTGGTTTCACCAGGAAAACCAAGCAGAAAGAAACCACTCGGTTCAATTCCTGCCCGAGCTATTAGGTTCACTTTTTCCCTTATCATTTCGATCGTCAGTTTCTTGTTCATCTTGTCAAGGATTCGTTGAGACCCTGACTCAATCCCAACCGTAAAGCCGTAGGCTCCTGTTTTTTTCATCCAGGCCAGCGATTCTTCATCTAGAGTGTTAAGCCGCAAACCATTAGGGAAAGTATAGCTGATATCCCAATTCTTGTCCGCCAGCATTCTGGCAAATTCTATAACTCTCTTTTTCGAAGCGTTAAACATGTCATCTATGAAATGGAATTCCCGGACTTCATAGTGATCATATAGAAATTCCATCTCAGCTATCACGCTTTGCAGGCTACGAAGACGGAGTCTGTTACCCATGTTTACCGGGGAGCCACAAAATGCGCAAGTATACGAACAACCTCTAGATGTCGCAATCGGAGCTATCGGGAATTTTTTATAAAATGCTCCTTGAGGAGCGTCGGGATATGAATTTGGCGCCATCAGATCCCAGGCAGGGAAACCGAGTTTGTCGAGATCTTCCACGAAAACACGGCCAGACGCTTTGATTTCAGCCCCATTTCGGTAAATAAGTCCAGGAATGTTCTCAAGTGGTATGTTCTCAGATTTAATAACACGCCTTGCAAACAGTGGAAATCCGATCTCCGCCTCTCCCTCAAAAGCGTAATCAGCATCCGGGAAATCAACAAGACTTTCCCCCCCTCTCGCGGAAACATGAGGTCCACCAACGACGACCAAAGAATCCGGAAGGACGTCTTTCACCGTTCGGGAAAGTCTTTTTACCGCCGGAAAATCAGATGAGAATACCTGAAAACCTATGACCTTCGGACCAAGGGCCTTGATTCGATCTATGAATTTGGAATCGTCCAGTTTCTCTTTGATCGAATCCAGTATCGCCACCCGCTTGAATCCATCTCTGCGCAAGGCGGTAGCGAGATATCCCAGACCCACCGGAGGCACGACGTAGTGTGACTTGCCAACAGGGACCACAAACACGAAATCTAGTTGCAAAATACTCCTCAAGAACTGTTTCTAGACTTGTTCCTCCGCGAAAGGATTGCTTTTTGTGACAGAGCATTTGAGATCTGCTGGGCTATCATTTCATTCATTTCGGCGCTGTAATGAACCGCGTCAACATATAATGGCTGTTTAAGATTCTCCTGCATATCAGCTAACCAGATGAAATTGTTGCCAAGCTCTCCAGCTTCATAATTTTTCACTATAGATTCATATCCCAACTTGAGGTACGGCATGAAACCATCATAATCAAATCTGTTAAAGAGGTTATTCCGTTGATCATATTTGTAAACCGGGACTGGTTGCCACACAAATAATGTCATGATTTGAAATTTCTTGCTGATGGCCTCGATAATGTCCTTGTTGGTTTTGTAGCGGGAAATTACTGCTGGAATAACCTTT
This sequence comes from Deltaproteobacteria bacterium, assembly GCA_023474025.1. GTDB lineage: Bacteria > Desulfobacterota > Desulfomonilia > Desulfomonilales > Desulfomonilaceae > CAJBEZ01. Next base: position 17,423 of record JAMCYH010000246.1, read on the forward strand.
TCCGGAGCGGTTTTTTTTTGCTGGGAATCTGATTTGAACGATTTTAGAAAAAATTTCGTCACCGGTAATTCCAGTAATATTTTTCTCCAAACCGGTTTGTCTCCTTCATCCATAAACTTGGTCAGCACACTCGTAAAGCCCGGCAAACCGTCATAATGAGCAAAGTCATTCAGTCCATCTATGAAAATTACCAGGTCAGGGATATTTCCGTGAAATATCAGTCTTTGAAGCAACACCCCTTCCTGGACCGCCGTATAACTGCATCTTCCAAAATTGTACACTACTGTATCTTCGTTTCCAGCATCTCTCAGGATTTTTCCCAGCCAACCCGCAATAGTCTGATTATCAGCCACGCCGTAGCCAAAAGCGGTGGAACCACCCAAGACAAAAATGTTGAAATGGTTTTTATCTATCGGCCACCTATCTTTTCCATCGATCAGGCGAAATCCTCTTGGGTCAACGTTCACAAACTTGCCATGAAAAGGGAGTTCCTTGAATTGAACAAAAGGAGCGTAGCCTTCACCAACTGCGCGACTTTCTCGAATAAGTTCCGAGCGTTGAGATTGATTTAGGCCAGGATAAACTTTTTCAAGCGCTGGATTGTCAGCTTTTAAACTGTAAGACGACCCTGGTGGGATTCTTCTTTTCCTGAGATATTCCCCAACATCGTTAAAACCTGAGAATATCATATTAATGGCAAAAAGCAGTAGAAAGACATTAAAGCATATTATTGATGTCGTTACATAAATTTTGGACACTATATTTTTCGGCATGCCACGCCAAATTGGTCTCAAATTCGAGAAAAATTTTCCAAGATCTTGAGCCCATTTTTTTGACTCTTTTCAGGGTGGAATTGGACGGCGAAGATATTTTCACGAGCTATTGCGCTGGCAAACGTAACTCCATATTCAGTTAGAGAAGCGACATCGGATAGATTGTCCGGGTCTACGTAGAATGAATGGACGAAATAGAAAAACGATCCACTATCAATACCGCGAAAAATGGGAATTTCTCGTTCAAAAATAATCTGGTTCCACCCCATGTGAGGAATTTTGAGTCCCATGTTTCGGTCAAATGCTTTGACCTTTCCATGTATAACCTTGAGACCGGGATTAAGTCCAAACTCTTCAGATTCATCGAACAAAAGCTGTAAGCCCAGACAAATACCTAGAAACGGTTTGCCCGATTTCAGAAAATTAAGGACTGCTTCGACCAAACCAAATTTTGTAAGGTTTTTCATGCACTCAGGGAAAGCCCCTACACCAGGAAGAACCAGTTTGTCCGCCAAAGTTATGTCATCAACATTACGCGACACCAAAGCTTTGGCTCCAACTCTCTCAAAACCCTTCTGGACACTTCTCAGGTTCCCCATTCCATAATCGATGATTACGATCATTACCGCCTCATAGTTGAAAGTTCAATCGAGTGATCCCTTCGTTGATGGAATCCCCTGAACTCGGGCATCCTTTTCCAGAGCTTCGCGCAGCGCCCTCCCAAATCCCTTGAAAAAGGCCTCAGCAGCATGGTGCGGATCAGACCCTGTTATCAAAAAGGCGTGAGCGGTGATCCCTCCCTGTCCACTAAAAGCTTGGAAAAAGACCTTTACCAAATCCAAAGGGAAATCTCCGGCGCTTCTGTTCTCAAGTGGATTGACAAGGTTCAGGATAGGCCGTCCAGAAACATCTACCGAGACATTTACCAAGGTTTCGTCCATAGGCAATGATGAAAAGCCATACCGGTTTATGCCGTATTTGTCTCCAATGGCCTGTTTAAAGGCTGCTCCCAAACATAGCCCTACATCTTCCACTGTGTGGTGAAAATCAACGTGCAAATCCCCGACTGCCTTTAGTGCGAGATCAAATAAGCCATGCCGTGTAAACAGGTCGAGCATATGATCAAAGAAACCAATTCCTGTAGAGATTGAGCCGTTACCGGAGCCATCGATATTCAATTTAAGATGGATATCGGTTTCGTATGTTTTCCTTGAAATTTCAGAAGTTCGCATTTTCTGGCCCCTTTAGACCATGTCATCCTTGACTCTCATTATATCAGCGCCCAAGGCAGACAGTTTTTCTTCGATTCTTTCATAGCCGCGGTCAAGGTGATACACCCTGTGGACTTCTGTCACACCTTGTGCGGCGAGGCCGGCCAAAATAAGTGATGCGCTGGCTCTTAAGTCCGTGGCCTGAACATGAGCTCCGGACAATTTGGGAACGCCCCGTACTTTAGCGAACCGGCCTGATACTCTTATATTCGCGCCCATCCTTACCAATTCCTGAACGTGCATAAAGCGATTTTCAAATACCTGTTCAGAAATAGAGCAAGTGGAGTCACCCAAAGCCATCAACGCCATATACTGAGCCTGAAAATCGGTGGCAAAACCAGGGTACGGATTAGTTTCAACATCCTTGCTCATAATCCCGCCATTCGAGCAAATTCCTACGTAATCAGGTTCAATTTCTACTCGCAGGCCAGCTTGATCAAGTGTTTCAAGTAACGAGCTGATGTGTTCGGCCTTGCAGCCCATCACACGGACCTCTCCCCCGGTAATTGCGCCAGCGATCAAATAAGTTCCGGCTTCGATACGGTCAGGCATGATTTCATGAACAATTCCATTCAGCTTGTCCACACCTTCAACCACTATGACGTCGGTCCCAGCTCCCTGGATCCTGGCGCCCATTCTACTCAAAACATGGGCCAATTCTGACACTTCAGGTTCTATAGCGCAATTTCTTAAGATTGTTGTGCCCTTAGCTAGCGTTGCGGCCATTAACAAATTTTCAGTGCCCGTAACAGTTTTTAAATCAAACGAAAAATCAGCCCCTTTTAAACGTTTAGATCTGGCCCTAATATATCCATTCTCCAACTCAATATTCACACCCATGGCTTCCAAGCCCTTAAGGTGCTGATCTATCGGACGCGCCCCTATTGCGCATCCACCCGGCAGGCTCACATCGGCCCTACCCTCTCTAGCCATGAGTGGACCCAGCACGAGCACAGATGCCCTCATAGTCTTCACCAATTCATACGGGGCAGTGTGGTCTGTTATTTCACGGGCTTTGATTCTAAGCGCGCCTGATGTGAAATCATCGAGTTGCACACCTAACTGAAGCAGCAGTTGTTTCGTAGTCTTAATGTCTTTGAGAGCCGGCACACGATGGTAAGTCATCTCATCGGTTGTCAGTATCGCCGCCGCCATCAGGGGCAATCCTGCATTTTTGGCCCCGCTGACCTCGACTTTTCCCCGAAGAGGTGAACCACCTTTGATTACCATTTTTTCCATCACATTTATCCTTAGGCCTCAACAAACATCCTAATTCCGGGCCGAATTTTCCTTGGAACAACGAATGCTTCCAAGTCGCGTTTTATACACGACGCTGTATAACATTTTCAAACATGGGCTGCAACACGAGTTGAGGTTGTTTAAGATAGGCTAGAAAGAGATGAGTTCTATGAGATCTTCTCTGGAAAAATGTTTTAGGATAGACTTGTCGTCCTGTTTAACTACTGTTTCCATCAGACGTTTTTTCTTAGAAATTATCCCGTCTATTTTCTCTTCAAGTGTATTCCTGGTAAGGAGTTTGAATACCTGGACCCCTCTTATCTGACCGATCCTGTGAACACGATCAGTGGCCTGTTCTTCGCGAGCAGCGTTCCACCAACGATCATAATGAATTACCACTGAAGCCCCTGTGAGGTCAATTCCCAAGCCCGAAGCGCGTAACGATCCAGAAAAAACCATACAGTCGGGGCTGGTATTGAACCTGCGAACTTCTTCAGCTCGTTTTCGAGTGTTCCCCTTTATTGTGGCAAAGAGAACACCGATGTCCCTCAGGTAGGCTTCAATAACTTCAAGCATCTTCACGTACTGGCTGAAAACAACAACTTTTTGTCCGGAACGCAGGCTTTCATCCAAAAGTTCGATGAACAAATCCCATTTGCCTGAAGAATATTTCGTATAATCTGTGCTCTTTTTTTCTAGAAGAATTGGGTGGTTACAGATTTGTTTCAGATAGTTCAACACCGCAAAGATATGCATATAGGGCACTTTTTGTCCTGGGTCTTTTAACTGTTGAACCAGATCTAGCCCCTGATTCTCGACGATATCCTTATAAAATTTTGTTTGCGATTCACTTAAATTGCAACGACGTATGTCTTCGATTTTTGGTGGCAGTTCAGTTAATACCTGTTCCTTCTTTCTTCTTAACGTGAATGGCCTGATCAGTTTTGAAAGCCTCTCTTTGGCTTCCCGATTTGAAAATTCCTCAATCGGAATTCGAAAATGGTTTTCAAAAGATGAATCCGTGAGTAAATAACCAGGAAGTGTAATATCAAAAAGTGATTTCAACTCCGTAACGCTGTTTTCAATGGGCGTTCCTGTTAAACCTACGATACACTTCGCATTCAGCGACCTTATTGCGGCATATGTTTTAGTAGATTTATTTTTTATTGATTGGGCCTCATCAAGAACCATAAGCTCGAACTGATATTCCGCAAGCATTTCACGGTCTCTTAAAGCGATTCCGTATGAAGTGATAATGGTTCTATGATCTTTGAAAGCGTTTTCAAATAGACGGTCAGTCCCGTGATAAATGTATGGATCGAGTAATGGAGCGTATTCCATGACTTTATCGTACCAGTGGCTTAAAACTGTTGTGGGACAAACGACAAGGAAACTTAAATTTTCCAGTTTTCCCTGAAATTTATTAATTATTCCTGTCATTAACCCCATGATCTGGTGGGTCTTGCCAAGACCCATATCATCACAGAGCAGACCCGAAAATTTGTTTTGATAGAGAAACCATAGCCACCCGTAACCATTCTTTTGATAGGACCTTAGCTTTCCTTTCATGGCCGAAATAGACGGGACCCTCGTTGGTGGCTTCAGAGCTTCGAGGTTTGTCGCCAATTCCCGAATTCGAGCAGACGCGTATTTCTTTTCGACCCTTTCATTCAACGCCAAAAATCTCAGGTATTCGGATCTGGAAAGATTCAGATGGTCTGGATTGGCTTCATGCTTTTCCAATCCATCCAACCATGCAAACTCAGGTCTTTGAATATCTATCCACTTGCTTCCTCGGACGACGTAACGCCGATTTTGGGATTTCGCTTCCAGGATTTCTGACAATGAAACGGCGAAATCTTCATATTCATATTCAATTTTTACAGTGACATCATTATCCGAGATAGCTTCATGTTTCACAGCCAATGTATTATAACGCGTCAAAGTTTCTCGGTTTAGCAAGCACTCATCAACAATTATTGCAGGCTCAGACCTTAAGACAGTTCCGCATGAATTTAAAAAATTGCCTATATTTTCCGGCTCAATAATTATTCTTTTCTGTGGAGAAAAATATTCTTGGGGTAATCCTGGTGGAGCGCTGGAGATCTTGTAAAAACCGAGATCGGGAAAAAGATAATATGACCCAAACAACTGTCTTTCTAATTCAGTCCTGTCAAGAAATTGTTCTTCCAGTTCAACATCTTCATTTGGATTTTCTACGACCGGTATTACCGCAAGTTCGGATGAGTCCTTTAATTCAATTTTGTAACCAGTTTGCAGGGGTCGTGGATTTATAAGTAGATCATTACCTATTACACCCTTTTTCTCGGCTCTGCTGATAACCGCCCCAATCATAGATCTAGGAGGAATAAACCTGAGAATAGGGGTTTCGGTTTCGTCAACAGCTTCTACGATAAGCTCCTCTTTAAACTCTAGAAATCTGAAATTGAAAACACCTCCCTCACGACCTGAAACAAGAAAACCCACCTTTGCAATCGTGTGCCACATGCTGTCTTCTACGTGTTGACGCAGTGATTTCAGCCCCTTGCGATTTATCTCTAATTCTTCATCCGAATATCTCCATGGTCGTCTCCTAAGTGACGGCACGTTGGGGTCTTTCAATTTTCTGCCATACATCCTACGGAATACGGTACCATCTATATCGCGTCTGATTATGTCGTAAAATTCATGTAGGAATTCTTCAACCAGACGTTCCCCAGGCATGAAGGCCAGTATTTCGTGCTTATTTCTGTCACAGAAAGTTATTCGGATTCCTTCTCCACCATGGTTGACCTGGGCTTTGAACCCCAGAGTTGAATCTCCAAAATTCTTGAAACCAAACCAGCTTATTTCGTTCCAAAAACTGTCCTGAAAGTCATCCCCCAAAGATCGCAGAAGTCCAGTTTCCGGGTCAGGCCGTAGGACATATCGGACTAACGAAACAATGTGTTGACAGTATGTGCGTGTAGAAGATCTAAAACATCCGCAGGAAGCCTTTGAAAGAACCTTACTATCTGGGTCGAGCATAATGTGAACATTAAATAATTTATCATATCCATCAGATACTATAGCAAAATATGATTCTCTACCAAAATTTATGTGTGTAATTCGCGAAGCTTCCGCCAGTCTCAGGCCTTGGTTAAGAACTTCTGAATTAAATTGTGTAGTTATCTCGGACGGGAGTTCACTTCGTCGACTGGACTCCGAAGCTTTCTTTTGAAAATCAATTACTTTTCCGAACACTTAAATCTCCACCGCCCAGATGGTCCACCTAGGGTGGACGAGCCGTGGATATCATACTGATTTGGGCTTGTCAATAAAAAAATATTCAAAATTATGTATCAATAAATGTAATTTAATAAATACTTAATAATACAAATCTGAAAATTGAGTTTAAATCACAATTAGTTGTAAAATTTTTTCGCGAAATTAAATACATACATCTCGTTCGGAACTTTTTTTGGTCCTTGTTATGACTCGACAACTTCCTAAATCGAATTTTCAAGACGCGCTTGAAAACATTGCTGTTAGCTGTTAATTATAAAAAGTTCCGACTCGTAGCAGTTTCAACCTCTCAGAGACAACCCTATGATCAAGAAGATTGGGATTCCAATTGTAATTATTTGTGTAATTGCAGCGATAGCCACTTATGTGATTCATTACATAAAGAACCAAGGGGCGCCACCGGGAACCGTTTTTGTGAGTGGCAATATCGAGGCCACCGAGGTTGACTTATCCTTTCGGCTTGCAGGTCAGATAAAGACATTGCCAATTGAAGAGGGTGATTATGTTCATAAAGGTCAGATAGTATCGACTCTGGATACGGACTCACTTGAGGCTATGAAAGGCTCAATAAAAGGAGAAATAGCCGCCTTGAGAGCTACACTGGACGAACTAGAGGAAGGCACGAGAAAGGAGGTAATAGAAAGCGCCAGGGCCTTGGCCAAAGCAGCCGAGAGTCGCCTCAAAAACGCTAGGGATGAGTATGAACGGTATTATCCACTGTTTCAGCAGGGAGCGATATCCGCTTCCCTGTTTGATACTAAACACACAGCTTTCAAAGTAGCCCAAGAAGAGCTTAATAATCTGTCCGAACGTTTGACGGAACTGGAAAAGGGGCCCAGGGAACAGGAGATTAGGGCCGCCAGGAGTCGATTGGAAAAGGCCCAGTGGGAACTTAGAAAGATTGAACTGGACATTGATCACTCGAGCCTTCTGGCGCCAACTGACGGAGTTGTTTTAGTAAAGGCAAATGAACTTGGTGAAGTGGTTCTACCTGGAGCGACAGTCGCTACAATAGCGGAAATTTACAAGGTCTGGTTAAAAGGCTATATCGGGGAACAGGATTTGGGGCTGGTCAAACTGGGACAAACAGCTCATATAACTACAGACTCTTTTCCAGGCAAAATTTACGAAGGCGTGGTCACTTTTATTTCATCGCGTGCTGAATTTACACCCAAGAATGTTCAGACACGCGAAGAACGGGTCAAACAGGTTTATCGCGTGAAGATTACCATCCCCAATCCCCAGCAGGAGCTAAAAATAGGGATGCCTGCTGAGGGTTATATTCTGGTAAAAAATACCATTCCCAAAGAGTAGCGCAATTGCCTTCGTTCCAATCTGATAATAAGGAATTTTCAGTCCCTGTTATTCTCACTGACGAACTTTCGAAAGAGTTTGGTCAGACCAAAGCGGTCAAAAGTTTAAATCTGAGGGTCGAGAAGGGAGAGCTTTTTGGTTTGATTGGACCCGACGGGGCTGGAAAAACTACGACCATGAGGATGCTTGCGGGAATTCTCTCGCCATCGTCAGGGAATGCTTACATTGATGGAATATCAGTTCGCGAGGATCCGGAAAAAATTAAGGAACATTTTGCCTACATGCCGCAAAGATTTGGGCTCTATCAGGATCTTACTGTCATAGAAAATCTTATGTTTTACGCTGACCTGTTTAGCGTTCCCAAAAAAGTCAGGTCGGAAAGGATAGAGCATCTGTTCGCTTTCAGTCGGTTAGGGCCATTTTCCAACAGACGGGCCGGAGCGCTTTCCGGTGGAATGAAACAAAAACTTGGCCTGACGTGCGCTCTAATTCACAACCCCCATTTATTGTTACTTGATGAGCCTACCAATGGCGTTGACCCTGTTTCACGAAGAGACTTCTGGAAAATTCTTTATGGTCTTCTCAAGGAAGGCATAACCATTTTTGTATCCACCGCTTATCTGGATGAGGCCGAGCGTACGACAAGGACCGCATTCATGAGGGATGGAGCGATTATTGAACTTGGATCACCCAAAGATTTAAAAGCCTTGGTAAATGGTGTTATTCTGGAAATTGTTCTCTCTGATGTAAGAACCGCAAAATCCGCTTTAACAAAGGATAATAGAGTAATCGACGTTAACGTTTTTGGAGATAGCCTTCATGTCCAGCTCAGCGCTGAAACCGATCAATCCTGTGTTCGAGAAGTTTTGGACGGGGCTGGAGTCAGGATCCACTCACTGAAAACGGTGGCCCCATCTATGGAAGATGTTTTTCTTTCAGTCCTTTCCAATCGGGCAAATCGTCATTAATATCATTTCTGATTTTATGAGCTTGAATATGGATCACTTGGCTGTTTTCGCGCAGGACCTTACCCGGGTTTTCGGCAGCTTCGTAGCTGTGGATCATGTCACCTTTGAAGTTTCAAAAGGGGAAATATTTGGTTTTTTGGGACCTAATGGCGCCGGCAAAACAACTACGATTAAAATTTTGTGCGGATTGCTCACACCCTCCTCAGGGAAAGCCATGGTTAGCGGATATGATGTCAACAGCCAAAGTGAAGAAATAAAAAAACACATCGGGTACATGTCTCAGAAGTTTTCGCTTTATGAGGACCTCACAGTATCAGAAAATCTTGATTTCTTTGGTGGAGTCTACGGTCTGGATGCCGAGAAAAAGGCCCACCGTAGTCTTTGGGTGCTTGAAATGGCGGGTCTGACAAACATGTTGGATACTCTGACAGGATCTCTCCCGTTAGGATGGAAACAAAGGCTTGCGCTTGGTTGCGCTATACTTCATGAACCCCCTGTAATTTTCCTGGATGAGCCTACATCGGGTGTCGATCCTTTGTCTCGCAGAAATTTCTGGGAACTGATAAATGATCTCGCTTCCCAAAATGTAACTATTTTTGTGACAACCCATTATATGGAAGAAGCAGAATACTGCAATCGTTTGGCGCTTATGAACTCAGGTAAAATTGTCGCCCTGGGAACACCATTAGAGCTGAAAAAACAGTGGATGCCTGAATATGTGATTGATCTTGAATGCAGTCAGCTTATGTTGGCCTCCGAGATATTGGAAAAGGATTCAACCTTTTCGGATGCCGCCGTTTTTGGGAACGCTATTCACCTCGTTACCAGAAGCCCGGAACAAGCTATAGAAAGGACTCGCAATATACTAAACGATAATGGGATTACGATCCAGAGACTCGAAATGATCACCCCCAGCCTGGAAGACGTGTTCGTAACACTTACGTCGTCCAACAAATTATAGGGTAAACTCAATGAGTAGCTTTGAACCTTGACAAAATATTTTAGATACGCCGGATCAGGACGTTTGTGAACAATGAATATCATACGAACATTGGCAGTAGCAAAAAAGGAGACCAGGCAGATTATACGGGATAGCCGGTCCCTGTATCTTGCTCTCGGGATTCCCGTCATGCTTATGATTTTGTTTGGTTTTGCGCTGTCTCTGGATGTAGACAATATTCCTTTTGCCATCTGGGACCAAAACAAGAGCCCTGAATCGCGTGACTTTCTCGACAGGATGACCAGTTCCGGCTATTTCCGTTGCGTCAAACAGACGGAAAATTATCGCCAAATGATCAGTGATCTCGACAGAAATGTGATTAGCGTAGGAATAATCATACCTTTTGATTTCAGTGAACAAATAAAAAAGAGAGGTTCAACGCAAGTTCAGGCCATCGTAGATGGATCCGACTCAACTAGGGCAAACCTTGCTATAGTTTACCTCGAAACCATTGCTACTACATTTGAGAGTGACTTTAAATTACAGGCGCTTACGAGACAGGCCGTACAAGGTCGAGTAACACCTCCAATAGCCCCCAGAATCCGTATCGTCTACAACCCTGAATTGAAGAGCCGAAATAATATTATTCCAGGCCTGATACCGGTCATAATGATGATTATAGCTGCTCTCCTAACTTCCCTAACCATTGTCAGGGAGCGTGAAACCGGTACCATGGAACAGCTTATGTCAACTCCTCTTAAACCAAATGAACTTGTGGTGGGAAAATTGGTACCGTATTTCGCAGTGGGCTACATAGATTTATTAATGGTTTACCTCATGGGTCAGTACGTTTTTAAGGTACCGTTTCGTGGAACTTTGTTAATCATGTTTTTCGTTTCGAGTATTTTTCTGATTGGGGCCATGTCTATCGGCTTTCTGGTCTCTGTAATAGCCTCTAATCAATTTTTTGCCACTCAACTGGCCCTCCTTGGAACGGTTCTTCCCACTTTTTTGCTTTCCGGTTTCGTGTTTCCGGTTTCAAACATGCCTCTGGCATTACAGTACTTTACATATATAATTCCGGCGCGGCACTATATTACAATTTTGAGGGCCATATATCTCAAAGGGGTCGGTTGGGGGGCTATAGTCTTTCCCACGCTGGCGCTTGTAATTTTTGCGATGGTCTTGACACCCCTGGTTGCGCGCAAACTGGGAAAAATTGAATTATGAAACGCAACGTATTGGAAATTCTGCAAAGAATCCGATGGCTGGTTCGAAAAGAATTCATACAAATTGTTAGAAACCGTCAAAATCTTACGATGTTATTTATAGCGCCGTTCGTCCAACTCCTAATTTTTGGCTCCGCGAGCCGGCTGGATGTTAATAACGTCTCAACCGTCGTTGTAGATTTGGATCACAGTCAATTGAGCCGTGACCTGGTGGAAGGGTTCTCTAGATCTGGGTACTTCAGGATTGTGCGGGATGTCGACAGTTATGACTCGGTCGACGGGTTTCTCGAACGAAACTTGGCTTCTATGGCCATTTTAATACCGCCCGATTTCGAAAAGCGAGTAAACGGCAGACGAAAAGCTGAAATAGGTATCCTTATAGATGGAGTTGACACCATCACAGCAGGAACTGTCTCTGGGTACGCCCAATCGATTTTGCAGCGATTTTCTGACGACATTTTGTCATCACGAATCAACAGCATGCAAGGTCTATTGTACGATTCGACGACACCCCGACTAATACTGCCTAAAGTGGCGAACGATTCTCGCGCCTGGTTTAATCCGAATTTGAATTCAAAAGATTTTTACGTGCCCGGGGTCGTGGTTCTCATACTACTGACTCTTGCTATAATACTCACTTCCGCTGTTATTGTCAGAGAGAGAGAGATTGGAACCATTGAGCAGCTCATGGTGGCGCCCATATCGCGGTTTGAGCTCATTCTGGGTAAAACGATTCCCTGTTTTGTGATAGAGGTGGCCACCCTGCTTGTTGTGACTCCTCTAGCCCTAATCGTCTACGACATCCCTTTTAGAGGATCACTCTATTTCTTTTTCGGGTCCTTCCTGTTGTTTCTCATAACTGCGTCAGGAATCGGAATGACTATTTCAGCGTTTTGTTCGACACAGCAACAAGCGGTTCTATCATCCTTCATGTTTCTTCAGCCGTCGATCTTGTTGTCCGGATATGCGTTTCCGATAGAAAATATGCCCAAGGTCATTCAATATGTTACATATTTGAATCCATTGAGGTATTTTATAGCGATTGTGAGAGGGGTATTCTTGAAGGGTTCCGGTTGGGAAGTATTGTGGCCACAGTTGGCCCCGATCTGTATTATGGCGATTGTTTACATCGCATGGGCTTCCGCTCTTTTTAAAAGAAAGATAGATTGACGATTGTCCACTGGTAAATATGATTAACTGTCTGGAGCAGAAGACCGGTTTAATCCCAAAAGCTGCCCTAAAGTGTCGGAATTTACAGAAGCGGATGATATATTAGAGGTTTATCACCTAACTTCTACAATGGAAACAGCTAATGAGTTTCGTTGATACAAGTCTTGAGAGTTTAAACTGGCAGATCGCTTTTATGCGCCAGGAACTGGATCATCTTCGCACTATGCAGAAAGAGCTTCGGAGTCAGGCTCGGGTCTGTTTTGAAAATTCGGCAAAACTTGAAGCGATTATAAGGGCTTTTGATGGTTTCATTTATGTATGCTCTGCAAATCACGAGATCGAATATATGAATGACAGGATGATAAAGAGCGTAGGGCAAAAACCAACATCTGGTGAGAAGTGCTTCAAGATCCTACATGGTTTGGATCACGTATGTGATTGGTGCGTAAATGAACGAGTTTTTAAAGGTGAGACGGTCAGCTGGGAAATTAGGAGTCCGAAAGATAACCATTATTATCACATAGTAAACACCCCTATATACTACCCTGATGGCTCTATGGCCAAGATGGCGATGATTCGGGACATCACAGATCAGAAGGTCGGAGAAATCGAACGGGAAAGATTGATTACTCAACTGGAAACCAGAAACTCGGATCTTGAGGTGCTCAGTTACGCTATCTCGCACGATTTAAGAAGCCCTATAATTACCATTAAGGGACTACTCAAGTGGATCGAACGAGACACCAAAAGCGGGAACCTGGAAAGATTGAATAAAAGCGTGACTACTGTCGTCCATTTAGCCGCTAGGATGGAAGAACTCGTATCAGACATGTTAAAACTTTTCAGGATCGCGACTATTAAAGATGAGCGGAGTGAATTGTCTCTCCAGGACATAGTGTGCGAAGCCGTTGAATTGCTGGCCGGGAAAATTGCCCAGAACAATGTTTCAGTTACAATTCAGGACAATTTGCCTAACATCTTTGCTTGCAGAAACAAATTGCTGACCATCATGCAGAACCTCATAGAGAACGCGTCAAAGTATATGGGACAGCAAACCGATCCCAAAATAGAAATCGGATCGGCTAGAGACGGTGATGAATTAATTATTTTCGTTCAGGACAACGGAATGGGAATAGAACCCAGGAATCAGGAAAAAATATTCAGGCTTTTCGTAAAGTTGGACGAGAAGTCTGATGGCACTGGAATTGGACTTGCAATGCTAAAACGTATTGTTGAATCAGAAAATGGACGTATTTGGGTTGAGTCCGAGGGATTGGGTCATGGTAGCCGTTTTTGTTTTACCTTGCCTTTAGGTGACACTTCTATCACAGGATAAACTAATTTTAGAGTTTTATTTGGGGGTTTGATTTTGTTGCAGGGGCGATAATATCTTGACAAATATCGGTCATGTTCGTTACAAGAAGACTATGACCCACTGGTCAGTCATTATTTCGACTGCTGGTCTAGTTCGGTTCCTTTTCATGGGAGTTGATCATGGATGTCTCTATAGAGCGCTCTATCGTCAGTATCGTTAATAACACGAAAGCCCATCGCGACGCTTTCGCTATTCCTGAACTCATCAAAATTCTTAAAAACCAACTCCAAACTCCTCTAGACGATGAGGCTTCTCGCTCCGAAATAACACTTAACTTCGTAGACACCGCTGCAAAAGCCCTACTAGTGTCTCCAATCTACTCCGATACTCTCATGCGTGAATTCTACAGAAGCGCTATCGATGTGGCTGAAGCTCACGGTGTTCCCAGACAACTTATTTTGGAAGACCTTTTGTTCCAAAGCTTGAAGCGCTCTTCAGAGGGCGAAACATTCAAACGAAAGAAGCAAAAGGATGTCAGGCGTAGAATTCTTCAAGCGGCTTTGACCGAATTTTCCGACAAGGGTTACCATGCTTCGACCATCGACTCCATAGCAGAGAGAGCCGATATAGCTAAAGGGACCGTTTATCGTTATTTCAAAACCAAAGAGAGCATTTTTACGGCGCTGAAAGAAGACACCATGTCTGAGTTTGTGGAACTTGCCCGTAAGGATTTGGCTAATCAGGAGGATGTCCTAACGATTATTGAAAGCGTCATAAAGATGTATCTCAGTTTCTTTGAGCAAAATTCGTCCTTTTTTAAGGTCATTATTCAGGAACATAAGGATTTCGGTCGGGAATTCTCCGAGAAATTTATACAAGAACTTATTCTGGCCTTGCCAGGACTTAAACGCCGTTGCTGGAAGGCGTCCAGGTCTGGTCGTCTCAAACAGATGAACTATTTCACTGTTTTCTATGGAATCATTGGATTTCTAAATGGTGTGATTCAAAAATGGCTCAGCGAGGGAGCTGAAAAGTCTATGTCAGCCGAAATAGATACCGTTCGGGAAGTCCTTTTCTATGGTTTCGCTATACCGCCCAGCAAAGCTTCAAATGTAAATCCGTTGAAGGTGATCTCATGAGTATCATTAGTAAATTAAACATGACAGCGCCAATAATTTTTCTCAATCCCTACTTCAACCGGGACTGCGGGCTAATAAACAGGGTAGTTGAACTCGGGGGGATTGGGGTGATTGACCTCGCTACTACTGATTCTTCCAGTTTTATGTCGGATGTCTTAACACCTTATGCGGTACGGGTTCATCCTGATGATCGGTTTCTTTCAGAAATGGGTCATCAAATCAAACTGGCAATTATCCCTTTTGAAGATTGCGATCAACTGGACTCTTTGCCTGAAAAGGCCTTTGCTCGTTTTTCATTTCCGGTTTTGATTGAGGTTGGTTCTACAGAACATGCGCTCAAGGCTGAAAAGTTGGGGGCAGAGGGACTAATAATTAGAGGAAATGAAGGCAGTGGATGGGTAAGCCCAGTCCACGGTTTTGTCATGTTACAACGAATTCTGGAAGTAACCAGGTTACCCGTCTTTCTCCAGGG